>JAKVBV010000044.1 GCA_022446965.1 Phycisphaerales bacterium
GACGGCTGAGCCGCGCCTGCGGGTCACCCACGTTCCACGCCATGAAGCTCGTCGTTGGTATCGGCAATCCCGGCCCCGAGTACAACCGCACCCGGCACAACGTCGGGTTCGACGTGCTCGATCGTGTCGTGCGCAAGATTGCCCCGGGGGAAACACCCCGGTCCAGATTCAAGGGTGCCACCATCAACGTCGACCTCGACGGCGAAAAGGTCGTGCTGCTCAAGCCCACGACGTACGTCAACTGCTCGGGCGAAGCGGTCGGTGAAGCCGTCCGCTTCTACAAGCTCGAAGCCGAAGACCTGCTCGTGGTCGTGGATGACACGGCCCTCCCCTGTGGTCGAATGCGAATTCGTCCCGCCGGTGGCCACGGTGGCCACAACGGGCTGCGCAACATCGCACAGCACATGGGGCATGACGACTGGTGCCGACTCCGTATCGGCATCGATGCCCCCGGCACCATTCCCCTCAAGAACTATGTCCTGGGCCGATTCGGGCCCGACCAGCTCGACGCCGTTGAACCGGTACTTGACCGTGCCGCCGACGCCACCGAATGCTGGATTCGCCGCGGCCTCGACGCGGCAATGAATGCCTACAACCCCGACCAGTGAACCCACTGGAGGAGCAACGAACCAATGTCTGAAAACACCATCAACACCTACGAGGGCCTGTTCCTCTTCCCGCAGTCGGCCGGTGCGAACCTCGGCGACGCCGCGGACCACGTGCAGGGCCTGCTCGGCAAGGTCGACGCCGAAATCATCTCGTTCAAGAAGTGGGACGAGCGTCGTCTGGCCTACGAGATCAAGGGCAACAAGCGCGGCGTCTTCTTCCTGTGCTACTTCAAGCTGGCCGGTGATCAGATGGCTGCTCTGGAGCGCCACTGCCTGCTGAGCGAAGATCTCCTTCGCTTCATGCTCACCCGGGCCGACCAGGTCAACGCCGAACTCATCGAAACCGCTGAAGGCCGCGATGCCCTCAAGGAAGAGATCGCCGTGCGTGCCCAGCAGGCCGAGGAAGGTGCTTCGGAGGCTGGCGTGCGTGCCACCACCAAGGCCGACCGGGACGCCGAGGAAGAAGCGGCCGCTGCTGCTGAGGCACCCGCGGAGGAGGCTCCGGCTGAAGAGGCTCCAGCTGCCAACGACGTCGAAGCCGCGGCTGAAGACACCCAGGCGCCGGCCGAAGCCTGATCGATCTTCACTGATCATCGGCATCCACCTGCCCCACTCCGGGGCGGGCGGATACCATGCAGCACTGCCACTGTCGGCAGCAGAACACTGGGAGGTCGTCCATGGCCAGTCTCAACCGCGTGCTCTTGATGGGCAATCTCACGCGAGACATCGAAGTGAAGTACACGGCCAACAACACCGCCGTGGCCAACATCGGTCTTGCCGTCAACCGACGCTATCGCTCGGGCGACGAGTACCGGGAAGAAACCACCTTCGTCGATTGTGAAGCGTGGGGACGCACGGCTGAGACCATGGGCAAGTACCTGAGCAAGGGCCGTCCCGTGTTCATCGAAGGTCGCCTCAAGCTCGACGAGTGGCAAGACAAGGACGGCAACCGCCGCACCAAGCTTGTCACCGTGGTCGAGAACTTCCAGTTCATCGATTCCCGCCAAGGTGGCGGTGGATCTGGCGGCGGTGGCCAACAGGCACCCGCAGCCGCACCATCGGGTGGCGTCACCAACGACGACATCCCCTTCTGATTTCTCCGGTCCGCGCATCGGCGGGCCGCCTTGTAACGCTGGGGGCTGCACCCGCAGCCTCCTCAACTCCCCTGGAGGACACCGTCATGGCAAGACGCCATATCGAACTTTTGCTGCTTCGCAATGTCGAACACCTCGGCATCGTGGGCGACGTGGTGCGCGTGCGTACCGGCTATGCCCGCAACTACCTCGTGCCCATGGGCCTTGCTGAGGTTCCCACCGAAGAACGCATCGCCGAACTGCAGGCCGACCGTGAAGCGGCCATGGCGCAGGTGCAGGCCCGTCGCTCTGCTCGCGAAACCCTCATCGGCCGCATGGACGAAGTGGAACTCACCCTCGTTCGCTCGTGCAACGCCCAGGGCGTGCTCTACGGCTCGGTCACGCAGCGCGACATCTCCGACGCCCTCATTCAGGTGGGCTACGAGGGCGTGGACACCCGCGCCGTGCGTCTGCATCAGGCCATCCGCCGCATCGGCGAGTACCCGGTGCTGATTCAGTTCGACAAAGATCTCCGCACCGAGATCATCGTGGTCGTGGAACCCGATCAACCGCTTGAAGAGCGTGAAGAGATGGAATTCGACGACGAGGGCGAGCTCATCGAGAAGCCCGAGGTCGTGGAAGAAGCCCCCGAGGCACCTGCCCCGGCCGCGGCTGAAGAAGCCACCGCCTGATCGATCGACATCGCATCAAACGAACACCGCCGCGTGGGGTTGCCCCACGCGGCGGTGTTGCATATAGGTTCGGAGATGTCAACCAGCGCGGGCGTGGGACGCCGGCGTTGAGGGAAAGGTCAGCTCCAGATACTTGGCGATGTAATCCAGAATGCTGGTGACCTCCGGAATCTCCGGATTGCTCGTGGAGCCTGATGGTTCAAATCGCATGCCCTTGAACCGTGCCACCGCCTCTTCCAACGGCAGACCGTATTGCAGGCAGATGGAGAAGCACCTGCAGAACCCCTGTACGAGCCCCGACAAGGTCGACCCCTCTTTGGACATCTTCATGAAGATCTCGCCTGGTCGGCCGTCTTCAAACAGGCCCACCGTCAGGTAGCCCTCGAATCCAGCAACGGCGAACTTGTGCGTATGCGATTCACGCGTGGCGGGCAAAACATCCCGCTGATGAGTATGGCGCATCCGATGCGATCCCATGCACTGAGGGCCCGGGGGTGCCCGAAGCCCAACTGTCCGGCGGCCACGTCCTTGCAGCACGCACACTTGTGCATCGGCCCATTGGCCGTGACAACTTCAATGGGCGATCTGATGGACGTACACGGCGGTCAGCACCGCCCCACAGCCTCCACACAAGGCTGCCGACGCCACGATCGCCGCCCACCGCCGCGTCGAGCCCCATCGCGTGAAGCCCACCAGCAGGCCGCTCATCGCCAGCAGCCCGGCCCCGGGCATGACCAGCGGCACCAGCGAGGGTGTTCGCGGCACGCCGGTCACCGATACGGGTGGTTGATGCCCCTGCAGCACCGAGACGAGTGTGTCAAAGCCCAACATGCCCGGCACGACGAGCGTGCCCAGCACGCCCGCGCTCATGGCGCCCACGATGCCGTGCCCGGGCCCATGCTGCCGCACCAGCACACTGAAGACGATCACCATCGGCACGAGCGACGCCACCAGCACGCCGCCTGGTCGCAGCAGCCATCCCATGCCCGCCGACCCGAGCAAGGCGATGCCCAGATACACGGTGCCCGCCCCGCCCCACCCTTCGCCCGATCGAGGCGTGGACTGTGCCATCAACACCACCACCGCGATGGCGGCCAGTGCCAGCACGCCTGAGAGCGGCAGCGACCCAGCCACTGCAATCAGCAGCGCCAGCACGCCCGTGGCAGGCCATAGCATCGGCAGGTCGAGGCCGTCGAACCACGGATCGGGTGATCGGCCCGCCGCCGCAGACACCAACAACAGTGGCACCACCGCCAAGGCGCACATCGGGCTGAGCAGCCCGACCGACCATGTGGCATCTGATGCCCCATTGGCCATCACTACAGGCACCGTGGCCACCATGGGCGCCCACACGGCGGCCGCCACTCGCCCAGCCCGACTGGCTCGAGGCGTGCGATGCAACCATCCACGCATGCCGCCGATGAGACACGCGATGGACGCGATCAGAATGATCCAGGCGCCGATCATGTGGCCTCCAGTATCGGCGCCTCAACCTGCAGCCGCTTGCGCAACACCGCCGCGAGTGTGGGCGGCGCGAATGTTTCGGGATGGGGACGCCACCAGCACTCCCACACCCCGGCCGCCGACGGCGTGCCCACGCGACGGAAGGCGCCCTGAGCGCCGTCGAAGATTGCCTCCAACAGCGCCGGCTGCGTAGTGCGAAAGATCAGATCCTGTTCTCGTCGCACGACTGCCCGCACGTGATTGGCCTGCAATCGGATGCGGATCTCCGCGAGATCGATGCAGCGGTGAGCCGGCGGCGGCACATCGCCATAGGCCGACTCGAGTTGCGTGACGACCTGGGCCAGTGCGTCCACGTCGGCGGCACGGGCGAGACGGCGATAGGCGTCCATGCGGCGTGCGTCGCCCGGGATCCACGCCGCGGGCAGCCACCCGCTGAAGCCCGGGTCGATCTCGGGCAGGTCCTGCACGATGCGACGTCCCGCCTTGAGATCCGCCACCGCCTGTTCGAGCAGGCGGCAATACAGCTCATAGCCCACCGCCGCGATATGGCCGCTTTGCTCCGGCCCGAGAATGTTGCCAGCGCCGCGAATTTCCAGATCACGCAGCGCGATGCGAAAGCCCGCCCCCAGCATGGCGAAGCTCTCCATGGCCTGCAGACGTCGCCGCGCATCGGGATTCACCGTTCGCGTGGTGGGCAACAACAGATAGCAGTAGCCCCGATGCGACGAACGTCCAACGCGGCCACGCAACTGATGCAGATCCGCCAGGCCGTATCGATCGGCTTCGTTGATGATGATCGTGTTGGCACGAGGGATGTCGATGCCCGACTCGATGATCGTGGTGCACACGAGCACGTCCGCCTCGTGTCGCATGAAGGCGAGCATGGCCTTCTCAAGTTCCTTGGGTGGCATCTGGCCGTGCCCGGTGATGATGCGAGCGTCGGGCGCCAGGCGACGAATGATGTCGGCGATGTCCTGCAGATCCTTGACCCGGTTGTGGACGACAAACACCTGACCGTCGCGAGCCAGTTCGCGCTTGAGCGCCGCTTGCACCCGTCGCTCATCAAACGGAATCACCTCCGTCACCACGGCCTGGCGATCCACCGGGGCTGTCTGCAGTGAGGAGATGTCGCGCAGCCCCACCATCGACATGTGCAAGGTGCGCGGAATGGGCGTGGCCGTGAGCGTGAGCACGTCGACTGTGGCCCGCATGCCCAGCAGCCGCTGTTTGTGCTCCACGCCGAACCGTTGCTCTTCATCCACCACCACCAGCCCGAGCGACTTGAAGTGCACGTCCTTCGACAACAGTCGATGCGTGCCCACCACGACATCCACCCTGCCGGCGGCGACCTCATCCAACAGCGATCGCTGTTCGGCGGCCGTCTTGAACCGGCTCAGTGATTCCACTCGGAAGGGATAGCCCGCCAACCGCCGAGCGAAGGTGCGTTCGTGCTGCTCGGCGAGCACCGTGGTGGGCACGAGCACGGCCACTTGCTTGCCAGCGGCTGCAGCGCGAAAGGCTGCTCGAACGGCGATCTCGGTCTTGCCAAAGCCAACGTCGCCACACACAAGACGGTCCATGGGTCGCGGCGTGAGCATGTCAGTCCGCACCGCCGCGATCGCGGTGCGTTGGTCTGGCGTCTCTTCAAATTCGAACGCCCCCTCGAATTGGTCCTGCCACTCACCGTCGGGGGGAAACGGCGTACCCGATTGCGATGCGCGCATGGCCTGCACACGCAGAAGCTCGCAGGCGAGGTCGCGCACGGCTTCGTCCACCGATGCGGTCTTGCGTTGCCAAGCCTTCGAGCCCAGTGTGGACAGCTCAGGCGTCCCCTTGAACGCCCCGATGTAGCGCTGCACGAGTTCGATGCGTGAAGCCGGCACGTACAGCCGAGACCCCTTGGCGAACTCCAACACCAGACACTCTTCGCGACGCAGTTCGTCGTCGTCGCGATCTTGATGTTGAAGACCAAGAAAACGCGCGATGCCATGATCGCGGTGCACCACCAGATCGTCGGGCTTGACCTGTACGAAGGCGTCGATGGCTCGCTCGGTGGGTTCACTGTGGCTGCGCCGCCGCAACGACCAGCGGTGGATCACTTCATGCCACGGCACCACGTGCACAGGTGCGTCGCCAAGGCCATCGAGCACGAATCCTCGAGGCAATACACCAAACTCGATCCGCAGCTGCTTGGGCACCGGACCGTCACCAAGCAGTTCACGCAGACGGGCTGCATCACGTGGGTGTTCGCACAACACGAGCACCCGAGCTGTCTGCGCCCGGGCCACCAGATCAGCCACCGCCACGGGGGCCTGCTCGGCGAAGGCCGGTAGTGCCTCCACCGGCAGTACGCCGTCCACGGTGTCGGCCACCGCGGCGGCCTGCACGGTGACCAGTGCATGGCAGTGCTCGCTCACCATCTGCTGCACCGAGGCCAGATCTGCGATGGCACTGCCGTCATCCACACGCTCGAGATAGCTGCGGGCTTGTTCGGCGATCTCGTCGGCGTCGTCGAGCAGGGCGCGTGTCGAGGCGGGCAACAACGACGGCAACCAGGCTGCGGTGTCGGTCGCATCGGGCTGGGCGAATCGCGCCCCACAGGCCACCAGATCGACACTCTTGAGCGACCGTCCTGAGCCCATGGAATCGAGATCCACCGCCCGAATCGACTCGATCGCCTCGCCGAAGGTGTCGATGCGAACCGGCTCGCCGCTCTCGGGGAACACGTCGAGAATGTCACCACGCAAGGCAAACTCACCAGGCTGCTCCACCGTGGTTGCACGGCGATAGCCGCCGTCGATGAGCCAGTTGACCACGTCGTCACGGTCAAGCGTGCCACCGGTGTGCAGCACGCGATACAGGCTGGTGAGCGACTGCACGTCGGGAATGGGCTGCATCAGTGCCGCAATGGGCGCCACGATCACGCCGGTGAGCGAGCCATCCACCAGCGCCCGAATGCATCGCAACCGTTCGCTGCGAAGATCCATGCGGGCATCGCTCTCACCGGGCAGCACTTCCAACGCAGGAAAGCGATGCACGTTCAAGCCACAGTCGTCGAGCACGGCACAGGCCTGATCGGCGTCGTCGATGTGGGCGGTCACGAACAGATGCACCACGTCACTCGCGGCCGACTCAAAGACCAGTGAGGACAGGGCAAGCGTTGAACTCCCCCAGCGACCCGAGAGCGCCGTCAGACCACCTCGATCGAATGCCGACCCAATGGTGGCGACCGGCTCACCTTGCAGTGCCTGGCGCCAACTCATCGTGGTGTGTCCAGTGCCAAGTACGCACGCCAGCGATCGATGCGAATGGGACCAACACCGGGCACGGCATCGAGGTCGGCCACCGTAACTCTGCTGCGCCCATGACATGCTTCATGCAATCGTGCCGCGAGCACCGGCCCAACACCCTCGAGCATGCGCCAGTCGTGCACGTGCGCTGCCGCTGGTCGCAGACGCAGCACCGATCCTTGCGAACCAGCGTCGGCCTGCCTTCGTGGTGGATGGGCCAGCAGCCCGATCAGCACGCCTGCGAGGAGGCATGCCACCGCCGGCCCTCCGGCAACAGGACGACGCAGCATGCTCAACCACACCCGCCACGCGGGCGACATCAAGTGGATGCCTCGTCGGCCAGGGGTGTGCGCAATCGCTGGCGAATCTGGGCGAGCTTCTGCAGCGCCGGTTTGGCCTTGCCCGACGTCGAGATCAGCCCCGACGTGGGCGGATGCGCCTCAGCGGTGTCGTACAGATCGCCCCAGATGAACGACTCGATGTACGGTCGCGCCAAAGCCACCTGCGCCATCACGCCGGCCCAGGCCGCCTGTCGCTTGGGGGACCACGCACCACGCCACGATCCTCGCCCTTGGGCGACCGGACCATCAGGCACACCGGCGGCGGACAGCAGCACCGGGACATCGAGCTTCATCAGCTGATCGAGCATGGTGCAGATGGCCATGGCGTCGCGCGTACTGCTGCCGGTGGTGCCACCTTGCAACAGACGGATGCCCACGGCGTCGAGACGAATACCAGATTGCACGAGACGACTGACAAAGTGCAGCGGCGGCGGCGCCATGGGACGCTTGGCGCGATAATGCCCCCACGGACGGGCGACTTCGACTACCACACGACGGCCGCGGTGCGCGCTGCGCACCAACAGGGCCAACGTGCGCACCAGATCAACCATCTCTCGTTCGGTGGCTACAGCGGTGGCGCCAGCCTCCATGCCGCTGACCAGATTCCACATGCCCACGGCGTCGCCGTAACGTTGCACGATCTTCTCGACGTGCTCGTACGCGGCATCGCGCAATGCGTGGTAGTCGCTGCTCCACTGATCGGACCACGGCGGCAGTTTGCCCGGTTCGAGATCGATCATGGGCCCGATCACCACGCGGCGCTTGGTGTCGATCGCCCATTCCATCCAGGCGTCGGCGGCGTCCCAGTTGTATTCACCAGGGGCGGGACACAGGTCTTTCCATTGCAACGGCAGCACGACAAGACCGAAGTGACTCGCCAGCACCTTCTGCAGACCGCCAGTGCATCGTTGAGGCTGCACTCGGCAGCCCATCGCCGTGGACGATGCTGGCCGCTCGGCATAGCGCCGCTTCAGCAGCACCTCGGCGTGCGCGATGGCCAGCCGTTCACTAGCATCCACCGCCCGCTCGAGACAGGACTGAGCCTGTGTGGCGGTGTGCAGGGAATCTTCACTGACCATGGCCTTGGTGAAGTCGCCTCGCGACTGTTCCCAGTGGTCGAAAGCAGCCACTTCGTCAGCCATCGAGGCCATGTGCCACTCTTCGGCCTTGGTGAGAAACTGGCCGATCGCCCGACGGGCCAGCTCGGCGGTCAGGATGTAGGGCTGGGCGGCATGTGGCAGCAGGCAGGTCCGTAACGCCAACGTGCCCATCGAGCCGGTGTCGTGCAGGATGCCCAGCGCCACCGCTCCAGACTCCTCAGGCTCACATTCGATGCAGCTGGTCTCCGGGTCGAAGCGCACCGTTCCCGGCACAACCACGTCGCCCTTGCCAATCAAGACGACGTCGTGCATCGGCCAATCACGGGCGGGCCCGTGGTCATCAAACACGGCGAATCGAAGCATGCGGGAGATGCCATGGTAGGCCATCCACACCCTGCTTTGCCTGCTGCGACCCAAGGGCGAGCGGCCTACAATATGCCCATGACCACAGCCCTCAATGCCGTCTATGAAACCAACCTCCCCCTGCCAGGCCGCCGCCAGGGGAAGGTCCGCGACATTTACCAAGTCCCCGCCCATGGCGACACGCCCCCGGGCGTGCTCATCATCGCCAGTGATCGCATCAGTGCCTTCGATGTGGTCATGCCCACGCCGCTTCCGGGCAAGGGCCGTGCGTTGACCTCGATCAGCACCAAGTGGTTCGACATGATCCGCGAGTGGGGCCTGATTGATGATCACCTGATGAGCACCGATCCCGCCGACGTGCCAGGCCTCAGCGATGAGGACACCGCCGCGTGCGAAGGCCGCATGATGTACGGCCGTGCCTGCCGCGTGATTCCCGTGGAGTTTGTGGTGCGAGGCTACATCACCGGTTCGGGCTGGAAGGAATACCAGGCCAACGGCACGGTGTGCGGCATTGAATTGGCCCAAGGCCTCGAGCACTGTGCGCAGCTGCCCAAGCCGATCTTCACGCCAGCCACCAAGGCCGACGTGGGCCACGATGAGAACATCGACTTCGACACTGCGTGCGGGATCGCCGGTCGCAACGTGATGGAACGCCTGCGTGATATCTCGATCGAGATCTACACCCGTGCCGCCGAATACGCCCTCACCAAGGGCATCATCCTGGCCGACACCAAGTTCGAGTTCGGCTATGCCCTCGATGCCGATGGCAACGAGACTGATGAGATCCTGTTAATTGACGAAGTGCTCACGCCCGACTCAAGCCGCTTCTGGCCCGCCGATGACTACGAAGTCGGCCGCGATCAGGACAGCTTCGACAAGCAGTATGTGCGCAACTGGCTCGAGACGATCGTGTCGGCCGGCAACTGGGACAAGACGCCCCCCGGCCCCGAAGTCCCCGAGGAGATCGTGAACAACACGATCGCTCGCTACGGCGAAGCTGCGGACAAGTTGTTCGGCTGAGGCGGGCTCCCACTTAGACCACTTCGAAAGCGAAAGGCTCACACCCACCCCACGCATCGAGCAACTCGACGAGGTCGCCTGCATCAGTGGTGTCGTCCCAATTCAGATCGGTGAAAGGGTCACGTTCGCCCCAGTGCATCAGCACCTCGAGTAAGTCCAGCACGTCGGTAACCCCGTCTTCGTTTGGATCCGCAGCACAGTCCAGGCAGTTGTCAACATAGGAATTGGCAAAGACGGGATATGACACGCCGGTGCAGGATGAGGTTGCACAGAGCTTCCACGAGCCGGTGTAGGGTCCGATCGAGTCCTCATGGTGCCACACGTCCGCCATGCCCTCACTGACTTCGTTTCCGCCAAACAGGCTGTTGGTCACCGTGACCTCCGCGTCGCCAAAGAAGTCCGAGCCGCCTGACCAAGCGGCCCCACCCTCCATGGCATCGCCCCACATGAAGGCGCAACGATTGACCATGAGATTACCGGCCATCATGAACACATGGCCACCGTTATCACTCGCGTCATTGCTGTAAAGCGATGTTTGTGAAAGTTCGGTCGAACAGCTGTAGAGTTTGATCGCACCACCATCGTCTCCACTGTCACAGTTCCAAAACGCGCTTTCATCGATCGCCACAGATGCGACACTTGCGCTCAACGCTCCACCATCACCCGATGCTTCACAATCATCGAACGTGCATTGGAACAACGACAGTGATCCGCCTGAGACACTGATTGCACCACCTGATCGAACGGACTGATCAATGCCCAGCCCTGGTGCAAAGTCCTCGAATTCACAGCCGACGCATTCGATGTGTGCACTTGTTCCTTTGATCGCGCGAACGTCTTGGGGATCGCCAGCGAATGATCCGTCAAAGTTGATCCCGTCGAAAGTGACCATCGAGTCTTCCCACGTGCCTTCGATCGTGAAAATCGGAGCATCCAGATTCGCCTCGATGGTGACCTCACCGTCGGCCTGAATTCGGACGCCTTTGCCCGAAATGATGATATTCAGGTGGTAGGCACCCGGAGCCAATCGAATGGTGTCGCCGTCCGAACTGGCTGCAAGTGCGATCGAGACGGTCGGATATTCAGCAGGAACATCGTGGATGTCAGGGAAGAGATCAAATGGGGCCGCCACCGAGTTGGCGGCGAAAAGCAGTGAACAGGCGTACGTGGCTGGATGCATGGGCGTTCTCCTGGAGCAAGGGATTCCGCTCCAGAACCAACTACGCGCCAAGGCAGTTCATGTGTGCTGAAAAACTGTTCTTTCAGGCCCGCTGAGCCGCCTCAACCGTGTTGCGCAGCAACATGGCCACCGTCACAGGGCCCACGCCGCCAGGCACCGGACTGAGGTGACCGGCGATCGACGCCACCGCGTCAGCATCCACATCACCCACGGTGCGCTGTTCGCCCGAGTCCGGACACGTCACCCGGTTGATGCCAACATCAATGACCACCGCGCCGGGCTTCACATGCTCGGGGCCGATGAGGCCGGGCACACCAGCAGCTGCCACGATGATGTCCGCCGCGGCGCAATGCCCGACGAGATCTTCAGTGTGGATATTGGTCGACGTCACGGTGGCCTGCGCCTGCATCAGCAGCACGGCCACAGGCTTGCCCACGATGCCACTGGCCCCCACCACCACGGCCCGCGTGCCGGCGAGTTCGATCCCGGTGGATTCGATCAAATGCATGGCCGCAGCTGCAGTGCACGGCACGAGCGTGCGTTGGCCGTAGATCACACCGCCGATGTTGGCGGGGTTCACACCCTCGACATCCTTGTGCACCGCAATCCGAGCCTGCACGGCCTGCATGCACACGCCATCGGGCAAGGGCAGATGCACCATGATACCGGTGCATGCCTCGTCGGCATTTAGGGCGTCGATGGTGTCGATCACCAGCTGCTGATCGGCATCCGCCGGCAATGTGTGCAAGGCGTACGTCAGCCCGATCGCTTCACACGTGCGGGCCTGCCGCTGGGCATACACCTCACCGGCAGGATTGCCCTGCACGATGACCGCATCGAGCCGAGGGGCGCGGCCTGCGTTGACCATCACCTCGATGCGATGCGTCAGGTCCTCGCGGACGGCTGCAGCAAGGGCTCGACCATCGATGCGTTGGGCCTGCGTGGTGTCTGCCATGGTGCCATTGTACGTGCATCAGTGGGTACCCCGCGCTGCGATACACTGTCGTGATGTCTGCTTTGCACATTGTCGCCGTGGATGTCGGCCACAGCCGCACCGCCATCGCTCCGGTCGCCGCCGGCACCGTGGGCACACCTGTCGCCGTGGCGAACACCGATCTCTCCGCGAGTGTGACCGCCGTAGCCGAGGCCATGGCCGCATTGCCTGAAGGCGAAGCCAAGCCGGTCGTGGTGGCCGCCGTGGACGAAACCGCAGGCACCACCTTGTGCTCGGCGTTGCGAGATCAGTTCGGCGAAGACGTATACGTGATCGGCACCGA
>JAKVBV010000045.1 GCA_022446965.1 Phycisphaerales bacterium
CGTGTTTTTTTGGGCGGCCGGTCTTGCCCTTGGGGCGGGGGGCGGGGGCCCGGCCGGCGCTCCCCCCCGGGCGGGCCGGGCGGGGGCCCCCCCCGGCCGTGTCAATCGGGGTGACAGGATTTGAACCTGCGACCTCGTCGTCCCGAACGACGCGCTCTACCAAGCTGAGCTACACCCCGTGGTGTGTTAGACGGCCCCAAGTAGGCCCACCCCTGTGTTAAGGCAACTGCTCGGGGCGACGGGAATGGGCGAGACAGGATTCGAACCTGTGAAGGCGTACGCCAGCAGATTTACAGTCTGCCCCCTTTGTCCACTTGGGTACTCGCCCGGGGGGCGGGCAGCGTACCAGATCACCCTCCCCCAGTCAGCCTGCACTCGACGCCACAGCGACAGTCACGACGGCCCGATGGCCTCCGGGGAGACGGCCTTGCCCGAGGCTGGGCCTGTCCGGTCAACCCGCGTGTCAAAGCCGCCGGGGGGACTTGAACCCCCAACCTCCAGATTACAAGTCAGGTGCTCTACCAATTGAGCTACAGCGGCACGTTGTGAATGGAGCAGGATAGCCACTCAGGACTGAGAAGACGTGGACGCACTCGATCGACCGATCACGACGCGGAGTACCGTCACATCAGCCGGGTTCACGCCTGCAAGCCGCGAGGCCTGGCCCAACGTGGCCGGTTTGAACTGCGCCAGCACATCCTTGGCCTCACTGCGAAGGCCTTCGCAGGTGTGGGGATCAAATCCCGCTGGAATTCGCATGGCATCGGCCTCACGATGGCGACGGATCTCCGCCTGCTGACGCACCAGATACCCCTCGTAGCGACAGTCGTGCATGACACGCTCCACGTCGCCGAAGTCATCGCCGCTGCCCAGTGCCACATGCAGGTCATCGGTGCACGTTTCAGGGCGCCGCGCAATGTCGGCCAGAGACTTGCCGTTGTGCCGTGTGTCTTCAACTCGACGCCGCACGTCATGCAGACGTGCTTCGCGTGCCTGCCACCGTGCCCATCGGTCATCCCCCACCAGCCCCCAGGTTCGGCCCAACGGGGTGAGCCGTTCGTCGGTCGTGTCCGCTCGAAGTCGCATGCGATGCTCGGCCCGCGATGTGAACATGCGGTACGGCTCAGTGGGCTGCTTGGTCACCAGATCATCGAGCATCACGCCGATGTAGGCCGCATCGCGGGCCAGTCGCACGGGCCCGTCACCACGCACCTGCCGGGCCGCATTGAGGCCCGCGATCAATCCCTGCCCCGCCGCTTCTTCGTAGCCACTGGTGCCATTGATCTGTCCTGCGAGATACAGCCCTGGGATCGACTTCACCATGGCTGTGGAATCGAGTTGATGCGGGCAGACAAGGTCGTACTCCACCGCGTAGCCGGGCCGGATGATCTGGGCCTGATCGCATCCGGGCATGGCCCGCACGACCTGCGTTTGAATCTCCGGCGGCAGGCTCGTGGAAATACCGTTGCAGTAGATCTCGTCGGTGTGCAGTGACTCTGGCTCGAGAAACACGTGGTGCTGATCGCGATCTTCAAACCGCACCACCTTGTCTTCAATGCTCGGGCAATAGCGTGGTCCGCACGTGGCGGTCATCGCGCCGGCGTACATCGGTGCCCGATGAAGATTGTCACGTATCAATGCATGCGCTTCGGGTGTGGTGTGCGTCACTCGGCACGTCACCTGCGGCAAGGGTGGGAAGTCACCTGCACACGTGAGGTCACTGAAGGGCACGGGCGTCGCGTCGCCATGTTGCACCCCAAGTGCATCCCAGTCGATGCTCTGACGCTGCAATCGCGGTGGCGTGCCGGTCTTGAACCGGGTCAGTTCCAGACCAAGGCGGTGCAGACAGCCGGCGATCCCGCGAGCCACGCCTTCCCCAACCCGACCACCATCAACCTGCTGCTCACCGGTGTGCATGAGCGCCCGCATGAACGTGCCGGTGGTCAACACCACGGCCGGGGCGTGCAACTGCACTGGCGCATCAAGCCGTGCCTCCGGCTGCCCGCCGTACGCCCGAACGGGCATGTCGTGCGCCCACGTTGATGCGTCCACACGCGCCGGTGTGACGATGCCTGCACCGGCGGGCAGTTGCACGCCTGTGACCACGCCATCGTGCACGAGGATGTCGTCCACCGTGGCGGCGATCACAGTCAGCGGCAATGTGGCGAGCAATCGCTGGGCCTCGGCGGCGTAGGCATGCTTGTCGTTCTGACATCGAGGGCCACGGACAGCAGCGCCCCGCGACGTATTGAGCATCTTGAACATGATGCCGGTGGCATCGGCGATCCGTCCCATCAAGCCACCGAGCGCATCAATCTCGCGCACGATCTGGCCCTTGGCCAATCCGCCGATGGCCGGGTTGCACGACATCTCACCGATCTTGGCCGGGTCCATGGTCACCATGCACACTCGGCCACCGTCCCCAAGCGCTTCGATCGCCGCCCGCGCCGCTTCGACACCGGCGTGTCCCCCACCGATCACGATCACATCCCAGTGCTGCTGCACCATCTCAGGTGACCTGCCAGGTCTCCGGACCATGCACCAGTGCCTGCAGATCAGCCGGGCGATCCGCCTTGGCCCGGGCCACCTGATCCTCGCACGCCGCTTCGTACATGGGCCGATCGGCATTCACGTACAGCACACCCAACGGCTCGGGGAAGTCGGGATACCGCATCGTGGCCAATTCGAAGGCCTGCGTTCGATTGGTTTCATCGTGCACGACGATGTCGGCTGCATCCACGTCAGCAACATTCGCGACGCCAAGCCCGTCCTGTGATCGAATGATGCACCGTTCAGAATCGACGCCAAAGATCATCGGGTCGCCGTGGACCAACTGCAGCGTGTTCGCCGGACGTGTGTCCTTTTGCGAAGCATGGAACCACGCCTGGTGATTGAAGATGTTGCAGTCCTGCAGCACTTCGACGAAGGCGGTACCGGCATGCCCGGCAGCACGCTCCATGATGGCGCCCAACGGCTTGGCATCGATGTCCAGACATCGGGCCACGAAGCTGCACTCAGCGGCCAACGCCAGCGCCAAGGGCATCACAGGTTCATCGATCGAACCCATCGGGGTGGACTTGGTGATCTTGCCCACTTCCGAGGTGGGCGAGTACTGGCCCTTGGTCAACCCGTAGATGCGGTTGTTCAACAGCAGGATGCGAATGCCCACGTTGCGACGCATCGCGTGCATCGTGTGATTGCCGCCGATCGACAGCAGGTCGCCGTCGCCGGACACCAGCCACACGTCGAGCTGGGGGTTGGCCAGCTTGATGCCTGTGGCGAACGCCGGGGCGCGGCCGTGAATGGAGTGCATCCCGTACGTTTCCATGTAGTACGGGAAGCGTGCGGCACACCCGATGCCCGACACGAACACCTGATTTTCTTTAGCCCCGCCGATCACGGGCAATGCCTTGCGCACCGCGGCGAGCACAGCGTAGTCGCCACACCCTGGGCACCAGCGCACGTCCTGATCGGTGGTGTAGTCCTTGGCCTTCAGCGTGGTCATGACTTGCCCTCCATGGCACGTGTGATGCCCTCGACAAGTTCCTGCACCTGGAATGACCGGCCCCGCATCACGTTCACGCCGATGGCGTCACACAGATAAGTGGCCCGCAGGAGGAATCGCAGTTGGCCGGAGTTCGTTTCGGGCACGATGACGCGGTCGAACCTGGCGAGCACATCGCCCAGATCAGCCGGGAAGGGATTGAGATGACGCAGATGCGCGTGCGCCACCGGCGTACCGGCGGCGGACAACTGGTCGGCCGCTTCGAGAATGGCGCCGCGTGATCCTCCCCAACCAAGAATCAACGTGTCGCTGGTGGTGTCGCCGCCGACCTCGATCGGTGGGATGACGGCCTGCGCCGCCATGATCTTGGCTTGGCGGGCGTGCACCATGGCCTCGTGATTCTCACCGTCGTAACACACGTTCCCGGTGACGGCTTCCTTCTCCAGCCCGCCCACGCGGTGCTCCAAGCCCGGCGTGCCGGGGATCGCCCATGGACGGCCGCCCGTGTGTTCGTCCCGCATATAGGGGTGGAACACCTCGCCATCATTGGGTTCGGTGGGATGCGTGATCTCAATGGGCTCGATCGCTTCGAGATCAGGCAACTTCCATGGTTCGGCACCATTGGCGATGGCCGCATCGGACAACACGATCACCGGGCACATGTGTCGCGTGGCCAGCCGCACAGCTTCGATCGCCGTGTCGAAACAGTCCGACGGCGACGCCGCGGCCAACACGATCACGGGCGCTTCGCCTGATCGGCCGAACATCGCCTGCAACAAGTCGGCCTGTTCCGGCTTGGTGGGCATGCCAGTTGCTGGGCCCCCACGCTGCACATCAAGGATGACCAGCGGCAGTTCCAACATCACCGCCAGCCCCATGGCTTCACCCTTGAGGGCGAGGCCCGGACCGGACGTTCCCGTGACACCGATCGAGCCGGCAAATGACGCTCCAATCGCGGCACACACGGCGGCGATCTCGTCTTCGGCCTGGAAGGTGGTCACGTCGAACCGCTTCATGCCCGACATGCCGTGCAGCACATCCGAGGCCGGTGTGATCGGGTAACTGGCGTACACCATGGGCTTGTTCGCCTTGCGTGCGGCGGCGGTCAGCCCCAACACCATGGCTTCATTGCCACTGATGCGACGATACGTGCCCGGTTTCAGGTCAGCCGGAGCCACCGTGTACCGCTCGCCCACGAGTTCAGCCGTTTCGCCGAAGTTCCATCCCGCACGAAGGGCGCGGATGTTGAGGTCGGCGATGTCCTGCCGGCCCTTCTTCACACCAAATGTCTCGTTCAGATGATCGATCGTCGGCTCGAGCGGACGGTCATACAGCCAGCACACCAACCCGAGGGCGAAGATGTTGCGGCATCGCATGACTTCCTTGGCACCATGGTCGTCGTCGGCGAGTTCTTCACGAACGATGCGCGACAGCGGGACCGGCACGATGCGATACCGGCGCTGAAGATCTTCATCGTCCAGTGGATTCACGTCCGGCTCGTACCCGGCCTTCTTCAAACCCACCTTGCCGAATTCGTCTTCATCAGCCAGGACAATGCCGCCGGGTCGCACATCGGCGATGTTGGTCTTAAACGCGGCCGGGTTCATGGCCACAAGCACATCGACCACGTCGCCGGGCGTATGGATGGTGTTGCTGGAGAAGTGCACCTGGAAGCCCGACACACCGAACGTGGTGCCACGGGGGGCACGGATTTCGGCGGGGTAATCGGGGAAGGTGGCGAAGTCGTTGCCCACCAGCGCCGTGGTGGCGGTGAACTGTCCGCCGGCCAACTGCATGCCGTCACCGGAGTCGCCTGCGAACCGCACGGCAACGTCATCCACTGCGATCGGTGGCTGATTGGTTGGTGTTGTGGTCGAGTCAGGCACGACACGCTCCTGCTGGTTCATGGCCGTCGGACCATGAGATGCAAGGATTCTACCGCTCCGAGCTGGCTTCGCCGGTGTCTTCCAATTCACCCCAGATCATGAGCAGACGGCCAAGATCGCGGATGTCCACCTCATCGTTGTCATCCAGATCACCAGGGCGAACCGCCTGGCACCGTGCTGCGAGGATGCTCACGCAATCGGTCTGCGGCCCTTCCCACCGACCGCCGGCTTCAAGACACGCCTGCTCGAGCACTTCGATGCAGATGTCGCCGAAGCAACAGGCCCCCTTCACCGCCCGCATGCGGCCGGAGCTGCCTCCGATCACGTTGTCGCCCTGCTGCACGTACTCGTTGTCCGCTTCACGTAGCGTGGCCCCCCAACCCAGATGAATGGCACCACCACCGATGCCTGCCTGGTTGTTGAGGAATCGGCAGCCGTGAATGAACGGCCGAGTGTCGATCACGGCAATCGCGCCACCCGAATAGGCCGCAACGTCGGCGTCAAAGAACACGCCTGACACATCCGCCTTGCTGCGATCGAGAAACACGCCGCCGCCGGCGAAGTGTGCCTTGTTGTCGGCGATGGTCCCGCCGGTGATCACGGGTGTGCCACCAAAGGCATACACCCCGCCACCTTTCTCCGAGGCGTTGCCACGAATCTCGCACGCGCGTAGTGTGAAGGATGACCGCGAGGCGTACAGGCCGCCGCCGCGATAGACCGCGTCATTGCCTGCGATCACGCACCGCTCGATGGTCGGTGCGCCACCGACAATCACCACGCCGCCGCCCACGCGGGAGTTAACGTCGTACACCGAAGCATCACCAATACCACCGGTGATCCGAAAGCCCCGGATCACGGTGCGAGCGCCTTCGCCAGAAACGAGCCGCACTGCCGGCCCACGCCCCATGGCGTCGAGCACCGTTCGAGCGGAACCGTGTGACGACTCCAACGTGATGGCCTTGCCATGCAGATCGACGGTGCCCACCCAGACTCCTGGCCCGACAACGACGCGGTCGCCGTGGTCGGCCATGTCCACCGCCCCTTGCACCGTGGCAGCGTCTTCGGGAACGTGGATATCACGAGCGACGGCGGCATCCACCACCATCAAGAGCATGCCGAGCAGTGCTACGCATCGCATGTGTACATTCAACCCGCTACATGGCCCGATGTCCACCTGACGCGGGCATACGATGTGGACATGAAGACTACGCCGAGCATCTGGATCGATCCCGCAGGCTGCGCCACGATCGACGACATGCCACGGGTGTCCTGGCACGGCGACACACCTGATGCCGCAGCGCTCGCACGTGTGCTGGCCGAAGTCGACGGTGACGTGTCGATCGGTTGGGACCCGATGGACGCCGTGGGCCTGGCCATGCTGGCCACGCTGGGCTTCTCCCCGGCCGGCACGGCGCCTTGGCGGCCAATGGGCGCCTCGGTGCACTGGGTGACCGGCTATGAAGACGCCACAGGGGCCGTTCTGGACCTCATTCGCTCGACACCTTGCTCCACAGGCGGCGGTTGCTAGAATGTGCGGCTCGGCCTGAGTGCGCTCGGGCCGCGGTAGGCAAAGGACTTTCAAGATGGCTGATATCACGCCCAACACCGACATGACCTTCGTCGTGGCCTCGATGCCCCCTCGCACGGCTTCCGTGAAGACCATCGAACGCCTGATGGGCATGCAGACCACCGCCCAGCGCGGTCGCCACAAGGTTGCTCGCCAACGCGCCCTCAAGGACAACGTCAAGTACATCCGTGCTGGACGCCCCTGGGTGAATCGCGCTCGAGTCACCAAGGTGGTTCGCTGCGAACCCGGTGCTGAGTTCAGCATCCGTGTCACGCCGCAGATCGTCAACGATCTCAAGAGCGTGGAGCAGTACCTCACTGCCAAGTGATTGATTGATCTCCGACTTCCCTCGCAGGAGACGCCCGATGCGTCTCCTGCGGTCGTTTTGTGTCAGGAGAGCAGTGCCAGCATGCGTCTGGCCATGGGCGTGGGCGGCGTGGGCAAGTCTGCTGGGTTGGCCCAATGCATGTCGTCGTATTCGCCTGTCGTGCACGACGCCTCACCGGTGGCCTCTCCCAGATCAAACATCACTTCCCACGAGGTGGCTTGATCGTCGAAGCACACGGCAAGTGCCTGGGGCACCGTGGACGTGCTGAGCCCAGTTTCTTCGTGCAGTTCCTTGAGGATGGCCGACTCCGGACTGTCGCCCGACTGCACGCCGCCAGAGGGCGCGAACTCCCACGCACCCGCATGAAAGGTGGTCCATGCAGCGCGACGTCCCATCAACAGTTGGGTGCCTCGCCGCACCACGCCCTTCACCCCCAGAGGCCGACAGCCACAGTCGGGGCCGTCGGTCTGCACGGCATACCAGCGGAACGCGCAGGGGCGCACATGCAGCACGGCACCGCCGTGACCATTGCGATGCACACCGATCACCTGCAGGATCTCGCCGTCGAAGAGGTGCGGATTATGCCGACACATGAGCGCCCACCGACGCTCGGCGGCGTCACACAACGCCGGCTCGGGCCGCCAGTGATCGCCCGTCACCTGCACCACGGCAGGACGACGCAGCAAGATGTCCCGTGACGCCACGGATCAACCGAATTCGATGCCCTGCGCCAGCGGCAGATCTTCGCCCCAGTTGATGGTGCATGTCTGGCGTCGCATGTACTGCTTCCAGGCGTCGGAACCAGACTCACGGCCGCCGCCGGTGTCCTTCTCGCCACCAAAGGCGCCGCCAATTTCAGCACCACTGGTGCCGATGTTCACATTGGCGATACCGCAGTCACTGCCCGCGTGCGACAGGAACCGCTCGGCCTCACGGACCGAGTCGGTGAAGATAGCGCTCGACAAGCCTTGATCCACGTCGTTCTGCGCGGCGATGGCCTCGTCCACGGTGTCCACCTCGAAGATGTACAGCACCGGGGCGAAGGTCTCTTCCTTCGTGATCGACGGCGTGGCGCCCTTGGGCACAAGCACGATGGTCGGCGTGACGAAGTTGCCCGGCGAATCGGCGAAGGCGTCGATGCCTTCTGTGCCACCGCAGAGAATCTCGCAGCCTTCGGCCTGCGCCTGTTCGATCGCAGCGCGCATGGCGTCCACGCTGCGCTGATCGATCAGCGGCCCGACCAGCGTGGCGGCGTCGAGTGGATTGCCGATCGGCACGGTGGCGTAGGCCTTGACGAGCCCTTCAGTGATCTGATCCACCACGGATGTGTGGCAGAACAGACGTCGGGTGGACGTGCAGCGTTGTCCCGCGGTGCCCACAGCACCAAAGAGCACGCCGCGAACCACCAGATCAATGTCGGCGCTCGGGCCCACGATGATGGCGTTGTTGCCGCCCAGTTCCAGCAGGCAGCGACCCAGGCGCTTGGCGACCTGCGTGCCCACATGACGACCCATGCGGCACGACCCCGTGGCGCTGATGAGGGGCAAACGACGGTCGGCGATCATGGTCTCGCCCACCACGTCGTCCGTGCCGATGACCAGGCCGAAGATGTCGGCGGGGTCGGTGTCGTCGGGTGTGACGAAGATGTCCTGCTCACGCATCACCTGCTGCGCGATGTTGTTCATGGCCAATGCACACAGCGGTGTGACGAGGCTGGGCTTCCACACCATGGCGTCACCACAGACGGCGGCGACCATGGCGTTCCATGCCCACACGGCCACGGGGAAGTTGAACGCGGTGATGATGCCGATCGTGCCCACCGGATGCCACTGCTCGTACATGCGGTGCTGCGGGCGCTCAGAGTGCATGGTCAAGCCGTAAAGCTGACGCGACAGGCCCACTGCGAAGTCGGCGATGTCGATGCACTCGACCACTTCACCAATACCCTCGGGAAGGATCTTGCCCATTTCCATGGTGACCAGTGCGCCCAGATCGTCTTCGTGCTCACGGAAGGCGTTGCCGATGCGACGAACCAATTCACCACGCTTGGGGGCTGGCAGCATGCGCCAGTGCTTCTGCACGGCTTCGGCACGGCGAATGGTGTCTTCATACTCGTCCGCACTTTGCAGGCGAACGGCGCCGAGAACCTCGCCGGTGGCGGGGTTGGTGGACACACACACGCCGTCGCCGGGCGTGGGATCGTCCAGCAGCAGCGGGTGTTGGCAGAGGGTTTGGATCGGTGAGGTAAGGGTGCTCATGGACGGGGAATTGTACCTCAGCCGCACGCCGGGGTCAGACCCCATTTACACTGCGGCCATGCCTTGGACGAGAGACGACATCGCTGCAAGAGCTGCCCGTGAACTCCAGGACGGCTTCTATGTGAACCTGGGCATCGGCATGCCCACGCTGGTGGCCAACCACGTGCCCGATGGCATGACGGTGTGGCTGCAAAGCGAGAACGGCCTGCTGGGCATGGGCCCCTTCCCGGCCGACGCCGACGTCGACGCCGACCTCATCAATGCTGGCAAGCAAACCGTCACTGCGGTCGATGGCGCGTCGTTCTTTGGCAGCCACGAGTCTTTCGCCATGATCCGCGGCGGCCACATCAACCTGGCCATCCTTGGTGCGATGGAGATCTCTCAGGAAGGTGACATCGCCAACTGGATGATCCCGGGCAAGTTGGTCAAGGGCATGGGCGGCGCGATGGATCTTGTTGCCGGCGTGCAGCGCGTGGTCGTGATGATGGACCATTGCAACAAGAAGGGCGCCCCCAAGTTGATCCCCGAGTGCACGCTGCCATTGACCGGTCGTCACTGCATCGACATGCTCATCACCGATCTTGGCGTGCTTGAGATGAACACCGAGGCTCGGCGGTTCGAATTGATCGAATTGGCCCCCGGTGTCACTGTGGATGACGTGCTCGAACGCACGACTGCAGAAGTCCTCGTGGCCGAGTCGGTCACGGCCCACTGAACACACGACAAACGAACACCGCCGATCCCGAAGGACCGGCGGTGCGGTTGTGCATGCAATGTGTTGACGCGATCAGACGTCTCGACTCAGACATCCTTCGTGCGATGCTGCATCTGCGCCTTGAGGCGTGCAAGCACCGACGAGTGCATCTGACTGACGCGTGACTCACTGAGATCCAGCGTCACGCCGATCTCCTTCATCGTCATCTCTTCGTAGTAGTACAGCACGATAATCAAGCGCTCCGCCCGGGAGAGCCCCTTGGTGAGCAGATGCTTGAGGTCATCACGCTGCAGCTTGACCACGGGGTTGGGCTGGCGGGTATCACGGACGACGTCCACCTCGCGGCCCTCACGGCCATCGCTGTCGTTGGGCCAACGGCGGTTCATGGAGACCACGCCCACTGGATTGGCGTCCCGCGTGATCTTCTTGTATTCCGCGTCATCCACGCCCAGGCGGTTGCAGACCTCTTCGTCGGTCGCGGTCTGGCCGGATTCCATCTCCAGCGCCTTGCGGCAGCGTTCGACCTTCGCGGTCCGGGACCGCACCAGTCGCGGCACCCAGTCCATGGCCCGGAGTTCATCGAAGATGGCACCGCGGACGCGCTGCGAGCAGTACGTCTCAAACCGCACGCCCCGCTCGGGGTCGTAGGCGGCGATAGCATCGAGCAGGCCGAAGAGGCCCGACGAACTCAGGTCATCGACATCGACTTCATTGGGCAGGCGGCTGTGCAATCGCTCGGCGACAGACCTGACCAAGGGCAGGTAATGCTCGACAAGTTTGTTGCGCATCGCCTCGGTGGGTGCGGCACGATATTCGCGCCACACATCGCCGATGGGTCGACCGTCAAGAGTGTCTTCGATGCCGTTGCGGCGACGCGATGGCGCAGCAACGGCGGGTTTCGCCTTGGCAGGTTCAGGCACGGTGGCAGTCGTAATCGTCGGCATCGGTCCGCTCCTTGACCATCTCGCCGAGTTCTCCCAGAATGCTCACACACGCGTGTGTTCCGGGTGTCGCACGGTTGCCCATCCTTGGGCGCCTCTCTTGCGACGTCTCGAACATACAACGATGTTCATTGACAATGCAAGTCGGCCCTGGGGAACTATGTCGACTGGCGGGTCAAGGATCATCCGATTCAATCACTGGAACGACGATCACTTTCGTGTCTCAGTGGCAGTGCATCACTTTCGCGCACCGCATGATCCTCACAACCCGAATGACTCGGTGAGACAGACCTCTCTGATGCTCAGCCGGCTTGGCCGAGGGCAGCAGACCCACACGGGCGGCCACCACCGGGCTGCTCGTCCGGCCGAGGGCGCCTTCTCCAACTCCATGGTGATGCATGGGTTATCGGACAACATGCGCAGCGTTACCATGCCACGCATGCACATGACCCTCGCCCGCTGCGGCCGACTGTGGCTTGTTCTCACCCTG
>JAKVBV010000046.1 GCA_022446965.1 Phycisphaerales bacterium
CGCCGCTGGAGTCCTTGCCCAAGAACATGGGCAGGACCATGTCCTTGGCGGCGCCAGAACTGATGAGTTCCTTGAGCCGCACCTTCTCACGGGTGAGGTTGGGAACTTCGATGCCGACCGTGTTTCGTCCGGCGGTGTTGGGCACGATGCGGATGTTCTGAGCGCCCAGCTCGCGGGCGATGTCCTGATCGATCGACTTGATGCGTGACACGCGAGTTCCTGGTGCCAGTCGCACGGAGTACAGCGTGACGGTCGGGCCCGATTCGATCTCGGTGACTTCCGCTTCGATGTCGTAGGTGTTGAGCGTTTCCTCAAGCACATGGGCCTGTTCGCGGGCCATGACTTCGATCTTGCTGGAGAAGTCGCTCTCTGCTGATTCGAGTAGCTCCACCGAGGGGAATTCGTAGCCCTCGTACGATTCGCGATGCAGATCGGCGTCGGTGGCTTCGCTCTTGGCGCCACCGAAGAACTTGCCGGGGATCTTGGCGATCTTCTCAGCGAGTTCCTTCTTGGTCAGCTTGCGACGAGGTTCTTCGGGCTCTTCTTCAGCCTCGACTTCGACGAAGTCCTCTTCTTCATTTTCTTCGTACTCGTCTTCGTAGTCGTACTCTTCATCCTCATCCTCGTCCCCAGCGCCGTCGTCATACTCATCCTGTTCAAGGCCTTCTTCGACCGCAGGTTTGAGGACCGCAACGCGAGCCGCACGTTCAGGCCGGGTGGTCAAGCGGCGGAGCAACTGCCCATTGGGGCGCGGCGCGCCTTCAGCCAGACGCTTGGCACCACGCCAGAGTTGTCCGGGCAGCGCAAGCATCAATTCGTCGGCGGCGACTACCAGCCCTGCGAGGAATGTGGCCAACGCGATGACGGTGGCGCCGAAGGTGCCCAGCGCCGGGGCAAGCAAGCCGGCGAAGGTGTGGCCGATCAATCCACCCGGGGCGCCGGCGAGCCCGAGTGATTCGGGCAACATCAGGGCGTGCATGGTGGAGAAGGCCGCCATCGCCAGCAACACACCGACCATTCGCAGGGTGGGGTGGGATGGCCCGCGGTCGAAGAGTTCCAATCCCAACCAGGCCCCCAAGCCCACAAGGAGGATCCAACTGCTCAGCCCGACAAGGTGATAGAGCCAGTAGGCCAACAAGGCCCCCACGGCCCCGCCGTAGTTGGCGACCTCGGCGGAATGGACGGCCACCGCGTGACTGGGCCAATCGGCGCCGTCAAAGGTGGACAAGGCCAAGGCGGCGAACACCCACCCAGCCACCAGCAAAAGCCGGCTGGCCCACCGAAGGGCGCGTCCAGACGTGGGTGAAGATGTCGATCGTGAGACGGAAGAAACGGCCATCGCGGGAGATACATCGGCCAATCTGGCCTTGATCGACCACCAGCGAGCGGGCAAAACAACATTCTGGTGCCCCAGAAGGACGCTTTTTCGGATCAGACGGACAGGGTTCGTACACTCGCCCAACATGCCTGATCCCACGACATGGACGGCCTTGCTGGCCCACTGGACCGAGATGGTCAAGATCGCCAGGGCCCTTGATGGCCACGCAGAGGCCCCCCTGGCCCGCGCCATGCCCGACATCATCACGTGTCAGGCCCTGGCGCATGCCCTGCCGGAGTTGGATGACTTGACGGTGGAGCAGCGGTCGCTGGCCTTAGATCGAGCGGGCGTCATGGTGGGGACTGTTGAGGGCCAGATGGAAGATGGCCCGGTCCACGAAGCCCTTGATCTGGCCTTCCATGAAGCCCAGGCGGCGCTCGAAGACGCCCGATTGGCGTGTGCGTGGATGTTGGTCTGGGATGGCCCGGACTCCTTGGAGGTGCCCGCGCCACCGGAGGGCGTGCCTGCTCGAGGTGATGTCGGCACACTGCTGCTGGCCCTTCCCGGCACGATCATTCTGCCCGGAACCCCTGTGGGATGGTGGACCCAGCGACACGAACCCATGCTGAGCCACTTCGTGCCGGGCATGTTGGCGCAGCCGCATGCCCGTGGTTTACAGGTGTGGCGAACGCTCGATGATGCGGGCTGCTGGGTGAAGGACACCGTGCTGCCCATCGACACCGACGGTCCTGATGATGCGATTCCCTTGCTGGTGCCTCGGCTTGTGGACGGCCACGTGTTGCCCACACTGGACCCCGTTCCTGCGTGGGTGTCCCCTGTACCCGCGCCCGGCTCGTCGGCGCAGGTCAGTTGGCCTTCGCCATGACCCCGAGCACGTGAACTGGTTCGTGTTGTGATGCGATCACGAGCCGGTCCACCAAGTGTGGCGCGCCAGTCTGCCACAACGAACGCACCACCATCGGGCAGTTGCACTGTTGTGAGAGATGAAGCAACGCAATCGTGTGCGTGTCATCCGTGGCGGTGTCGAGTACGGTCTCCAGTGCTTCGGTGTTGGACAGATGCCCTGCGCCGCCCATGATCCGCTGCTTCAAGAAGAACGGACGGTCGCTGGATTCCTGCATCTTTCGGTCGTAATTACTCTCGATCGCAAGCACTTTTACGCCGGAGAGGTGGCGACGAATACGCTCGGTAGCGCGCCCGATGTCGGTCGCCCAGCCAATCGTCGTGTCGGCGGCCTGCATTCTGAAGACGCACGTGCCTTCGTCGTCGTGATCCGCCAGCGCCACCTGCACAAGGAGGCCACCGGCATGAAACGTCGAACTGAACGTCTGCATGGCGGCATGTTGGAAGCCTGTTCGCGCGACGGCGTCGACATGGCCTTCATGCACATGCAACGCCACTTCGCCGCGGTTCACCCAGGTTGCCCATGAGCGATAGAGGTGATCCGAATCTGGATGGGTGAGCACGATTCGGTTGGGCCGAGGCAGACCCATGTCGGCGCAGGCCCGATGCACACGCCTTGGGGAAAGGCCGGCATCGATCAGGATGCAGTCCCTGCCACACACGAGCACGCTGGCATTGCCGCGTGATCCTGAACCCAGCACCGTGAGCCGGGGTGTGATGTTCGTTTCACCGACCATGTTCACGGGATCCTATCATTGGCCTCTTGGCCGCAGACGCTCCTCAACTTGAAGTTCGTGACCTGGGTTTCATGGCCTACGACGACGCCTTTGCGCTGCAGCAACGTCTGCAACAGGTGGTGATCGAAGACCGGTGCAACGGTGGCCGTCAGATCCTGCTGCTGGTTGAACACGACCCCCCCGTCATCACCATCACTCGTCGCCCCGGTGCAGCCGAGCATGTGTTGGCCTCCGAGGCTGACCTCGAGGCGGTCGGTGTGGAACGCAAGGACACCAATCGAGGCGGCGATGTCACGTATCACGGACCTGGCCAGCTTGTGGCGTACCCCATCCTCGATCTCAATCGCATGCAACTGCGGCTCCATGGCTACATGCGATGGCTCGAGTCGCGGGTGCGTGAGACGCTTGCCACGTTCGGCATCGAGGGGCAGCGGGACGAGACGGCCACCGGCGTGTGGGTGGGTGAAGGTGAGCAGCAACGGAAGATTGCTGCCATGGGCGTGCGTGTGTCTCGATGGGTATCCATGCACGGGCTGGCCCTCAACGTGAATCCTGACATGTCGCACTTTGACCTCATCGTGCCCTGTGGACTGCACGGCCGGAATGTCACCTCCATGGCGATGGAGCTGGGCGAAGCACCGCCGATGGGCCACGTGAAGGCCGTGTTGGCCGATGCCTTCATCGCTGCACTGAAGCGCGACACCGCATCGGTAGAATCTCCCTGCAATGACTGACCTGCGAACTGCTATGGATGCTCTTGAGAAGGAAGCCCGGACGATTCGTCTGGGCGGTGGTGAACGAGGCATTGAACGCCAACACCGCCACGGTCGTCTGACAGCCCGAGAGCGCATCGAACGACTTGCTGACGCCGACAGCCATCTGTTCGAGTGCGGCCTGTTCTCCGCCTGGAACATGTATCAGGAATACGGCGGTGCGCCTGGCGCTGGTGTCGTGACCGCGATCACTGCGGTGCAGGGCCGCGTGTGCATGGTGGTCGCCAACGACGCCACGGTGAAGGCCGGGGCCTTTTTTCCGATGACGTGCAAGAAGATCATTCGGGCGCAGGAAATCGCCCGACGCGCACGGCTGCCACTGCTGTATCTCGTGGATTCCGCCGGCGTGTTTCTGCCGCTGCAGGAAGACGTGTTCCCAGACACCGACGACTTCGGTCGCATCTTCCGCAACAACGCAGTCATCAGTGCAGAGGGTGTGCCGCAGATGGCGGCGATCATGGGCAACTGCGTCGCCGGTGGCGGCTACCTACCGGTGTTGTGCGACACCTTGTTGATGACGGAAGGCAGCGGCCTGTATCTGGCTGGCCCCGCCCTTGTGAAGGCGGCCATCGGGCAAGATGTTGACAGCGAAGATCTCGGTGGCGCCGAGATGCACGCGTCCGTGTCGGGCACGGTTGATTTCCGCGAACCTGATGACGAGTCGTGCATCAAGCGTCTACGCGATCTTGTGCTCGCGGACATGCGAACCTCGCCAGTCCAAGGTCCGCCGGTTGAATCGGTTTCGCCAAACCGTGCCGCGGATGACGTGTACGACATCTTCTCTCACGATCCGGCGCAGCAGTACGACGTTGTCGATCTTCTCGACTGCGTGGTCGATGCCGGTTCATGGAACGAGTATCGCGCTGAGTTTGGCGGATCGATCGTGTGCGGGTATGCCCGCATCGATGGCTATCCCTGCGGCATCGTCGCCAACCAACGCAAACTCACCAAGCGTGTCATGCCAGGTGGCAAAGCCGGGCCTTCGACGAGCGCCAACATGCCAGCTGTGATCTATGTCGAGAGTGCCGACAAGGCGGCTCGCTTCATCATGGACTGCAATCAGAAGCGCATACCACTCGTGTTCATGCACGACACCACCGGCTTCATGGTGGGCCGAGACAGCGAACAAGAGGGCATCATTCGCAGTGGCGCCAAGATGGTGAATGCCATGAGCAACTCCATCGTGCCGAAGATCTCACTGATCACGGGTGGTTCGTATGGCGCGGGCAACTACGCCATGTGCGGTCGGGCATTCGATCCGTTCCTCACGCTCGCTTGGCCTGGCGCACGCTGCGCGGTCATGGGCGCTGGCTCAGCAGCCAACACATTGCTGCAGATTGATCTCGCCGCTCGCAAGCGTCGTGGTGAAGAGGTGGACGAAGCCGAACGCACCGCGCTGCTTGAAGCGATTTCGGCGTCGTACAACGAACAACAGGACATCTTGTACGGCGCTGCGCGTGGTTGGGTGGATCGCATGATCGAACCACATCGCACGCGCGAAGAGCTGGCTGATGCGTTGCAGATCGCGTCCACCTTCCCGATCGAAGGCGAGTATCGCACTGGCGTGTTGCAGACCTGATCGCACTGTTGTGCACGGCGTTTCAGATAGACACGTCGCAGAAAGTACGCCGCAACAGGTCAAAAAATTCCAACCCAGAAAATGTGGGCGAGCACTGTGGTCGTTGCCGATGCATTTTGCACGGCGGGGCGAGCGGCGCTTGTCTGCACCAGGTCCTGTGGCATCGCCGCCCCCCGTCGACACCTGGCCCCATTGGTCGGTGTGCGTGCCTTCGGGACGCTGAAGGATGAAGAGTTCAGCGGCTGCACACGAGCAGCGACGGCTGGACAGGTGTGGACCTGATACCTGGGAGGTGATCCGTGATCCAAATTCGTGAACACTTGCAGGAGATGCACTCCTGAAGCGTGCACCGACGGGCATGCACGCTGTGTATCCCTTCAAGCATGAACGACGCGGCGGCCGGTTGGAAACCGGCCGCCGCTCTTTTTGTCGCGCACATGTGTGTGCCCCTGATCGCGTCGGCACCGTGTAGTGTTCCCGCATGCAACCTCGTCGAACACCTGCACATGGCGGTGGATGGCCAGCCATCCTGTACACCCTGGGCAAGGCTCGCGCTGCCGGTGGGCTGTGGAGGATGATCTCGGCACTCCGTTCACGCAATGCCTGCAAGACGTGTGCGCTGGGCATGGGCGGCCAGGGCGGCGGCATGGTGGACGAAGCGGGGCACTTCCCGGAGGTGTGCAAGAAGTCGGTGCAGGCTATGGCCGCCGATCTTCAGGGCGCCATACGGGACGACGTCATCACAAACACGTCGATCGCTCAATTGCAGAAGCTCACGCCAAGAGAATTGGAGTCGCTCGGTCGAATCACCACACCGCTCCGCGTGGGGCCACTAGGAGATCGCTTTGAACGCATCGGCTGGGACGAAGCGATGGAACTTGTGGGCGCCGCGATCGCTCGAACAGAGCCAGACCGCAGCTTCTACTACTTCAGTGGCCGATCGTCCAACGAAGCGGGATTCCTGCTGCAATTGTTCGCCCGCTTGAGGGGCACGAACAACGTCAACAACTGCTCCTACTACTGCCATCAGGCTTCGGGCGTCGGCCTTACGAGCGTGACCGGATCGGGCACGGCCACGGTTACGCTTGAAGACCTGGATCAGTGTGATCTTGTCGTGCTCGTTGGTGCCAACCCTGCATCGAATCATCCACGATTCATGAAGCACCTGATGCAGGTCAAGCGGAACGGCGGCACCGTGATCGTGATCAATCCACTTCGTGAAGTGGGACTGGAGCGATTCAAGGTGCCCAGTTCTGTCCGCAGCATGTTGCGGGCCACTCGAATCGCGGATCTGCATGTGCAGCCGACGATCGGCGGAGACGCGCTGTTGCTGACGGCGGTGATCAAGTCGCTCATTGCACGCGGTGCCATCAACGAGCATTTCGTGAACACGTGCGCCGACGGTTGGGATGCCTTCGCCAAGGTCGTGGACGACACGTCCTGGGACGACATCGCCGCGTGCGGTGTGTCACGTGATGAGATTGAGCGCTTCGCGGACATGGTCGCTGCGAGCAGTGGCACGATCTGGGCATGGGCCATGGGTGTCACGCACCATGCGGACGGTGTGGGCACCGTGCAGTTGATCGCCAATGCAGCGATCGCTCGAGGGATGTTGGGACGGCCCGGGGCTGGCCTGCTGCCGCTTCGCGGTCACAGCAATGTGCAGGGCATCGGCAGCATGGGTGTGGTGCCCAAGCTCAAGGATGCGTTCTTTGCGGCATTGAACGAGCGGCTCGGTGGCGATCTGCCTGGCGCGGCCGGCATGGACACGATGGCCTGCATAGAAGCGGCGCACCGGGGCGATGTGGATTTCGCCCTGTGTCTCGGCGGCAATCTCTACGGTTCAAACCCCGACGCAGTCTTTGCCGCGCAGGCCATGCAGCGCATCGGCACTGTGGTGCATCTGTCGACCACGATGAACACGGGGCATGTCTGGGGCTGCGGCAAGGAGACGATCATCCTGCCGGTGCTCGCGCGAGACGAAGAGCCACAAGCCACGACGCAGGAGAGCATGTTCAACTTCGTGCGATTGAGCGATGGCGGACGACCTCGCCACGACGGTCCGCGTGCCGAGTCGGAGATCATCGCGGCGTTGGGTGAGGCGGTGTTGGGCGACGGCAGTCCAGTCGATTGGGCCGAGCTCCACGACCATGATGCGATTCGTGCATTGATCGCTGCGTTCGTTCCTGGCTACGACGCGATTGAGTCGATCGGTGAGACCAAGCAGGAGTTTCACATCGACGGGCGCACATTTCACGAGCCGTCTTTTGCCACGTCAACCGGACGGTGTCAGGTGCACGCCGTCAAGGCGGCGCCTCCACCACCATTGGGCGACAACGAGGTTCGCGTCGCCACCCTACGCAGCGAAGGCCAGTTCAACACCGTGGTCTATGAAGAAGAGGATTACTACCGCGGCCAGGAGCGACGTGATGTCATCTTGCTCAACGCCGGGGACATGTCCCGCATGGGCATCGAGCACGATCAGTGGGTCGTGGTCCGCACCGATACGGGCAGTATGCAGGTGTTGGCGCGGCCCTTCGATATCGCCCGCGGCAGCGCCGCGATGTACTACCCCGAAGCCAATACCATCGTGCCACGAACGACGGATTCGCGAAGTCGCACACCAGCCTTCAAGGGTGTGGTCGCCTCGATTGAGGCGGCAGATCACTGCGGCAGTTGATCAGGGCGGTCGATGTCTCGAATGATCGACTCGTCACAGATGGCCAGTCGATGGGCATGCACAACACACGGCAGCGATCTGAGCGCCAGTTGCTCACGCTCAAGTGCGCTGCGCACTTCACCAATCATGGCGGTGTCGATTCGCATCGGTAGTGGGCCTGCCTTGTCGATGCACACCACTCCGGTTGCATCGTGGTGACGCATCGATTGCAGCACATCTGCCGTAAGCCAGGGCATGTCACATGGCACGATCAGCCAGCGGGCGGCGATGCCTGAGGCCAGCACAGCTTCGACACCCGCCAGCGGGCCGTGTCCCGTCCACGGTGTATTGTCGGGAATGCAAGTGTGCTGCTGCAGGGTGTCGTGTGGGCCGGCCACCACGATGGTGTCGCACACGCGAACGCACTGGTCGAGCACATGATCACTCATGGTTCGGCCATCGGGCATACGCACAGCATGTTTGGGCTCGCCCATTCGTGAGGAGCGACCGCCAGCGAGCAATGCGATCGCGAAGGGGTGCATGGCCATGCCCGCAGTATGTCAGGTCGAAGCGGCCGGCTCAGGCGGCGCGAGGGCCTGGATCATCAATGAAGTGACCAAGGCAATTGAGCCGACGCGCCAGAGACTGCATGCTGCGGTCGTCCTGCAGACGGCGTCCGGTGAGGTGCCGCCAGCGGTCCGATGCCGCTCGACTGTCTTCGGTGGGAAACCGAATTGACGTGCGGTGCAACGTGTCCGGGATGTCGAATGGGCGTGTCATCTGTCTGAAAGGACCATCGGCACGACTGCACACAGCATTCGGCCAACATCATGGATCGGCCCAGTGCCCGGTGGAATATGCCGCACAAATGGAACTAGTCCGATAAGCCTCCTACAATGCCGAGATGATCCGCTCCGACGTACACACGCAATCAACGCCTTCGCTGGCGTCCATCGAAGCCAAGGTGGACTCTGGCGAGCGACTGAACCGTGAGGACGGCCAGTTTCTGTTTGAAACGCCGGACATCTGGTCCGTATGTGCGTTGGCCGATCGAGTGCGACGACGCCTGCATGGTGACCGGGCGTTCTACAACGTCAATCGCCATCTGAACTACTCCAACATCTGTGCCCTCTCCTGCAGCTTCTGTGCCTTCTATCGCAAGAAGGGTGAGGATGGTGCATACGAGCGAGACCTCGATGACATCCGTGCGGAAGCACGATCAGCGGCCGCGGCTGGTGCCACTGAGATGCACATCGTCGGCGGCCTGCATCCGTGGTTGAAGTTCGACTACTACACCGACATGCTTCGTGCCATTCGCGAAGAAGCGCCGGCACTGCACTTGAAGGCATTTACTGCCGTGGAGATCGTGCACCTGGCGAAGATCTCCAAGCGTGGGCGGGATGGCATCGACGGCATTCGCGAAGTGCTGCGTGAGCTGAAGGACGCGGGCTTGGGATCACTGCCCGGTGGCGGCGCCGAGGTGTTCGATGATCGCGTGCATGACGAAGCGTTCAAGGGCAAGATTCGGCACGATGCCTGGATGGACGTGCACCAAGCAGCGCACGAACTGGGCATTCACACCAACGCCACCATGTTGTACGGCCATGTGGAATCGCCCCGCGAACGGGTGAGCCACTTCATGTTGTTGCGTGAGCAACAGGATGCGACCTTGGTGGTGTGGGCACAGCGCATGGGTATCACCACGCCGGATGCGCCGTGCCACGACGGCATCGATCGACCATCCGTTGTGCTGACCGGGCCCGACAGCATGTACCCACAGGATCGTCAGCCCACCAACGAGCAGTGCAACACCGGGTGGTATCAGTGCTGTATCCCCTTACCCTTCGTGCCAGATGACTCTGCACTCGAGTCGCTGTATGGCCCCTCGGGTTTGGAGAACCTCCGCACGATTGCCGTGGCGCGTTTGATGTTCGACAACGTGCCGCACATGAAGGCCTTCTGGATCATGCAGACGCTGCCCATGGCGCAGATCATGCTGCAGAGCGCCGGCGCCGACGACATCGACGGCACGGTCGTGTGGTACGACATCACGAAGGTCGAAGGATCAGGCACACATCAAGAGACGACCGTGCCCGATCTGCATCGTACGATTCGTGAAGCGGGGCTTGAGCCTGTCGAACGTGACACGCTGTATCGCCGCGTGCATCGCGACGGCGCCACCTGGACCGCCGACTCAGTCACGCTCCAGTGATCGTCCGATAGTCCAATACAACTCGGGCATGTGCATCCACGATGTGACGGCGGCGTACACGCCTATCCCCACACCAAGGCCCACGCCAAGTCGGCACAGTGATGCGCCCCAACTTGTGCCATCGGCCAGCACCATGTTCACGCCGATGACCGCTGCAGCCATCACCAACGCAGCGAACACGGATCGGCATGCTCCGGTGAGCACACCGCTGAGGACATCTCCGGCACTGCGGTACAGCAGCACCCACAGGATGAGCGCCTGCCCCATGCCACATGCAGCGGTGCTCCAAGCCAGCCCCGCTTCGCGCAGCGGGGTCCAGATGAGCACCAGATTCAAGGCGAGGTTGGCTACGACAGTGAGCATCGCCAGCCGTACCGGTGTCACCAGATCGTTGCGGGCATAGAAGCCACGGGTGAGCACCTGCACACTGCAGTAGGCCCAGATGCTGGTGGCGTAGCCCGCCAGCACAAAGGCCACACGGTGCGTGTCATCCGTGCCGAAGTTGCCACCTTGCAGCAGCACCGCCACAAGGTCGTTGCGGACCAGCAACATGCCGGCACTCGCGGGGATGCCGATGAAGAGCACCAGCCGTAGCCCGCGGCGGACGGTGTTGGTGAAGGCCTGCCTGTTATCGGCTTGTGCGGCAAGGAGCGGATAGATCACCGTCGCCACCGCAACACCAAACACACCCAGCGGGAACTGGTACAGACGTTGTGCGAATGTCAGCACACTCATGGCGTGTACGTCCAGCGGGTAAGCCACACCGAACACGGTGTCGGAGGTCTGCAGATTCGGCCAGCTGGCGATGAGCCCGTCGAACAGTGCATTGACTTGCAGCACACCCAGCCCCAGCAACATGGGCGCCATCTTGCGCAGCACCCGGCGAAGGTCGGGCAGGCCACAGCGATCGAGGCTCATGCGGGCAAGGCCGCGCAGCGCGATCAACGACCAACCAGCTTGCAACAATCCTGCCAACACCACGGCGGTGGCCATCCAGGCGGCGATCACAAGGCGTTCGTTGTCGGTGGCGGGTGCCATCACCAGCCAGCCCACGCCTGCAGCACCCGCAAGGCACACATTGAGAATGATCGGCGCCGCGGCTGTGGGACCAAACCTGCCGTGCACCTGCAGCATGGCGCCCAGCAACGCCACGCTGCACACCAGCGGAGCGTAGGGCAACATGATCATGGTCAGCCAGAGTGCCGGTCCAGGTGTGCCCGGCAGTGCGGCTACGAGAAACAACACGACCTCTGCGAGAATGACGACGAGCCCAAGTCCGGCCAGCAGGCCACCAGCGGTGAGCCCGGCCAGGGCGGCTGCACGTTGGGGGTCGTCTTTGATCGCCTTTTGGTACTCGGGCAGGAATGACGCGGCCAATGCGCCTTCACCAAAGAGCCGGCGGAACAGATTGGGAATGATGAATGCGAAGTAGAACGCGCCCAGCACGGCATCGGTGCCGAAGCACCGGCTGAGCACACCTTCACGAACCAAGCCGGAGGCTCGGCTGAGCATGGTGAG
>JAKVBV010000047.1 GCA_022446965.1 Phycisphaerales bacterium
GAACGCCTCGCCCCGTGTTCAGATTGTCACTGATGGACCGCCAAGTTCGGCACCGGCCATGACCGCCGTTGCCCCATTCGTCAGGAGAACAGTCATGACGACGCGACGTCCCCGCCCGACGGGCTTCACGCTCATTGAAATCCTCATCGTGGTGGTGATCCTCGGCATTCTCGCCGCGGTCATCATTCCGCAGTTCACCAATGCAGCCGACGACGCCTCGGTGTCCACGGCACGCATGCAGTTGCAGACCATGCGCAGTCGATCGAGCTGTACCGTGCCCAGAGTGGGGGGTATCCCACCGCCAACGGTGCGACAGCCGGATCCGATCTTGATGTCAATGGAACCCAGGATCAGTGGGACGATCTGATCGCCGGTTCGTACATGCGGTCCAGTCCTACCTGGTCGGCGAACTTCAGTGAGTCCTACACCGCCTCCACCGGATCGTTCACGCTCACGCTGGCATCGCCGTACTACGACGTCAACGGTGATGGGGCAGCGGATGCGACCGATGCGGCAGCCGTCGCCGCCTTGTGATTCAGGCAGCTCCCACCGCTCGCCGTTCAGGATCGACGGGATTACCGGACGATCGGGTGGAACGGCGAGCCGGTGGGGGCTTTCACTTCAGTGGGGTGTGATTCGAGTCGATGCACCAAGCGAGGAATGCCCATGCACCGCGATACCCCCTTGAAGTTGTTGTTGACCCTGACCACGTGTCTGCTCACTGCAGATCTCTGGACGCGCCTCGTCGACCGCCCCCTGCTGGCTGATACTGCGCAGGCCCAGAGCCGATCCACCAACCGTGGTGCCCGAAATCAGCCGCTCAAGGGTGTGGGTTCATCGCAATCCGACGCCGTTGCGCAGCGCAAGGAGATGGTCACGTTGCTCAAGCAGCTCAATGCCGAGATCGTCGGCCTTCGTGCTGATCTGAAGGCAACCACGATCAAGGTGGAAGTGACCAATCAACCCAAGGCGACCCACGGCAAGTGAACACCCGAACCCGCCAACACGGTGGCTACACGCTCGTCGAGATGATGGTGACGTTGATCATCCTCGGCGTCGCTGCCGCATTGTTGGTGCCAACGCTTGGTGGGTTCGGGTCGATCGAGACACAGTCGGCCGTGCGACGTCTGGTGTCGGACATCGCCTTTGCGCAGTCGGAGGCGGTCGCCCATCAGGAGTTCCATCGCGTGGTCTTTCACGATGACGGCTCGGGATGGAGCCTGGTCCGTGTGGAGCAGGCGACATTCTTCGATCCCTTCGCACCAGGCACAGCCGAATACCTGACTGATCCTGCCCGTGTGAATCGTGGTGGGGGCGACTTCATCGTCGACCTTGCTGCGGACAGCCGCTTTCAATCGGTCGCCGTGGAATCCGTGGCGACTGCAGAAGGCGTGCGAATCGTGACGTTCGATCCGCTTGGTGGCACTGTTGCCGCACCAGGTACGGCCGCCGGCGCGGCGACCGTGGTGCTCAGCGGTGATGACAGTCGGTGGGAAGTGGCCGTTGCGCCGGTGACAGGGCGGACGTCGGTCCGCAAGTTGAACTGAGAAGGGCCCTCGATGCGACGATTGAGTACAGGACGACGATCTGGAACAGGATGTGTAGGCCTTGCCTTCGAAGGCGAGTGCGTGCGCATGGTGCAGATGCGTCAACAGCATGGTGACCTGCACGTGGCCGGCGCCGCTCGTGTGGAGCTGGACGAGCCGGTCAGTGATCCCGGTCGTCGCCGTCAGCGTCTCGCCGAGCAGTTGCGAGCGGCCGTCGTGTCAGGCGGCTTTCTCGGTCGACAGTGCGTCATCAGCCTGCCTCGTGAAGAGGTGCATGTGCAGGCCGTGCGATTGCCCGACATGCCCGATGCGGAACTGCGTGAAGCAGCCGCCTGGGAGGCGGCGGATCGACTGAACCTCGCCCGAGAAGAGATCGAATGCGACGTGCTTCGCACCGGTGCGCCCATCGACGCCAAGTCACGACATGAAGTGTTGGTGGTCGCCGCCGCTCGTTCCAGCTTGGAACCGCGACTGCAGTCCGTGATCGACGCGGGCCTGCGTCCGGTGGCGGTGGACACGCACTTCGGAGGCGTGGCGCGTGCATTGAGCCGACGCCAACGTCGCGACATCGATGATCAGGTGCGTGGCGTGCTGGAAGTGGGTGATGCAGGGTCGACCATGATGGTGCTGCGCGGCGCTGACGTGGCCTTCTGCAAGGTGTTGCCCATCGGCGGTCGCCATCTGGATGAACATGTGGCTGAACGCCTGGATCAGGACGTGGACGCAGTTCGCGCGCTGCGCCTGGCCATGCTGGACCAGGACGGCCCTGGTGTGGATGCCACGACCGAAGGCGCCGTTCGTGACGCGGCCCGAGGTGTGATCGCCGAACTCGCACGCGACACCATGTTGTGCCTGCGGCACTTTGCAGTCAGTGCGCGAGGTGGAAGTCCAGACCGATTGCTGCTCACCGGCGTGCATGCCGCGGAACAGAGCCTGGCGTCTTGTCTCATGGAAACGTGCCGCATGACGGTGGACCTTGATGACGAGTGTGCGTCGACTGGCGCGCTGGCCACAGGCCTGTCTCGTGTGCTGCCTGCGTCGAGTGGACCGGCATCGGGATGGACGGCCGTCGCCGGCCTGAGCCTTCGTGGCTTGGATCGCATCAACCGGAGGCGTGCGGCATGAGCGGACCCATGATTGATCTCATGCCCGCGAGTATTCGCCAGCGCACCCAGGCTGGGGCCCGCACTCGACGGTGCATCACCACGTGCGCCGCAATCACGCTGCTGGCCGGTGGCGCCGCCACATGGGCCAGCCTTCGACTGGACGGCATCGAATCAGATCTCGTGCAGGCCGAAGCGCTCGCCAGCCGCGCATTGGAACTGGAACAGCAGGCCATTCGTTGCAATGCCACGGCGTCGGCCGTGGAAGCAGCGATCGATGAGTACCACCAGGTGAGCTACCCCGTCAGCGTGTCGTCACTCGTGGCGGCTCTGGCGCAGACTTTGCCACAGGGTGCCACGCTGGAGCGGATCACGTTGTCGCTGGACGACAGTCCGGCCCGGGCGAGTACTGAATCAGCACAGCGACGGCTGCAGGGCACCGTGTCGGGCTTTGCCGCCAGCGATGAGGATGTCGCCTTGCTCGCCCGCCGGCTCGACGGCCGTGAGCCCTTCGGCGACGTCCGTCTTGAGTACAGCCGCAGCCGCACCGTGCACCAGCACGCTGCGCGGGGCTTTGCTGTGAGCTTCGACGTGGACATGAATCAGACCTATGTGGTGGTAGGGCCGACCGAACAGCCCGAGGGCGCTGTGGTCAATGCCGACACGCAATCGACGGAGGTGCAGCCATGAATCGTCGATCGATGGAACGATGGTCGATGGCCGCGACGGCTGTTGCAGCCGTGGCGCTGACGTGGACCTTCACCTGGCCGCAATGGACCCTCGGTTCGACACATGCGCACCGTGTGGACGAACTCAATCGCAAGATTGTCGATCTCGCTGGCGCCAAAGGCACGCTGGATGCGGCGACCGAACGACTGCGCAAGGCGGGGGAGCAACAGGCTTCCCAGTGCCGTGAAGTGCCGGACACCGCGGATGTCGCCACGTTGATGCAGGCGCTGTCCTTGGAGGTCGACGGTGTGCGTGTGCATGACCAGACCTTCACGGTGGCCGATGCACCGCGGTCGTTGTCTGAACACTACGAAGGCCTGCCGCTGGAGCTGGAGCTCGTCGGCGGCTTCGACGGCATCTGGGACGTGCTCGAACGAGCCGAGTCGTTGCCGCGACTGGTGCGCGTGTCGGGACTCGACATCGCCTCGACCGCTCGTCGAGATGATGGTCCTGGCACCAAGCCGCTTCGCGCCGTGCTGTCGCTGGACGTGGTCTACGCGCCTGCCCAGGAGGAGACCCCGTGATGGAACGTCTTGTCATCGCTTGTCGTCGCCTGAGCGTTCGCCTGACGGCTGACCGTCGTCGATTCACGGTGCTGTGCCTGCTCACCGGTGTGGCCGTGATTTTCTGGGGTCGTCTGGTGTTTATCGGAAGTCCTCAACAGGCCGCGTCGGCCCAGTCTGTGACCGATGTGCAGGTGGTAGATCCGATAAAGGCCACGCCCAAGGCACCCGTTCGCGTGGTGCTGCCGGAACGGCCCGACCGTGATCCCTTCAGCGTGGATGCCGGGTTCTTCCCGATCGCTGAGGAAACAACGACGCAGTGGGCGAATTCACCCAAGTCGCCCGCGCCGCGAGCCGACCTCACAGCCGAGGCCGCCTCTTCGCTCCGACTGGGAGCCACGCTGCCCCCCTCGGCAGCAGTGATCGATGGGGCGACCGTCAGGGTTGGTCACACCGTGGCCGGCTCGAGCGAGTCCCGCTTCACGCTGGTGGAAGTCCACCGGACACATGCGGTGCTCGACGCGAACGGGCGTCAGTTCGTCCTTCGCATGGAATGATGGTCGGTGCGTCAGGGTGACGTCCGGCCCGGTTGGAGGCCTGGAGCGCTGCCCGATGATTCGCACGCTTGCACTGTTCACGATTTCTCTCGCCACAGCCGCCATGGCTCAGGACGCCGTTGACCCGGCACCTGTCGAGCCGGTGGCTGCACCAGCAGCGGATGACGCAGCCGCGACAACGGACGATGCGGTCAAGGTGACCCGATTCGGCACGGTCGAGCTGAACGTGCGCAATGAGGACATCAGCGAAGTGCTGCGCCTGCTGGGCTACGGCTACGATCGCAACATCGTGTTCGGCAGCGAGATTGCCGGCACGGTGTCCACCAGTCTTCGCGACGTGACATTGGAAGAGGCGCTCACCGCCATTCTCAAGGTCAACGGCTACGGCTGGATCGAAGAAGGCAACTTCATCTACGTGTATCCGCTGGAGACCATTGCGCAGATGGAAGCGGCATCACGTGAGCGCATTCAGAAGGTCATTCCCCTGTATTACCTGCAAGGTGCAGATGCCGCGCGTCTGGCCGAGCCGCTCAAGAGTGAAGCGGGCCAGGTGATCTCCATGGGCGACGTCACCGAGGGGTACGACCCCGATACCTCCAGCGGCGGCACCGATTCGTATGCCTACGCCGCCAAGCTGGTGGTCGTCGACTACCCCGAACACATCGAGCGCATTGAAGCGCTGATTCAGGAACTCGACGTGTCGCCCAAGCAGGTGCTTGTGGAAGGCACGATCCTGTCGGCTGCGGTCACCGAGGACAACGCATTCGGCGTGGACATGTCTTTCATCGTCAACCCGCCCTCGCTGGCGGGCATCACGAACCCGATTTCAGTGGTCGATGAGATTCTCAACCCGTCGGGCTTCACCCCTGGTGTGGAAAACACCGTGGGCGCGCAATCGACGGTGGGGCAGACCTCCGAAGCCGCCGGCTTCAAGATCGGTCTGATTCAAGACGACTTCTCGTTCTTCATGCGTGCCCTCGATGAGGTCACCGACACAACGGTGATCGCTCGACCCAAGGTGCTGTGCCTGAACCGCCAGCGAGCCGAGATTCTCGTCGGTGAGCGTGTGGGCTATCTCACCACGACGCAGACCGATACCACCACGACGCAGACCGTGGAGTTTCTCGACACCGGTACACATCTGGTGTTCCGTCCGTACATCAGCCCGAACGACATGATCCGCATGGAGCTGTATCCGCGGCTGTCGAGCGCCTCGATCACACCTGTGACCACGCCTTCAGGTACGCCCGTGACGATTCCCAATGAGAACACCACCGAGGTGTTCACGAACGTGCGTGTGCGTGATGGTGAGACCATCGTGCTTGGCGGCATGTTCCAGGAATCCACCACGGTGAGCCGCCGCAACGTGCCGCTGCTGGGCGATCTGCCCATCGCGGGCGATGCATTCAAGGGGCAGACCGATGACGTGGGTCGTGAAGAAGTGATCTTTCTGCTCACACCGACGGTCGTGAAGGATGAGCGCCTTGCCGAGCTTGGGCAGGACAGCATCGAGATCATGGATGCCGTTCGCGTGGGTGCCCGCAGTGGCCTGCTGCCCTGGAGCCGTGAACAGATCACCGCCAACTACAACCGCGATGCGCTCGAGGCTGCCCGTGACGGCGATCTCGATCTCGCCTTGTTCTACGCCGAGAATTCACTGCGGCACAATGCGCACCAGCCTGAGTTGCGTCAGCTGCGTGCCACTCTCACCGGTGAGGCCGATCAGTACTGGGAGCGGCACGTGTCGCGCCGCATCATGGATCGGGAGCTGCTGAACACCGCATTGCCAGGCGATCTTTCATCGCACCGTGACGAGCACACCGACAGTGGTACGGAGGGCGACTCCATGACGGAGCGCCTGGGAACCGCGACGTTCGGTGGCACCGACTTCTGAGCCCGTCTGGGCCCTTTTGGAGGCACGACATGCCTGTTCGTTCATTGAGTCTGACGCTGAGTGTGGTGATCTTCGCCGGATGCAGCACCGTTCCCAAGTCTGGTGTGGAAGCACGCAACGCGGCCCATGCGCGAATGGACCAGGTGACGGCAGCCATGACGCGTTCGCAGGCGATCAACGCCTTCGAAACGGGGCAGCTCGACAAGGCCCGTGAGTTGGTCACTGGTGCCATTGAACGTCATGCCGACGATGCGGAGAGTTGGAGCCTGCTTGGTCGCGTGCTCATGGAACAACTGCGACTGGATGAAGCAGTGATCGCATTGCGTCGTGCCGTCGAATTGGATCCAAGCCATGCCCAGAGCCACTACTTCCTGGGCGTCATTCATGAACGATGGTCCAAGGATCACGATGCGCTGCAGTTTCATCTCGAAGCGCACCGCAGCGATCCGGCTCGTCCGCAATACCTGATGGCTGCCGCGGAAGCGCATCTGGCTGTCGGAGACACCATGGGCGCACGATCATTGGTCGAAGCGCGTCTGGATCGGTTTGAACACAATCCGGCCATGCAGCATCTGCTGGCCCACATTGCCACGCTCGAAGGTGACACGGCCACCGCGGCGGCCCGGTGCGAAGAAGCGCGGCTGCTGGCGCCAGACGATGAATCGATCGCCCGCGACCTGTGTCGCATGCGGTTCGGCAACGGCGACTGGGCAGGGTGCATCGACGCGGTGGAGGACTGGTCCAATCGGTTCGGCACCACCGATGCCACATTGGATCGATTGCGGGCCCGTTGTCTGGTGCTCGTACACCGACACAACGAAGCTCGCGGGAGTTATCGGAATCTCTGTGAAGCAGATCCCGAAGACGTCTCGCTGTGGCGTGAGCGGGGGCTGCTCGCCTGGACCCAGCAGGACTGGGACACCTTGCAACTCTGTGCGGATCAGCTGGGGCATCTGCGTCCGGAAACGTATGAGGCCGCCTTGTTCCAGGCCGTGGTCCACCGGGCCAGCGGTCAGCTGGAAGCCGCCAAAAACCTGCTTGAATGGCTCGTAGAGGCCGATCCTGAGCGTGCCGAGGCCTGGACCGTGCTTGCTTCGGTTCGGGCTGCGCTGGGCGATTTGCATGGGGCTGCAAAAGCCCGTGACATCGCGGTCAAGTGGGCTCCCGACCTTGCCGATGACCCTCGCGTGACAGGGGTGTTCGGTTCAGACGGGTCCTGAGGCCTGTACGCCGGGCACTTCGCAGACGCTGAAGAAGGGCCCGATGTTCAAGACGCTGACAAGGTCGATGCTCACCGCCATGGCATGTGGCGGCGCCGTTGCAGGCGGGGCGATCGGTCTGTCGCTGGTCTTCGGGGCCCCCTCGGGGATCTGGCCGGCCATCGCCGGCGGCACTCTGGCTGCGGCGCTGCTGGGCGGCCTTGCCGCAACGATCATCATGCGATCCACCGCGGCCTTCCACACTCGATTGGAAAGCACGCACACCGCCGAAGCGGTGGCGGCAGCCCCGCGTTGGCTGCGTCCCACGGCCCGCACGTTGGTGGGCTGCCTCGACCGCCTGGGCGCCCGTGAAGAGGCGTGGCGTACACGTGAACGTGATCTGGAAATCCGCACTCGTGTGGCTGAGGCAGGACGGGAACAAGCCGAAGCAGTGCTGGCCGTGATGAACGAAGCAGTGCTGGTGGTGAACCCGTTCAATGAACTCGTGATGGCCAACGACGCAGCAGGCACCTTGCTCGGATTCGATGCGTCGAACACCCAGGGCCAATCGTTGGCCACGTTGGTGAATGACTCCACGCTGCGGCGGATCATCTCGGAGACGCTCGAAGGTGCCTGCACCTCCACACGTCAAGCCGAACTCATGCTCGATGCGACTGAACACAGTGATGCGGTGGCCTGCGAAGTGATGGTCGGCTGCATCCGCGACGGCAAGGGGCGGCCCTCCGCGGCTGTCGCCGTGCTGCACGATCTCACCCGAGAGCGGGAGATCGCCCAGATGAAGAGCGAGTTCGTGAGCAAGGCCAGTCACGAGCTGCGTACACCGCTGTCATCCATGCGTGCATGTGTGGAAATGCTCGTTGATGGTGAAGCCGACGACACCGCCACGCGGGAAGAGTTCTACAGCATCATCCAGAGCGAAACCGAACGACTGTCGCGCCTCGTCGACAACATGCTCAACATCTCCCGTATCGAAGCGGGCATCATCGAGATCGATCGCGCCGCGGTCGACCTGCGCACGATCATCGAACAGGCCATGCGGGCCATCGAACCGCAGGCGCGCGAACGGGGTCAGACCCTGCACGTGGAAGCCGCGCCCGTCGACCTGCATGTCAACGGCGATCACGACATGCTGCAGCAGGTGGTCGTGAACCTGCTGAGCAACGCCGTCAAGTACACGCCCGAAGGTGGTCGCATCAGTGTGATCGCCGATTCGGACAACCTCGCTCGCTGTGTGCACGTGGCCGTGCAGGACACGGGCCTGGGCATTCCGCCTGACGATGTCGAGCGGATCTTCGAGAAGTTCTATCGCGTCGAGAACTACAAGCGCGTCGCCAAGGGCACGGGCTTGGGGCTGAATCTCTGCCGCCACATCGTGGAAACGGTGCACGGTGGTCAGATCGGCCTGGAGTCGACATTGGGCATGGGATCACGGTTCTGGTTCACCGTGCCCATGGGCACTGTTGAGGCAGCCAAGGCTGCCGCATGAGTACGCACATGACCTATCAGCCGAGCATTCTGGTCGTCGATGACGAGTCGCACATTCAGCACGTCGTGTCGCTGAAGTTGCGCAATGCCGGGTACCTCGTGGAGACGGCCGCGGACGGGGAAGAGGCCCTGCACGCCATCGCCGCACGCATTCCCGATCTCATCGTCACCGACCTGCAGATGCCGTATCTCGACGGCATCGGGCTGTGTCGAGCACTGCTCGATTCGCCTGACACGAACGAAGTGCCGGTGATCGTGCTCACGGCCCGCGGCTATGCGCTTGGTGAAGAAGCAGTCGAGCTGCCCAACGTGAGTGCCGTCTTGAGCAAGCCTTTCAGTCCCCGCGCGATTCTCGATGTGGTCTCCGACATCTGCCAGATTCGGGAGAAGGCTGCGTGAGTTCGACCAACGTTCATCTCGGCGCCATGCTGGCCAGTGCCGGACTCGCTCGATCATTGCGTGAGGCGGGCATCGTGCTCGCAGGATGCGATCTCGACGGATGTCTGCACCGCGGTGTGGGCCGGAGCGACTGGCTGTGCTCATTGCTGACCTCGTCTCCGATGGTCACACAGTCCATGACGACCGCGATCGACACGTGGCGAGACACCACATCGCCTGCGCCAGTTGAACTGGTCGAGGGCGTCTGGGTCATCGCGGTTCCCGTGGAAGTGCGTCGGCAGGTGGCTGGTTGGATCACGGCGCTGGTGCCCGTGGACACACTGATAGGAGGATCGGTGTTCAACGCGCTGTGCCAGGCTGCTCGGCTTGACCGTCGCGCGACCGAATCGATGTTGCACACGCTCACGCTTCCGCCGGTGGGCGAAGTGGATCGATTGGCCGTGCTGGTGCGGTGCCTGTGCGCCGAGCATGCCAAGGGTGCTCAGCAAACAAGCACGCTGGACACGGTGGGGCAGGAACTCAGCAGCACCTATGAGGAAATCAGCCTGCTGTACTCCGTCACCGGCAACATGACGTTGGCCCAGCGGCCCGATCGCTTCACCTCGATGGCGTGCGAAGAACTGCTGCACACCTTGCCCTACGGGTGGGTGGCCGCATGGATCGACCGCGCCGGTCGTGGCGAAGGCAGTTTGATCATCTCCGGTACGCCGGGCGTGAGCCGTCCGGCCCTCCGCGACATGGCTCGTCGACTGCTGCTCACGTGCGAAGGCGACACGCCTGTTACCGCGTCATCGGCGCCGATTGGTGTGGACTTCGCGCTGCTTGGCGATGCGGGTATCGCACAGCCTGTCACGCGTGATGGTCGTGTGATCGGCCTGTTGTTCGCCGGCGACAAGTCGGGCGACGATGTGTCGGTGTCTTCGGTCGATGCCAAGTTGATCTCGGCGGCCGCCGCACACGTGGGCATCTTCCTCGAGAACGCCAGCCTCTACGACGAACTCAACGCCATGTTCCTCGGCACGCTCGATGCGCTCACGGCAGCGATCGACGCCAAGGACCGCTACACCTCTGGTCATTCTCGCCGCGTGGCGATCCTCACGCGGCAGCTGGCTCGCGCCATCGGCATGGACGATGCTACGGCCCATCGCATGCACATCGCCGGCCTGGTGCACGATGTCGGCAAGATCGGCGTGCCCGAGCTCGTGCTCGGCAAGCCGGGTCGCCTCACCGACACCGAGTTTGAAGCGATCAAGCAGCATCCGGCAATCGGCCATCGCATCCTGCGTGACATCCCCGACTTCGACGACATCCTCGGTGGCGTGTTGCATCACCATGAGCGATGGGACGGCCGTGGCTACCCCCATGGTATGTCGGGCAATGACATTCCCTTGGCGGCGCGTCTGATCGCACTGGCCGACACGTTCGACGCCATGTGCTCCACCCGCACCTATCGCACTGCGCTCACGCGGCAGTCGGTGCTGGATGAAATCGCCAATTGTGCCGGATCGCAGTTCGATCCCGAACTGGTGCCTGCGTTTCTCGCCATGGACTTCACGGCCTACGACCGGATGGTCGTCGAACATCGTGCCACGGATGGCCATCAGGAGGCTGCGGCATGAACATCGACTGGGAAGATCATCGAAGCGGAACGGTGCTTCGCCTCACGGGCGAACTGGTCGCCGAAGCGGTGGACACATTGCGACGCGCCTGCGCTGATCGGCTCACCACAGCGCCACGCCTGGTGTTGGATTTGCGCATGCTCGAACGCGTGGACTCCGCTGGCCTCGAAGCACTGTTGTGGTTGTCGGAAGAAGTCG
>JAKVBV010000048.1 GCA_022446965.1 Phycisphaerales bacterium
ACTTGCGACACACACATCTTGACGCTCTTGTCTGGCCAGAAGTACATGTTCCATGGATATTGCGGTGGCAAAGGTTACTTTGACTTCGTGATGGAGTGGGAGCAAGAAACTGATACCGAAGGCGGAGTAATCATGGGTGTTGAAGGAACTAATGCGAACCTGTCCGCCAGTGGTGACAGCATCGCCTTCCGCGCTCCGGGTGATGGCGTAATTGAGCTATCACTTACTGCCCCCGCTGAAGGCACTTCAGTGCCGATGGCTGTCGTTGCCAATGTGGCAAGTGATACGCTTTCGTTGCCCTACTCCGGCGAGGAAAGCGATGTATCGATTCCGACAGGCAAGACTCACACCATTGCTTTAAATGGTGATGACACGGGCATGGGAATGCTCATTCTCCAAATGGATGGCAATGATGACGGTGGCGGTGGTGACGATGAGCCATGTCCTGGCGATGCCAACCAGGACGGTGTTGTTGATGTCAACGACATCTTGGCGGTCATTGCCCAGTTCGGTGCTGCCTGTCCCTGATTTCCCTTTTCACGGCAGCGTCAACATCGATGACCTGCTCCTGCTTATCGCCGCCTGGAGCACGTGTCCCTGAGTGACGGTCAATCCTGACGATCTCGACGGCCACCGGCACCCAGCCGGTGGCCGTTGTTGTGAAGCGCACAGGTGCCGGGAAATGATGGATGGAATAGCCCTGAGGGCCGATATCCTTGGTGCACCCTCCTTATGGTCTCTCGCACGATTGACAACACGGACCTGCAGGTATCACCGCTGGGCATGGGCACCGGCTCGCTGCATCATCTGCGGTCCGATGCGCAGTGCCAGCGACTCTTGCACGGGGCACTCGATGCGGGGCTGACCCACTTCGACACCGCCCCGGTGTACGGCTACGGGTTGTGTGAAACACGCCTCGGTCGGTTTCTCCGAGGCCATCGCGATCAGGTCACCGTGACTTCCAAGATTGGCATGTATTCGCCAGGATGGACCCCGTGCGGTCATCTGGGCGTGCTCGCCCGCAAAGCAGCCGGCAAGGTGCTGCCTGCCGCCTCGCGCCCGCGAGTGGACTGGTCATTGCAACGGGCCAAAGCCAGTGTGCAGCAGTCGCTGGCTCGTCTGCAGACCGACTATCTCGATTGCCTCATGCTGCATGAACCTCATCCTGCCGCCGTTCCAGCGGACGCCTTCTTGCCGTGGCTCGAGTCGCTGCGTGAGGCCGGCGTGATTCGCGCGTGGGGCGTGGCCGGGCAAGCAACGCCCTATGCCAACTTCATCACCGGAAACAGCCCGCTGGCCCAAGTGATCCAAACACACGACGGAATCAATGGCGGTGATGGCGACATTCAACTGAGCGCTGGCCGGCGATTGCAGTTCACCTACGGGTATCTACGCGACGCCGGTCCCGACTTCGACATGGTCGAACTGCTCCGGGCCGCCTTGACGCGAAACGGCACCGGGTGCGTGTTGGTGTCGACACGCCGTCAAGACCGCATCGCGCAGTTCGCCCAAGCCATGCACGATGGTGTCGCGTGAGCAAGCCGCTGATCACCAGTCTGAGCGACGCATCAACCACGAGTGCACATCGCTGTGATGTGTGCATCATTGGAGCCGGTGCTGCAGGCATCTATCTCGCCAACCAACTGGCGGCGGGGGGGCTCGATGTCATCGTGCTTGAGGCAGGGGGCAGTGTCTGTGGGTCGTATGCCGAAGTGGGCTTTCAAGCAGACTTCGGGTGCGAAACGTACCCGGGCGCAACCCAAGGTCGGTTCTTCGGTGTGGGCGGAACCACATCGCGTTGGGGTGGGCTGCTGTGCCCGCACACATCGCTGGATCTTCGTGACGACGCCGAGTTCGCCCCCGATCAATGGCCGGGCATTATCGACACTGTGACTCGCCACAGCCAGACCATCCTGCAGTCGTTGGGATATCCCCTCGACGGTGATTTTTCAGGGTTCGCTGAACGCGCATTGCATCGGATCACACCAGCGCTCAAAGGTGCAGGATTGCAGCCGCTGGCCAGCCTCTTTATTCCGTTTCGCCATCGAAACTTCGCCACGCAGTTGGGTGCAGACCTCAGTGCTGGAGCTTCGCTTCGCGTGATCACCGATGCTGTGGCCTGCGATTGGACCATGCGAGAAGACGTCTCCGATGGCACAGCCATTGGATCCGTTGCGGCGAAGTCGCCAGGTGGACAGACCGTGTCTGTTTCTGCTGATCGCTTCGTGATCGCCGCCGGCACGATTGAATCCACCCGCTTGCTCTTGGAGTTGGACACGCAATTTGCGAGCCGCATTACGCCGACGACTGCGGCAGTGGGGTGCTACATGAGCGACCACTTGTCATGCACGATTGCAGATACCGACTCGAACGACTGGAACAAAGCGATCCGCCTCCTTGCCCCTCGATTCAACAAGGGCTGGATGCGCAGCATGCGGTTCATTGAGACGAATCCACCGCCCGCGACTGTGCGGTCGTTCATCCATCTCATTTTTGAGCACTCCTCGTCGGGGTTCAATGTGGTGCGTGAAGTGCTTGGTGGATTGCAACGCCGCAAGATGCCGTCGCTTTCTCTTGATGACTTTGTCTCGGGGCTCACGGCGGGGATCGGATTGGGGTGGGGGCGCTACGTGCAGAATCGACTGCACATCGGCAAGGGCACGGGCTCACGCATGTTGTTGGACACCGAACAGATTCCGGTGAAGGACAACCGGATCACCTTGGGGGATACACGAGATCAATATGACCGTCGCAATCCGGTGATCGACTGGCGCATCACGGATCAGGACATTGAGAACATGCATGTGGTCGGCAGCCGCATGTTGGATACGTGGAACCGCGCTTCGCTCGATCTGCCCCGGCAGATTCCGCGCGAGTTACAAAGCGACACCAGCCGGCCGTATGACACGTTCCATCCGGTGGGCACATGTCGCATGGGTGAAGACCCCGAGGCGGTGGTATCTCCGCAGTTGCAAGTGCACGGCACAGACAATCTCTGGGTCACATCAACAGCGGTCCTGCCGACCGCCGGTACGGCCAATCCAACCTTCACGTTGCTCTGCCTGTCACATGAGCTGGCGCAGCAGATGTTGGGTCATCATCACGCCTGATCTGGGGGCGTGCTAGAATTCCCGCTTCAGGACAGGTGGCGGAGCGGTTGAACGCGCCGGTCTCGAAAACCGGTATAGATTTCGGTCTATCGTGGGTTCGAATCCCACCCTGTCCGTTTGACAACAGCCACCGGCGTAGCCGGTGGCTGTTGTCAAAAAGGGGCGGCTGTTGCAGCCAGCGAGCGGTCTACTGCTCTGCAGACGGACTGATAGTGTGGCGCGAATATCAGGCGAGGCCGTGATGCGGCCGCACACGAATCTCGACAGCCCCGGCCTGGGCGACATGATCTTCGGGCACGGATGTGGTCAGAAACACCCCGCCGGCGATCACCGCGCCATTGCCAATGAATGTGTCGCCACCGAGCACCGTGGCGCCGGCATACACCGTCACATCATTGCCCAGTGTGGGGTGCCGCTTGGTGCCGCGCTTGATTTGCCCGCGTTCGTCTTTCTCAAACGACCTCGCGCCCAGTGTGACTCCCTGATACACCTTGCACCGATCGCCGATCACGGTGGTTTCGCCGATCACGACACCAGTGCCATGATCCACGAAGAACGACTCGCCGATCGATGCACCAGGATGAATATCGATGCCCGTTTCAGCGTGGGCGAACTCCTGCAGAATGCGGGGCAGCAAGGGCACGCGCATCGTGTACAGAACGTGTGCGATGCGATGCACGAACAGGGCGGTGATACCGGGGTAGCACAGGATCGCTTCGTCGGTATGTCGTGCCGCTGGATCGCCGTCGTAGGCCGCCTGTACATCGAGGCTCAATAGCCGACGAATCTCGGGCAACTGTTCCAGAAGCGCCCGGGTCAGTGCCGGGGCTTGATCCATGTCCGGCGCATCAATGCGATTGTGGGCAGCCCCGTAGGCCAGCCCACCAGCGATCTGAATGATCCATTCTGGCTCGAGTTCGGAGAGTCGAGCGGCGAGCCAGTTGGATACCTCCTGTTGTCGCAAGGCGCGCGGTCCATAGAAGCCGGGAAACACCAGCTCCCGCATCGCCTCGAGCAGTTCCAGCAACACCTCGCGGTCAGGCAGCTGATCGGCGTGGGCGTGGGACATGCGGGCGTCGTCGGACATCGCCCCGGCCAGATTGGCGGCGATGGCGTGCAGTGCGGCATCCGGTGTGGCGGGGTGATCGTTCGGCGTGAGGTCGGTCAACGCATTGGCTCCTGCGCACAGGCTAACTGCTCTGGATGGGCTAGAATGGGGGAATGGCCTCCTCCGACCCCTTCAACGCACTGACCACCTTGGACACTCCGCTGGGCACTCGGCGAATCGCCAGTCTGCCCGCCTTGATGGATGCCTGTGGCGGCGATCTGCACACGATCCCGTTCGGCATTCGGGTGCTGATGGAATCGTGCCTTCGGCACTGTGACGGGCATGTGGTCACGGAAGATGACGTTCGTGCACTGGCGGCGTACGACGCCACCTCGGTCGCCCCCTGTGAGATTCCCTTCAAGCCTGGTCGCGTGGTGCTGCAGGACTTCACCGGCGTGCCCGCCATGGTGGATCTCGCAGCGATGCGGTCGGCGATGGTCGACATGACCGGCGACGCCGCCTCAGCCGACAAGGTGAACCCGCTGGTGCCGTGCGATCTGGTGATCGACCACAGCGTGCAGGTGGATGCCTTCGGCAACAAGCAGGCCATCACGATCAACGCCGATCTCGAGTTCAAGCGCAATACCGAGCGGTACACGTTCCTCAAGTGGGGGCAACAGGCCTTCGACAACTTCCGTGTCGTGCCGCCGGCGACAGGCATCGTGCATCAGGTGAATCTCGAGTACCTAGGCAAGGTGGTCTGGGACGACGGCGAGTGGTTCTTCCCCGATTCACTCGTGGGCACCGATAGCCACACGACCATGATCAATGGTCTGGGCATCGTTGGCTGGGGCGTGGGTGGCATCGAAGCCGAAGCCTGCATGCTGGGCCAGCCGATTTCAATGCTCATTCCAGAAGTGGTCGGCATGCGACTGACCGGCGCCCTGCCGGAAGGGTGCACCGCCACCGACCTCGTGCTGCGAGTGACCGAAGTGCTGCGTGCCCACGGTGTGGTGGGCAAGTTTGTGGAGTTCTTCGGCCCTGGGTTGTCATCCATGCCGCTGGCGAACCGTGCCACGATCGCCAACATGGCGCCTGAGTACGGGGCGACCATGGGCTTCTTCCCGGTCGATGAACACACGCTCGCCTACATGCGGCTCACCGGCCGCGACGAAGCGTTGGTGCAGACCGTGGAGCAGTACTGCAAGGCCCAAGGCCTGTGGCACGATGCCAACGCCCGCGTGAACTACACCGACGTGCTCGAACTGGACATGTCCACGATCGAGCCTTCGCTGGCGGGCCCCAAGCGGCCCCAGGATCGCATCGCCTTGAGCGACATGAAGCCAGCATGGCAGGAGGCGTTGGCCACCACCTTCGCTTCGGGCAATGGTGACACGGTCACTGCCACAGCGGCCCAGGTCGACATGGATGACGCTACGTTCACGCTGGAAGACGGCGCTGTGGTGATCGCCGCGATCACGTCGTGTACCAACACCAGCAATCCCGGTGTGATGGTGGCGGCGGGCTTGGTGGCCCGCAACGCCCGTGCCAAGGGCCTCGATCGCAAGCCGTGGGTGAAGACATCGCTGGCCCCCGGGTCCAAGGTGGTGCGTGACTATCTCGAGCGAGCTGGATTGCTCGATGATCTGTCCGCCATCGGATTCGACATCGTCGGATACGGCTGCACCACTTGCATTGGCAACTCCGGACCGCTGCCTGATCCCATTCATGAAGCGATCAACACCCACGACATCGTGGCGACGAGCGTGCTCAGTGGGAACCGAAACTTTGAAGGCCGAATCTCCCCCGATGTGCAGGCCAACTATCTCGCCTCACCGCCGCTCGTCGTGGCCTATGCCTTGGCCGGAACAGTGGACATCGATCTCGATGCAGCCGTGCTTGGCACTGATGCCGAGGGGAATGAGGTCATGCTCGCGGACATCTGGCCCACCCAAGCCGAGATCGACGAGGTCGTGCAATCGTGCATCGATCCCGGGCAGTTTGAATCGGAGTACGGTGACGTGTTCGCCGGGTCTGCCCAGTGGAAGGCGGTCGAAGCAGGAACCGGCAGCATCTACGATTGGCCGGAGAGCACCTACATCAATCGCCCGCCGTTCTTCAGCGGCATGACCGCCGACGTGCCGGGCGTCTCCACCATTAGTGGTGCTCGTGTGTTGTGCAAGCTCGGCGACAGCGTGACCACCGATCACATTTCTCCGGCCGGTTCGATCGCCACCGATGGCCCGGCGGGCAAGTGGTTGGCCGAGCATGGCGTGCCGGTGAGCATGTTCAACTCGTTCGGATCGCGTCGTGGGAATGATCTTGTGATGACGCGGGGCACCTTCGCCAACATCCGCGTGCGCAATCAACTCGCCCCGGGCACGGAAGGTGGCTGGACCACAGATCTGCTCGATGGAGAAGTGAAGAGCATCTTCGATGCAGCTGCGCACTACGCCGACAAGGCAGTGCCGCTGATCGTGCTTGCGGGCAAGGACTATGGCATGGGCTCGTCACGCGACTGGGCGGCCAAGGGCACGTTCCTGTTGGGCATTCGTGCCGTGATCGCCGAAAGCTATGAGCGCATTCACCGCAGCAACCTGGTGGGCATGGGCGTCGTGCCGTTGGAGTACACCGATGGCGCAACGGCTGAATCACTGGGATTGACCGGACACGAGTCGTTCGACATTGATTGGGGTGGTGAACTCACGCCGCGGCAGACGGTCACCGTGACGGCGCGATCAGCCGACGGGGGGGCAGTGGAGTTCAAAGCACGCTTGCGTGCCGACACGCCGGTCGAGATCGACTATCTCGCCAACGGTGGAATTCTGCACACCGTGCTGCGTCGCATGGCGTTCGCATAGAAAGGGTGTCAGGCACCTTTTTCGGTTCCACGTAGGCCACCCGCCGAAGCCAGTCATGGGCTGTCGGGGGTGGAAAGAAGACGTGGTGCCGTGATCGTCTCAGGTGAGGACGGCTTCGAATTCACCGCTGCGTGAGGGATCTTGCCAGGGCATGTCGGCTAGCAGCTCGGTGGCCGCGGCGTCGTGCAGCTGGGTTTCCAGCATGGCTTCAAGTCGTTTGCGGACGCGAGCCTTGCTTTGGGCCGCTTCGCGGCGAAGGGACTCGGGGGTCGCAGGGGTCATTTCTTTGTCAGACATCGCTGAATACATCCTCTTGGGTGAACAGATCACGCGCTCTGGCGGGCGATCTGAGGCACCTCCTGATTGGGGCCTGTGGTGAGCGAACAGCATGCCTCGACCGGGAGCATCTCGGCCACGATGGCCTCGATCAACGTACCCACGGCGGCGGTGCTGGTCATCGATGATGTCAACCTCGAGGCCAAACGGCGATAGACCTCCTCGGCGGCGAACTCCGCGGCCGGGGCAGGCATGCATGATCGGAATCGGGCAAAGACTCGATCCCAGGTTTGGTCGAAGGCCAGCATCACGATTCTTCGCTTCTCTCGATACTGCATGGCTTGGGGTGCTCCGTGGCTGGGCTGGTGGGAATCCACCGGTGGCCGGCCACCCTCCACGGGGAAGACGATGCCCAACCTGCCCGAGTCATTCAGCACATCTCAGTTTTTTTCTGACATCCGAAAGACACACCTTGTCGCACGATGAGGCCCCCCGGGGTCAAACCCCGGAGTTTGCCGAAAATGGCGATACAAGGCCCATGGAGGGTGGGCACAGATGGGGTCAGACCCAAGGGGAGCCTCCGGATTCGCCGACAACCGCGAAAAAACGCCCGTGAGGGGTGTTCGTGTCGCCCGGTCAGGGGGTGATCAGGGCCTGACGACGGCGACCCATGCGGAGGATCCACACAGTCCACGGCGTCGTTCCGCGGCCTCTGAGGGCGTGCGCGAGGCGGTCGGGATCGCCCTCGGCGCTGCCTCGGGTGCGCACCGTCACCACGCCACCGTCATGGTCCCCCAGCCACTTTGTGATCACTTTGGTTTTGGGCGGGAGCACGGCCGCGATCGTGTGGCCCGTGAGCCACGGGCTGTCAGCTTGCCTGTTGCCCAGCAGCAGGCCCAGCCCGGCCGCGGGCGTCCACAGGTCATGGGCGTTCGCGAGCAGATGCAGCAAGTGCGCTCGCTCGGCGGCAGGGTCAGCCACGTGCAGTACATCGCCCACGGCCGGCGCACGTCCCGGTGGCGGATCTGCCGCGTCGCCATGCAGTAGGTGGCCGCTGTCCACCTGCACGGCGGTGTGGGGTGCAGGAAAGCTGGCCAGTGGCCCGGTGAGTGCGGCAGCGTCGAGCAGCGCCGATCCAGCGCTGCAAAAGCACACCTGCACATGCCTGGGGATCGCGGCAGCGCCAAGATCGATGCCAGGGCCGAGCATCACGCAGCTGGCGGTGTCGCCATCCCAGATGGACCGGATGCACGCGATGGTGGGGGACCAGTGGTCCGGGTGATGGCGTCGATTGCCAGCGCCGTCTCGTCGTGCTGGGTCAAGGTGCAGGATGTCAGCGTCGCACTGTGCGATGTCGGTGATCTGTGCCGTGCGAGCTTCGACCTGGGCATAGGTGGTGGCCATGAAGCAGCGGGCCGGACTCATGTCGATCGCGTGTACCGGGTTGCGCCGTGCGAGCCACCGAGCATCGGCGCCAATCCCGCAGCCCACGTCGAGCACCCTCGCATCGCCCATGGTCCGGGCGATGTGGTGGGCTTTCCACTTGGCGAGCACGGCGGGCGTCGCTTGCTGAGCACCGGCGTGGTCGGCGATCAGGGTGTGGGCGTCTTCGAGTCGGCCCTGTGCGCTTCGGCGTGCAGCGGCAATCTCCAGCGCCGCGTGCACCACGCCTGCTGATGCGGTGCGGCGGAGCTTCGCCAGAGCGGCCGGCGTGGGTTCGGTCACGCCCGACGCTGCATCAAGTAGATCTGGGGCATCGGCCGCAGCGTGCCAGTCATCAAGTGCAATGCGGTCGGGGTCCATGCCACGTGTTGTTGTAGCAGTTCATGTCATTGGGGTCAGACACCAAGTCAATCGGTAGCTGCGTTTGCGCGATGTGGCGGTGGGTCTGTCAGCACGTGTGATGCTGTCGCCATGGGATCTACCGCCCGACGCATGATGGCGCAGTGGTTGGGGTGGCGTTCGCCGCCCGCGCCGGCTCTGGTGCGATCATGGCCGTCACCGTGGCCAGTGGGCTCCACGTGCCTCGGGTGCATGGGTTGCGGCGTGGTCGAGGTCCGCGACAAACCGGACGACCGCAGGCCCAGCGGCGAGCGGCACGCATTCCTGCTCTGCGAACAACGCGAGCAGGGCAGCGGCTGCAGGGCCCCTTGATCGTGGTGGATGACGTGCTCGCCACAGGCCGAACGGCTGCAAGTTTTTGCCGCGCAACGGGTTGTACAGAGGTTTTATGGCCGTCATCGCGGTGGTCAACGCACCAGGCTGGGGTAGAGCTTGAAAAAAGGGCTTCATGGCCAGGAAAACCGGGTTTTTTACCCCCTCAACGTGTTGACGTGGGCGAGGGACTGCGTAGAATACGACGCTCGCCTCTGTTCGCAGGGGCGTTCTTTCGCTCTCTGACAAGTGGACGGTCAACGACGCCGCGAGGATGTCATCGAACTGCACCTGTGCTTCACAGCACTGGTGGAGTCGAAATCCTGGGGCACTGCTTCTCACAGCTGCAGTGTCCTTCGGACATCCTTGTGATGCCAAGATTGTTAATTCCAGACTCGCAGTCGGATCGGTTCGCCGATCGGCAGCGATGTCCGAAAAACCAAACCGATGGATTTGCCGTCCATCGGCTCCGATCTCTGGGATCGGAGAAGACCGAGCTGAATGCGACTGAGGACGTGTCCTCAACTGCAGGAGGCTTCGTCAGGCTCAATCATCTTCGCAAGAAGATCCGTCCCGCTTCACGGTGGGGCGTCTCATTCAATTGAAGAGTTTGATCCTGGCTCAGATTGAACGCTGGCGGCATGGCTAAAACATGCAAGTCGAACGATGAAAGCCCCTTCGGGGGTGCATGAAGTGGCGAAAGGGCGAGGAATACGTTCCTACGTACCCCAAGGCCAGGGATAG
>JAKVBV010000049.1 GCA_022446965.1 Phycisphaerales bacterium
CAGAAGCCGTGCAGGCCCTTGGGCAGGTCGGTCGGAACATGATCACCCGCGGCAAACACCACGCCTGATGTGCCCAGATTGAGAGAGACGGCACCAGTCTCCGTAATGCCACAGCCAATCCCGCCGGTCTGTTGGTCCCCGCCTCCAGCGACCACTGGTGTGCCAGCCTTCAGCCCTGTCACAGCAGCAGCTTCGGCCGTGACGGTGCCGGTGATTGCCGTGCCTTCATGGACCGCTGGCAACAGGTCTGGGTCGACGTCCAATGCCGAGCAGATCGTGCTCGACCACGTGCGAGTGGACAGATCAAGCAGCAGTGTGCCTGAGGCGTCGCCGACATCGGTGGCGCGAGTGCCGGTGAGTCGGAGGCGAATGAAATCCTTGGGAAGCAGCAGCCCCGTGGCTTTTGCGAAGACCTCCGGTTCATGCTCTCGCACCCAGCACAGACTGGGCAGGGTGAGCCCCGTCAGTGGGGGCTTGCCTGCGAGCGATCGCCAGGTGGCGTCGTCGAGCGTTTCGAGCAGCGATTCGCACTGTGGTGCGGTGCGTTGATCGTTCCACAGGATGGCAGGGCGAACGGGCGAGTGTGAGGCGTCGACCAACGTGCACCCATGCATCTGCCCGGTCAGCCCGATGGCCGCGATGTCCTCGCCTTGGAGCGCTGCTGCCGCAAGTGCTGCCTGCACCGCTGCGGTCGCAGCGGACCACCATGCTTCGGGGTGCTGTTCGGACCAGCCTGCTTCTGGATGGTGCAATGTGACTGGTGCCTCACCGGTCGCCGCGACGTCTCCGGTATCCAGATTGAGGATCACGGCGCGAGCGCCGCCAGTACCGATGTCGATGCCCAGCAGATGCATGGCAGCAGCCTACCGAACGCAGTTGCTAGCATCGGCGACCATGGCACGACCAATCACGCTCTTTACCGGCCAGTGGGCAGACCTGCCCCTGGAAACCATGGCCGCCAAGGCCGCCGCCTTCGGATTCGACGGCCTCGAACTCGCCTGTTGGGGCGACCACTTCGAAGTGGATCGGGCAATGGCTAACGAGGGCTACGCCCAATCACGCCACGACCTGCTGGAGTCGCATGGATTGAAGACGTGGTCCGTGTCCAACCATCTGGTGGGCCAAGCCGTGTGCGATCGCATCGATGATCGCCACAAAGCCATCTTGCCCGAATCGATCTGGGGCGACGGTCATCCCGAAGGCGTGCGGCAACGCGCCGCCGAGGCCATGAAGGACACCGCCCGTGCTGCGGCCAAGCTTGGAGTGCCTGTGGTCAACGGATTCACGGGATCGTGCATCTGGCCCCACCTGTACTTCTTTCCCCCCACGCCGCCGGAGCACGTGCAGGCGGGCTACGACGACTTCGCCAACAGGTGGGGGCCGATCCTCGATGTCTTCGCCGAAGTGGGCGTGAAGTTCGCACTGGAAGTGCACCCGGCGGAAATCGCCTACGACTTCGTCACGGCGCAGGCTGCACTTGATGCGGTGGGCAATCACCCGGCATTCGGATTCAACTTCGACCCGAGCCATCTCATTTGGCAGGGTCTCGATGCCCATCGTCTGATTGAGCTTTTCCCAGATCGGATCTTTCACGCCCACATGAAGGATGCCAAACTCTTCCAGGACGGCACCAAGAGCATTCTTGGATCGCATCTGCAGTTTGGTGATCCCCGCCGGGGCTGGGACTTCGTGAGTGTGGGCCGAGGCGATGTTGACTTCGATGCCATCATGAGAGCACTCAATCGCATCGGCTACGACGGACCACTCAGCGTGGAGTGGGAAGACAGCGGCATGGATCGTGATCAAGGTGCCGCTGAGAGTTGCGCCTATCTGCGTGCCATCGAAGTGACTGCCCCCGGTCGCGGCTTCGAAGATGCATTCGGGAGCGACGAATGAGCGAGCGACCCATTCGCTACGGCATGGTGGGGGGCGGACGTGACGCCTTCATCGGCGCAGTGCATCGCATGGCGGCGAGGCTCGATGACGCCATGCACCTGTTGGCGGGCGCCCTGTCGAGCACGCCCGAGAAGGCCAAGGCCAGCGGCGAGGATCTCGGCCTCGACCCAGCCCGGTGCTATGGCTCGTGGCAGGACATGCTCAAGGCGGAATCCGCACTGCCAGCAGACGAACGCATCGAATGTGTCGTGATCGTCACGCCGAATCACGTGCACCATGCGCCTGCCAAGGCGGCCCTCGAAGCAGGCTTCCACGTGGTGTGTGACAAGCCGCTCACCTGCACACCCGAGGATGCCCAGGATCTTGTCGACACCGCCAGGGCCACAGGCAAGGTGTTTGGTGTCACGTACAACTACACCGGATATCCGATGATTCGCCATGCGGCGCACATGGTGCGCAGTGGCGCCATCGGGTCGGTCCGCAAGGTCTTCGTCGAATACCTGCAAGGTTGGTTGGCCACGCCTCTGGAAGAGAGTGGGCAGAAACAAGCGGATTGGCGCACCGACCCGACCCGAGCTGGAGCGGGCGGCGCCATGGGCGACATCGGCTCCCATGCCGAGAATCTGGTGTCCACCGTCACGGGGCTCAAGATCGAGTCGTTCTGTAGTGACGTGAGCACCTTCGTTCCGGGGCGTTCGATCGACGACGACACCAGCGTGCTGCTGCGGTTCGCCGGTGGTGCACGGGGCGTGCTCAGCGCGTCGCAGGTGTGTGTGGGACATCGCAACGGCCTCACGCTGCGTGTGTACGGTGAGACTGGCGCCGTGCACTGGAATCAGGAGCGCCCTGATCAGCTCATGGTCCACACGCTTGACGGCCCGGACACCGTGCTGCATCGAGCCGATGCGGATCTGGCCGACGCGGCGACAGCAGTCACACGGCTGCCCGGCGGCCATCCCGAGGCCTTCATCGAGGCCTTTGCCAACATCTATCGAGGCGTGGCCGCGGCCATCGGGGCCGGCGAAGACGACCCAGCTCGCTTCGGATATCCAGGTGTCGCAGATGGCGCACGTGGGGTTCGGTTCATCAATCAGGTCATTGCAGCCGGGGGGGACGGCTGGACCACGTTCGAGGATGCGTAATGCTTGAGGCACTGTTCTTGTCAGTGGCGATCACGTCGCCAACCCCCAACGTGTTGGTGTTCACCAAGACCGCGGGCTTTCGCCATGGGTCGGTTGATCATGGCAGTGACGTTCTGATCGAACTCGGGCACGGCGAGGATGGCGGTCCAGATCGGTGGCACGCGGTGCGAACTGAAGACTCGGCCGAGTTCACGCCTGGCAATCTGTCCGAGTACGACGCCGTGGTGTTTCTCAACACCACCATGGATGTGCTGGACGACCGCCAGCAGGCGGCGTTGGAAGAGTGGCTGCAGGCTGGTGGTGGGTGGTTCGGCATTCACGCGGCCGCGGACACCGAGTATGACTGGCCGTTCTACGGCGACGCCCTTCTGGGTGGCGCATGGTTCCGCACGCATCCGCACATTCAAGAGGCAACGGTCGTCGTGGAAGACACTCTGCATCCATCCATGGCAGGGCTGCCCAAGCGTTGGGTTCGCACTGATGAGTGGTATGACTACCGCGGGAACCCGCGTGGCAAGATGCACATTCTCGCCACGCTCGATGAGTCCACTTATTCGCCACGAGCCGCCATGGGTGATCATCCGATCGCATGGAGCGCACCTGTCGGCGATGGTGTGGCGTTGTATACGGGCGGTGGCCACACGGACGAGACGTTCGATGAACCACTCTTTCAACGGCACATGATTCAGTCCATGCAGTTCGTGCTCAATGATGGCTGGATCGACATGATCGGCACGGGGCTCGACGGCTGGCAGCCGCCCGGAACGTGGACACAAGTGGGGGCGGCAGCGTTGGACCCAGATGACGCCCGGCAGTTGTCCACATCACCGGGTGCGGGCGTGCTGAGCAACGGCCCCCAAGGGCGCACCAGTGATCTGGTGAGTCTGGACACGTTCGGTGACTGTGAGATTCACCTTGAGTGGATGATGGCCCAGGGCAGCAATTCGGGCATCTACGTGCAGGGCCGCTACGAAGTGCAGATTCTTGACAGCTGGGGCGTCGCAGCGCCACAGGCCCATGATGCCGGTGGCGTGTACCAACGCTGGGATCCGGCCCGTGGACAAGGCAACGAGGGCTTTGATGGCAGCGCGCCTCGTGTGAATGCCGCTCGGAAGCCCGGTCGCTGGCAAACCTATGACATCACGTTCCGTGCTGCGCGTTGGAATGCCCAGGGCGAGAAGATCGAGAACGCCCGGTTCGAGCGTGTCGTGCACAATGGCGTGGTGGTGCAGGAGAACGTGGAACTCACCGGCCCCACGCGAGGCGGCTGGGACGAGGCGCCAGGCACGGGGCCGCTGCGTCTACAGGGCGACCACGGCCCAGTGGCCTATCGCAATATTCGAGTTCGGCGTTTGGGGCCCTGAGGGGCGATTCACTCAGCCGCAGGATCCGAACTGACTGATGACGATCAGCAGGTCGTCCACGCTCACGGCGGAGTCGTTGGTGATGTCTTCCACGCACACACAACCGCCCCAGGCGGCAAAGATGGCGAGGATGTCGTTGACATCAACTGTGCCGTCGGCCGTGATGTCCGCGTAGCAGATGGAGCACACGTCGTTGCCGCCCAGGTCGTTCCATGGGCCTTCCACATGGTTGGGCTGGCTGTTGCACAGCACGGAGTTCTGCACGTTAGCTGCCGAGCAGTCGCATGTCATCGAGATGCTGCCGCCATTGACCCCTGCGGTGTTGCCATCAAACGTGCACCCCTGGTGCATGCCAAGGCTGTCGAAGGCGTAATTGAGCCCGCCGCCGTACACCGAAGCGCCGTTGTCGAGAAACTCCACGTTGGACAGTGTGGGGAAGCTGAAATCTGTGAACCGAATGCCGCCGCCATCAGTGGTGGCGAAGTTGTCCTCGAAGACACAGTTGGTGAAGGTCGGGTTGCCAGCAATCACACTGGCGCCGCCGCCCATCTGAGCCACGTTGCCGATGATGTGGCAGTCTTCAACAGTGGGACTGGAATTCAGGATCCACATCCCGCCGCCGTGCAGCAGGGTTTCATGCAGTTCACCGGTGCCGCCGGTGATCGTGAAGCCGCGGATGATCGTCTCGGGGCCTTCGCCTCGAATGATCTTGAACACGGTGCCACTGTCGCCAGCGTCGAGAATGGTTGCGGTCGCACCCTGAGTGGATTCAATCGTGATGGCGAGATTTCGGGTGTCCACGGACCCTGTCCAGGTGCCAGGCCCCACGAGCACACGATCGCCATCAGCGCAGGCGGAGATCGCCGATTGAATCGAGGTGTAGTCCCCGGGCACATGGCGGTCTTGGCCGGCAAGGGCAATGACGGGAACGAGCAGGCTGATGAGGGCGGGTGCTGGCATGAATGGGACCTCGTGGGACATCTCCAATGGTAGACCGAGCATGGCTGCGGGGCCAGAACATGGACCTTCGGTGCAGGATCTTTCGTCGACTTGAGGCGTTCAGATGCACAGATTGGGGCATCCGTTGCCAGAAACGCCCGTAGGGATGTTCAGGAGAGGCCTGCATTGTCCCAGAAGCGGGTCTGATGGCTTGTCTGGCCCTGTTGGTGAGGTATCCTGCAGGGAAGCACTTTGTGGAGGCATCGGGCGTGGGGCCCGTACAGATGCGTCCTCAGGCAGGTTGGCCACCCGCGATGCCTGCCACAATCAAGGAGAGTGTGTTCAATGCGTTCCAACACCAGACGCAACGTCCTCGCGTCAGTCTGCCTCGCCGGTGCCAGCCTTGGCATCTGTGGCTTGGCAACGGCCGCGGATGATCAGTTTGTCAACGTGTCCGTGCTTCAGGACGGACCCCAAGGCACCAGCCTTCGCTTTGACTTTGCAGAGCCGACCGTTAACCAGATCCGCATCGATGGAGCCCCGTGGTCCGTCGTTCGTCTGGGCAACGAGAGCATCACGGCCCCGGCCGGTGCACCGTCGCTCCCGGATGTATCCCGCAGTGTGTCCATCCCCGGTGATGCCGCCGTGCAGGTGCGCATGATCCGCGGTACCTATCGCGATCTCGAGGGGTTCTCGATCGCGCCGAGCAAGGGCACGATTTACCGCGACACCAACCCTGCCGACGTGCCCTACACGTTCGGTGAGGTCTACGACACCGAAGGGTTTTGGCCGACTGAACTGGCCACCATGCGTGATCCGCACATCATCCGTAATGCCCGCGGTGTGGTCGTCACGGTGAACCCGCTGCAGTGGAATCCCGCTACCGGCACGCTTCGTGTCTGGCAGTCGATGGAAGTAGCCGTCGATGTGGTCGGTACTACCACCAAGAACATTCTTCCTCAGTTCACAACAGCCAAGGACAATGCGGCCTTTGAACTGATGTACGCCAATCACTTCGTGAACTGGCCAGCTGAACGCCGGTACGACCCGCTGGACTTCTCCGGTGACATCCTTGTGATCGCCGCAGACCAGTTCGTGGACAACATGCAGCCCTTCGCCGACTACAAGAACGGCACCGGCCGCAGCACGACCATCATTCCCGTGTCGCAGATCGGCAACAGCTCTGGCGCCATCGACAGCTACATCGGTGGCATGTATCTCGATGGCAACCTCGCTTACGTTGTGATCGTTGGTGATGCCCAGCATGTGGCTGCGCCTTCGGCTGCTGGCGGCTTGTCTGATCCGCTCTACGCGAAGATCTCGGCCGACGACTACCCGGATCTGTTCATCAGCCGCATGTCTGGTGAAACCGATGCCCACATCGACACGCAGGTCGAGCGGGCCATCCGCTTCGAGCAGGATCAGTGGGTGAACCACGAGCTGTACAAGCGTGCTGCCGGTATCGCGTCCAACCAGGGCCCTGGTGATGACGGTGAAACGGACAATGTCCACGTCGCCAACATCATGAGCCAGCTGGAAGACGACTATGGCTACACCTACACCACCGTGATCGCTGATCCCAGCGGTACTGTGTCTCAGGGTGTGGCAGCCATCAACAGTGGCTTGGGCGCCATCGCCTACACCGGCCACGGCTCCACCACGTGTTGGGGCAATGGTGCACCGCTGTGCAACAGCGATGTGGATGGCCTCACCAACACCGAGATGCTTCCCTGGATTATCTCTGTTGCGTGTGTGAACGGCGAATACAACGCTGGTACGTGCTTCGCCGAGGCCTTCGTGCGTGCCACACACAACGGCATGCCCTCTGGTGCCACCATGATGTACGCCGCCACGATCAACCAGAGCTGGTCGCCCCCGATGTGCGCCCAGGACGAGACCTTCGACCTGTTCTGTGACGAGCGATATGCCACCCTTGGTGCCCTGTGCTTTGGTGGTTCGTCTCAGATGATGGACGAGTACGGCAGCGATGGTGTCGACATGTATGACACATGGCACATCTTCGGCGACTGCTCGCTGATCGTCGTGGGTACGGCTGAGCCGCCCGCAGGCATGGCCGTTTCCGGCAGTGGCTTCGCGGCTGAAGGCCCCCTCGGTGGCCCGTTCTCGCCCAACACGGCTGAGTTCACCATCACTAACTACGACGACGTTGCCTATGAGTATGGCGTCGATGTGGATGTTGCCTGGGCCGATCTGGCGCAAGTGGGCGGCACTGTCCCTGGTGGCGGTACGGCCACCATCGTGGTGGTGCTCAACAGCCAGGCCAACAGCCTTGGCAATGGCATGCACATGGGTAATGTGACCTTCACCGACGAGACCAATGGTGGCGAACTTGCCGTCAAGCCGATCTCGGTGAACGTGGGTGTCCCGGTGGAGATCTACAGCTGGCCGCTGGACAGCAATCCTGGTTGGTCTGCCACTGGCGAGTGGGCATTCGGTCAACCCACCGGCAACGGTGGTGGATCTTACGGGATGCCTGATCCTTCATCGGGTGCCACCGGCAGCAATGTCTACGGTGTCAACCTCAACGGTGACTACAGCGGCTCCCAAGGGAGCGCGATGTTCCTGACTACGGAGTTGATCGACTGCAGCTCAATCATCGACGTGGAATTGAAGTTCCAGCGCTGGCTGAACTCCGATTACCAGCCGTATGTGACGCAGCGACTTGAGATTAGTGCTGACGGCACCAACTGGACCTCGATCTTCGACAACGGTGATGATGAAATGACCGCGTCGTCGTGGAGCGAGCAGGTGCATGACATCAGCGATGTCGCCGACGGCGAGCCTGCGGTCCGCGTGCGGTGGAGCCATCAGGTGACCCAATCGGGTGCCTGGGCCTACTCCGGCTGGAACGTCGATGACGTCGCCATCTGGGGTGTGGATGTCGGCAGTGAGCCCTGCGAGGGTGACTACAACGGCGACGGCATGGTCGGCGCCACGGACATTCTTCAGGTGCTCGGTGAGTGGGGCTCCTACAACACAGATGACATCCTGCTCATCATTGCCAACTGGGGCAGCGAGTGTTGATCTCATACCAGCCTCGATAGAGGCACACTCTTTGATTACTGCAGCCCCCGGCATTCATTGCCGGGGGCTGTTCGTATTCGGAGGGTGGCAGGCCCCAAGGGTCCCGTACGATGCGCCCATGCTGCATTACCTTGATCCTGATCTGCAGACGGTGCTCGAGGCCGTCTATGCCCAACAGCTCTTTGATTGGGACGGCCTCGATGCCGCCGCCGTGCGAGCCAAGTTCCTCGCGATCAAGACCATGCCCCAACTGCCTGACATACCTCGAGTGGAGGATGTCTCCGTGCCAGGTACCGGCGGGCCGGTGCCATGCCGGTTCTATCACCCTAGGCCCGGGGCACGCGTCCCGCTGCTGGTGTGGTGCCACGGCGGAGGGTGGGTCCTGGGCGGCCTCGACCAGGAGGAAGCGACCTGCCGGCGGTTGGCTCTGCAGGGCGACATGGCTGTCCTGAGCGTGGACTATCGCCTTGCTCCGGAGCACCGCTTCCCCTGTGCCTTCTACGACACTGTGGCGGCGTGGCGATGGGCGCACACCAATGCGGAGGCCTTGGGGTGCCTGCCTCAAGGCTGTGGCATCGGTGGTGGCTCAGCCGGCGGCAATCTGGCGGCTGCAACCACACAGATGATGGTGGTTGATGGTGGCCCCGTGCCAGCGCATCAGTTGCTGGTGTATCCCATTGTTGATGCCGATCTGAACCGTGCCTCCATGCATGCCCACGCACAAGGCCCTGTACTACACCGCGCGCATATGGAGTGGTTCTGGTCGCAGTATGTGCCCGCGCCGGCAAATCGCAGCGATTGGCGAGCAGCACCGTTGCGAGCACCGACGTTCGTAGGGCTGCCGCAAACCACCATTGAACTGGCGGGGGTGGATCCGCTCATCGATGAGGGCCTCGCGTATGCCAAGGCGCTGGAAGACGCCGGCGTGGAGGTGCACTGCACGGTGTATGAAGGGTTGACACATGGCTACCAAGGCATGGCAGCCAATGTGCCTGCAGCCGAAGCAATCGTGCGGGCGATGGCCAGACGGATCGGTGCATGCCTGCGCGAAGCGTCGGCCGGTGCAGATCAAGAGCAGCCGGAGCTGGCCGGATGAGCCGCGTCAGCCCAGCAGCGGCCGTAGCTGTGACATAGTCTCCGTGAGCAGGGCGATGTGGTCCGTTTCAGCACTGGGCGACGTGTCGCCCTGCGTCATCAG
>JAKVBV010000005.1 GCA_022446965.1 Phycisphaerales bacterium
TCGTTTTGGGCTTCGAGTAGAATGCCCCGCTTGGAGCGTATCGCGATGACTGAGCACACCAGTACAACATCAATCGGCGCTGCGACACTGCGGTCGGCGATCGCCGACCGCAAAGCGACCATCGCCGTGGTCGGCATGGGCTATGTGGGCTTCCCCTTGGCCGTGGCCATTCGGGATGCCGGGTTCGGTGTGATCGGCTTCGACGTGGATGCGGCCAAGGTGGAGGCATTGCAGTCGGCCACGCCGTATCTCAAACACTTCGATGCCTCGATGTGGACCGGTCTTGCCCGATCGTCGGACTTCTCGGCGACATGTGATGCAGCAGATCTCGCCCAGGCGGACATCATCCTGTTGTGTGTGCCCACACCATTGGGCCAGCACAACGAACCCGATTTGAGTTACGTATTGGATTCAGGTCGCATGCTGGCGCCGCATCTGCGTGCAGGGCAGCTGGTGGTGCTCGAGTCGACCACGTATCCAGGGACGACACGCGATGAACTCGCTCCGGTCTTGGCTGCGAGTGGACAATCACTGGGCGAGACGCTGTTCGTGGCCTACAGCCCGGAGCGAGAAGATCCGGGCAATGCCACGCATACGACCGCATCCATCCCCAAACTCGTTGGCGGCTTGTGCGATACGTCCACCGAATTGGCGGCTGCCTTCTACGACACGGTGGTGTCCGAAGTGCATGTGGTTGGCAGCGCTGAGATTGCCGAAAGCGCCAAGCTGCTAGAGAACATCTATCGCGCGGTCAACATCGCACTGGTCAACGAGATGAAACTGGTGCTTGACGCCATGGACATCGATGTGTGGGATGTGATCGAGGCAGCCGCCACCAAGCCGTTCGGATTTCAGAAGTTCACGCCCGGCCCCGGCCTTGGAGGCCATTGCATCCCGATCGACCCGTTCTATCTGTCGTGGAAGGCGCGAGCAGTGGGGCAGCCCACGCGGTTCATCGAACTGGCCGGCGAAGTGAATCACGCCATGCCTGGCCATGTTGTCCAGCGCCTGATGACGGCGCTCAACGACACCGGCACAGCACTGCGCGGTGCACATGTGGTCGTGATCGGCGTCGCCTACAAGCCGGATGTGGATGATGTCCGTGAAAGCCCCGCAGCGGAATTGTTGTCGCAGTTGATCGGGCACGGCGCGGAGGTGTCGTATCACGACCCCCACGTGCCACATCTTGCCGGCATGCGGCATCATCCCAATCTGGACCTCCCCAGTTCGGACCTCACGCCCGAGGCGCTGGCCTCGGCGGATGCGGTGTTGATCGTGACCAACCACGCCGTGATTGACTGGACTTTGATTGCGGCCAACGCCAGGCTCATCGTGGACACCCGCAATGCCATGGATGGGCACGACGTGCAGGGCATGGTGGTGAAGGCCTGAGGCCAGCTGGGGTCACGCGCCCTTGGCGATGCGTCGCCGTGCCTGGTACAGCCCCTCGAGACACCAGGTGCACCCCACAGCGGCTGCGGCGGCGATGATCAGCACGATCAGTGCCATCAGGCCGCGGCTGATTCGATCAGCCTCGACTGACGTGGTGCTCAAGAGGCTCGGCGCGACATGCACGAGTCGGCCAGCTGCTCGTGCTTCGAACTGATCCAGATTGGCTTGTGCGAGTGTGACGGCGGTCTGGGCCACGCCACGTTCATTCTGGATTGTCTTGTCGAAGGCCGAGATCGCAGATTGGGCGTGGGTGAGGTCAAGCGATGCACGGCGTTCATCAGCGGCGTCCTGTGCGAGTTCGGCCTCGATGCGCTGCCGTTCAGCCGGGATGCGATCTTCCAATTCCAGTCGCAAGGCGGTGATGCGATCGGCAGTGATGCGATCGATGGTGCCTTGCGTGTCGCCAGCTGATGTGGTGAGGAGTTGGTCGATGGTGCGTGTGAGCGTGGCCACCCTGTCATTGAGCGTGGCCCGACGCTGCTCGAGGTATTGCGCACTGCTGCGGGCCGTGTCCAATGCATGCTGTGCTTGTGTTGCAACCGCTTCGAGATCTGCTTTGCGTGCTGCGATCACAGTGGGGTCGGTAACGATGTCCAATTTTACCTTCGCCTGCGCCAGCAGTTCATTGAGCGAAGCGCGATTGACCGCCATTGCGGTGGCCCCGAGCGAAGGCTCGATCATTTGAAACCACGTCTCCAAGGATGCTGCCATGGCCGCCTGCAACTGCTGAGCTTCATGGGATTGTGCCGGTGCAGTTTCAAACGTCAAGGCAATCAGCCGCGAATGTGCGGCCGCATCATCCTTGACTGGTGATGCCGAAGCATCTTCGGTTGAACGCACCTCGATGTCCGGTCGAAATCCCGCGGGCGCTTCTGCCAGTGCAGTGGGAATGACCATCTGTGTCAGACGTTCTGTGATGGCCGATGGTGTGAGATCGCCTGTGTCGACCACGATCCGCCATGTGCGGTCAGGCTGTTGCAGCCCCGTCCAGATCGCTGCGATCACACCGAGGAGCAGTACGAGCATGGCGGCAAGTCGCCATCGCCATACCGGCACGACAAAGGCCACCAGATCGAGCCGCTCTGCCGGGGGCGGGGTGAACGACACCACGACTGGCGCTTCGTTGGATGGTCGATGCACGTCCAGGTCGGATCCGGTGGTCATATGGGGCAGTCTCAGGGAACCTTGGCCAGCGGTGGGCTGGTGTCATCACTATCCAAACGCACATCCGCCAGTGGCGGGGGGCCGTCATCGGAATGCTGAATGCGGAAGGTACGCTGCCGCCAGGTGGCATCATGGATGTCGGCGGCAGGAGTGTACCCGGCAACCGATGCCTGCAGCACCTGTCGGATGGCGGCGCAGTCGCCGCTCGTACAGGCTCGCCGCAATGCATCGATGGCGGTTTCGAGGTCATGCCATGCGGTCACGTCCTCTTCGCCTCGGAGAATGCGAGGGTGTGTGGTGCCCTTGGCATCACAATCGATGAGGAGCTCTTCGTAGAGTTTTTCGCCCGGGCGAAGGCCGACGATTTCGATCTCGATGTCACCACCGGGATTGTCATCCGACTTGATGGTGTGGCCGGACAGGTGAATCATGCGTTCGGCGAGATCATGGATCCGCACCGGATCGCCCATGTCCAACAGGAAGACATCGCCACCGGTCGCTAGCGCTGACGTCTGCAGCACGAGTTTGGCGGCCTCTTCAATGGTCATGAAGTACCGGATCACTTCGGCATGGGTCACAGTGACGGGACCGCCCCGGGCAATCTGTTCTTTGAACAGCGGCACGACAGATCCACTTGACCCCAGCACGTTGCCGAATCGAACCATTGAGAACTTGGTCGTAACGTCGTCGCGAGTCTGCAATGCCTGCAGCACGAGCTCCGCCATGCGCTTGGTCGCGCCCATTACGTTGGTTGGGCGGACGGCCTTGTCGGTTGAGACGAGGATGAACGTGCCCACGCCGGCGCGGGCGGCCTCGGTGGCTGTGATCCATGTGGCGATCACATTGTTCTGTACGCCGGCCACGACGTTCTCTTCGACGATCGGCACATGCTTGTAGGCGGCGGCGTGATAGACCACGTCGATGTCCCAAGCCTCGAACAGCCGACGAACAAGTGCGCGATCTCCCGCTGAACCGAGCAGTGGAACCACTTCGATGTTCGACGTCCTCGGGCTCGTGCGCAATTCGCGTTCAATGTCGTATAGCGAGAATTCGTCACGCTCCAGCAGCACAAGCCGAGTGGGTTGCAGTCGACTGATCTGCCGCACCAGTTCGGTGCCGATCGATCCACCGGCGCCTGTCACCAACACCACTCGATCGTTGATGCTCTGCTGCAGCAAGGCACGCTCGGCTGGTACTTCCTGTCGGCCAAGCAGATCCGACACCGGCACATCCTGCAGATCGACCACGTCGGAGCGGCCGGCAAGGAGGTCGCCTAATGGCGGTAAGGTCTTCACGGCGATGTTGTACGGCTGCAATCGTTTGATGATGTCACGTCGTTGCGCCCTCGAAATCGAGGGCATGGCAAGCACGACCATCGAGGCCTGATGGCGCTGAATCAACTTGGGCAACATGGACGGTGCGTGGCACCGCAGCTGCTGCATCGTTCGGTCCTGGAACAGAGGATCATCATCGATACACGCCACCGGCACATGGTGGGCGCTGCAATGCATGGCCTGGGCAAGTTGCATGCCTGCTTCGCCTGCGCCCCAGATGATCACCGGCAATCGGTGGCGGCCCGGTTGCGTGCCGAGCAATCGTCGCATTGCCAGTCGACTGAGGCCGACAGCGCCAGTCACAAGCACGAAGAAGATCACGGGCACCGAACGCGGCACGCCGGTCAACTGCAGCCACAAGGTGGACAGGGCAACGACCAGAGACAACACGGCCGACCCCACCAGCACCTGGCGCAGCGCGTGCATCCCGATGTACCGGAGCACCTGGCGATAGAGCCCGAACGTCCAGAACACCGGCACACAGGCCGCCATCACCATCACGAAGAGCCAGGGGTAGCTCGTCGGGGCACCGAACAGACCTTCGGGGTGGGCCGGGGTGCCCAGCCACCGCAGCTCGAAGGCGGCCCACAAGGCAACGGCCACGCACACCATGTCATGGCTGGCCAGCAGCCCACGCTTGGTCAGTGGGGGCAAAGCCAAGAGCGTTCGCTGCAGGGAAGCAATGCGTCGCTGTGTCTGTTGAGTCACGTATCAGTTTCCCCACCCAGGGGTTGTGCATCTGCGTAAACGCCCTCGGCAGGGTGCCCAAGGGTGGCCGCATCATACTCAGGGGACGCGTTCGAGGTGGCCCAAAGGGCGGTGATCAGCGAGTAGGGGCCGTGCTCGCCATGCATGTAAGTATCTCTTGGGCATAGTTTTGCATGTCCGCGGCGGTGGCGGAGGGATGACACAGGAAGCACAATGAGGTGTCAGCAAGGTGGCGTGCAACAGCCAGGGGGGCTGCTGGCCGCCACGGTGCCAGCGCCGCTTCCTTGTAGATCTCAGGACACGACCCGATGCCGGCAGGCACCTGTGCCTGCTGCAGGGCGGCCAAGGTGGTATCGCGTCGCTCGTGTCCGCCGTCGAGTACGTGGGCATAGCACCGATACCAAGCCGGGCGTACGGCGTTGGGAGGCTTGGGTGTGTGCAGCCACGGCACCGCTGCCAATGCCTCGTGCAGAATGCCGGCATTGCGTGTCCGGGCGTCGATCCACTCGGGAAGCAGTTGCAGCTGCACTCGGCCGATAGCCGCCTGCATGGCGGTCATGCGGAGGTTGCTGCCGATGGACTCGACAAACCAGGCGAACTTGCCGTCATGCACGTGGTCCCGAACGGCGCGACGCGACTTGCCGTGGTCGCGCAGGCTCCATGCACGGTCGGCTACAGCCTCATCCTTGAAGACCAGCATGCCACCTTCGCCGCCGGTTGACATGATCTTGTCCTGACAGAACGACCAACTTCCGGCATCGCCAAAGGTGCCGGCGTACTGCCACTCGGCGGCGTCATTGCGAATTGCGGCCCCATGCGCTTGGGCCACATCTTCAATGATGCGAATGTCGTGCGACTGCGCCCACTGCATGATGGCCGGCATGTCGGCGGGCCAGCCGCCCAAGTGCACAATGATCGCGGCGCGGGTGTCGGGCGTTCGAGCCGCCTCGAGCGTGTCCATCGTGACGCATCCGCTGTCGGCATCGATATCGGCGAAGACAGGATTGCCTCCAGTCCGTACCACGGCTGTGGCCGAGGCGACGTAGGTCCGCGGCGGCACGAGTACATCAGATCCGCGGGGAATCTTGAGCGCCTCGAGGGCCACTTCCAGTGTGAGCGTGCCGTTGGCCATCGCCAGTGCGTGACTGCAGTTGAAGGCGTGGCACCATTCGTGTTCGAAGGCGTCTACCGTGGGGCCGGTCCACGCGTTGACCTTGCCGCTGTGGAGCACTGCATCCACTGCCTCACGTTCAGCCTTGCTGAACACTGGCCATGGTGGCATCACATGGGTCATGGCTGCGCCTGCCGTAACAAGGTCGCAGGTACACCAATCCATGTGCCAGGCGTGTCGACATCGTTCACCACGACAGCGCCGGCGCCAATGGTGGCTTGGGCACAGATCGCAGTGCCATCACGAATGACAGCGCCCATCCCGATCCAGGCCGCTTCTCCCACCGAAACCCGTCCACCGAGTGTGGCCCCGGGGGCCACATGGGCAAGGGCGTTGATCGAGCAGTGGTGATCCACACTGGATCGTGTGTTCAAGACGCATGCCGGGCCGACTGTCGTTCCGGTGTTCACCACGGCCCCGGCCAGTACGACGGTGCCCGGACCGATCGTCGTGTGTCGGGCGACGATGGCCGTCGGGTGGATGATCGTCGCAGCCTGCATGCCTGCCGCCATGACCGCTTCGATTGCCTTTCGACGCAGCACGCTGTCGCCGAAGCCCAGTGCGATGCCGTCGTACGTTGATCCCATCGACGAGACGTCAGCCAGCGTGCCGACGATCGAGTTGATGCATCCATGCTCGGCACCGGCATCGTCATCCAGCGCATCGACGGTGGTCCATGGCCCGGCCGAGAGGGCCGCATCGGCCACCACTTGTGCATGGCCACCTGCGCCGAGGATCAGCAGTCGCATTTGGGATTTCCTTCGAACGAGGGCATCGTCGCATGTCCATCTGCAGCGATTCCACGACTGCTCAACACGGCCCACGGCGTCTTGGCGAGGATCGCGAGATCAACCAGCGGGGCATGTGTTTCAACATAGCGCACATCAAGTTCGAGCCGATCAGCCCAGTCGATCTGATTTCGTCCAGCGATCTGGGCGAGTCCGGTGAGGCCCGGCTTGACCTCGTGTCGTCGGCGTTGACGGTTGTCGTACAGCTCGAGGTAGGCGGGTAGCAGGGGTCTTGGCCCGACGAGGCTCATGTCACCGGCCAAGACCTGTACCAGACTGGGGAGTTCATCGATGCTGCTTGCCCTGAGAAACCGGCCCACGGGTGTCAGCCGTGCGGCGTCGTCATCGTCGCCGATGGACATGGTTCGCAGCTTGACAAGTGTGAAGGGCTGTTCACCCCGGCCGATGCGCGTTTGACGAAAGAAGATCGGCCGGCCCATGGTGACGAGCACCAGACAGCACCCCAGTGCCAGAATGGGGGCGGTCAAGAGCAGCACCAGTCCGCCGCCGAAGATGTCCATGCATCGCTTCACAATCAACATGATACCCGTGGCGATCATTCGGCTTGCGTGCAGTACGCTGCCGCCATGCGTGTTGCCGTGGTCGCGGGTTTTGCCCCATCACTCCTGAATTTCCGCAAGCCGTTCCTGCAGGCGTTGATCGCGGCAGGACACTCGGTCACCGCGATCGCGCCCGAGTTTTCTTCAGAGGTGCATGCGGCGGTCGAGGCCCTGGGCGTGTCTCCGCGGGCGGTGCCCTTTGCACGAACCGGCGTGAACCCGATCGAGGCGATGCGGTCACAACGTGCCATGCGACACGTGCTCGCCGAGTGCCGATGCGATGCTGTGGTGGCGTACACCATGAAGGCCATCGCATTGGCCATGCCCGCTGCTCGCGGCTTGGCTGTGCCACATCGAGTGGCGCTCGTCACTGGATTGGGCACCGGGTTTCATGGTCGATCACTGCTGGGCCGAATGGTGCGTGTGCCGGTGCAGGCAGCGGTGCGACGTGCGTTGCGGTCATCCACCGATGTGGTGTTTCAGAATGCGGACGACCGAGCGATGTTGGGTGTCCGGCCGTGGATCGGGAAGCACACTCGGGTGCATGAAGTGGCTGGGTCGGGCGTGAACCTGTCGCACTACACGCCAACACCGGCTCCGGATGCCCCGCATGTGTTGATGTTGTCGAGGTTGGTGCGGGAAAAGGGCGTGCGGGAGTTCGTTGAGGCTGCAGCCAAGGTGAAGCAGGAGCGTCCCGATACCGTCTTCCGACTGGCCGGCATGCCGGAGCCAGCGCATCCCACCGGCATCTCCATGCAGGAGGTCGATCGCTGGGTGGACGCAGGCTGGATTGAGTACCTCGGCGATCTGGACGATGTCCGGCCGGCCATGGACTGGTGCCGCGTGTACGTGCTGCCGTCGTATGCCGAAGGTCGGCCTCGTACGGTGCAGGAGGCATTGGCCTGTGGGCGGCCGGTGATCACGACGGATGTGCCGGGGTGTCGAGATGCAATCGACACACCAACGCACGGCCGCATCGTGCCGCCGCGCGATGCATCGTCGCTGGCCGAGGCCATACTCGAGGTGCTTGACACCGACATGCACGCCATGGGAAGCGCATGTCGAGCACTGGCTGAGTCACGCTACAGCGACACGCAGATCGCTGCGTCGCTCGTGGCCATTGTGGATGGTTGATCCTCAGGTGTCGGCGGCGACGCGACGCCACAGTGACTCGTACTGATCGAGCACGCTGTTGATGCCGAAGCGCTGTCGGACTCGTTCTCGATTGGCTTCGCCCAGGGTAATGCGTGCATCGTGATCGAGGGCGATCATGCGACGCATGGCCTCGGCGAGCGCGTCGACGTCATCGCACGACACGACCCAGGTGTCATCGCCCAGGCATGTGCGTGAGTCACCCGCATCGGTCGTGATGCAGGGCAAGCCGGCGGCCATCGCCTCAAGGAGCGCATTGGGGAAGCCCTCGTCGATGCTCGGGCTTACAAAGCAATCAAGGTGCTGCAGCCACCGGTAGATGTCCGTCTGCTCCGGTTCGAGCTGCACGTGCGAATCGTCAAGGCCGCAGGCAGACACGTACTGGCTGCACCCTTCGGGGACATCTCGGCCGCACAACCGCAGGCCCGCGTCAGTCTCGTCCTCGTTGATCTGGGCAAAGGCGGCGATCAGTTGGGCATTGCCCTTCTTGGGAATCCAGCGGCCATGACGTCCGAAGCAGAATCTGTCGGAAGAGGGCGGCCGCTTCAATTCGGGCACCGAGTTCAGATCAATGCCGTTGGGAATGACTTCCAGCACGTCGTTCGTGATGCCGGCCTGCTCGTGCATGGCCATGCTCATTGCCGAGTTGTTGATGATGGCCGCCGGCCACGTGGACAGCACGGCGTTGGTGCGTATGACAAGCCGCGTGAGCCGCGGATGCAGATGCGGTTGGTAGGTGCATCGGATGTTCCAGACCACGGGCGGGTCGCCTGCGGCCTTGGCGGCGATCGAGGCCAGCATGTTGGCGTGGTACATCCACGCCTGCACGACGTCGGGCTGTGTGGACTGGATGGCCCGCGCAAGTCGCCGTACGAAGAACGGACCGGGCAGTCCATCGAGGCCCAGATGGGTGACCGGCACACCGGCTTCTCGCAACGTGTCGGAGAAGTCGCCGCCGTGTCGCAGAACGATCACATGATGCTGTGAGGACCCTCGTGCACCGGCCAAGGTGGCCAGTCGGGTGAGCATCCGTTCAGCCCCGCCACGCTGCGTGTCGGGAATCAGATGTGTCACACGGGCTGGTGCCATGCGCGGCATGGTAGGCGAGTGCACCACAGGAGTTTGGGTATCCTCACCGCCCATGGGCATCGAGCAGAGTGTCGCGGTCGCGTTGGCCGTGTTCGTGTGCGGCTGGGTCGTGTTCCGTCGCCGGCGGATCGACATGTTCGCCATCGCAGTGAGCTCGATGGTGCTCTATCACCTGCCACTGCTGACAGGTTGGGTGCTGTATCCCACCGAGGATCGCGCGGGACTGTTCGTGCAGGTGTCGCCAGGTGCCTTCATCGCAGTCTCGGTGTACGGGGCGGGGCTGCTGTCGGCCATGGTCGTACAGGACCGAAACCCGAACCGGCCGATGTGGCCATGTTCGCCCACTCTGGGCATTTGGGTGCTGCTGGGAATCACGGCTGCAGTCGCCGCATGGACACTTTTCAAGGCTGCGCCGGTGGCGATCGCCGGTGGTGAAAAAGCAGAGGTGATGGCGCAAGCGCCATACATGTCGACGGTGTGGAACTACCTCGGTCGGTTTGCGGCGGTCGCGGCGTGGCTGAGCAAGCGACGCGCCGCCATCGTGCTGGCCGCAGCCATGTTGCTGGCGCGGCTTTTCCTGGGCTTCAGGAGCGATCTGGTCATCGTGGTACTCGCCATCTGTGTGCTTGAAGGGATGGCACGTCCAGCGGATCGTCTGTTACTCACCCGGCATGGACTCGCGCTGCTGGCGTCCGCTGTCGCAGCCGTACTCGTGGTGGTCCTCGTCAAACCACTGGTCAGTGTGATTCGCACGCTGGGTGATGCCGAAGTGATGCAGACGGTGGTGCAGAACAAGTTCGGACTTGAGGGACTCGTGTACCGCTCCGAACCCAATGCGATCAGCGTGTTGGTCAACGAGGCCATTGTAGGGGGCTATTCGCTGGCACCGTGGCATCATCTCCACGATCTGATTTCGTTCAAGGCATTGGGCATGGACGGGCCTCTGGACGCCGGCCGGACCATCGCACAGGGCAGTTTCCCCTGGGCGGACTGGGGATTCGGCTATTCGCCCATTGCCGAGGGATGGATGGTGGGTGGGTACCTGGGCGTGTTCGTCGTGTCGGTGGTGATCGGCGGCCTGCTGATCGCGATGGGCGCGCTGCTGAGACGATCTCGGCAGGCGCCATGGCGTGCAGCACTTGCACTGTGCATCGTGTTGACCGGCTTCTACTGGTTCCGAAGCGATTTCAGCAATCTGGCCCGTGGGTGCGCCGCATTCATGCTGCTCGGTGCCGTGTGGTCGGCGCTGCCATTCAAGACCGTGCCTCGATCCTGAGGCTGGTATCCTGCCCGCCCGTCCGTGGCAGCGGACCTTGAGGATTCACTCGTGACCACACCCCCGGTTCTTGTCACCGGCGCCGCCGGCTTTATCGGTTCATTCGTTTCCCAGCGTCTCCTCGATCGAGGCGAGGCGGTAGTGGGGTTGGACAACCTCAATGACTACTACGACCCGCGGCTCAAGCGAGCTCGGCTCGAGCAGCTGCAATCGCATCCAGGATTCACCTTCGTTGAGCTTGATTGTGCTGATCGTGAAGGCGTCGCGGCAGTGTTCGCCACACATGGCTTCAAGCGGGTCGTGCATCTGGCAGCCCAGGCGGGCGTGCGTCACTCACTGACGCATCCGCACGACTACGTCGATTCCAACATCACCGGATACTTGACAATGCTCGAGGGGTGTCGGGCGACCGAGGCCGATCATCTGGTGTACGCCTCGAGTTCCAGTGTGTATGGCGGCAACACCAAGATGCCCTGGAGCGTGCGTGACTCTGTGGATCATCCGATCACGCTGTATGCGGCGAGCAAGAAGGCGAACGAGCTGATGGCGCACACCTACAGCCATCTCTTCGGTCTGCCGACAACCGGCCTGCGTTTCTTCACCGTGTACGGCCCGTGGGGGCGCCCCGACATGGCGCTCTTTCTGTTCACCGAAGCCATCCTCAAGAAGGAGAAGCTCAAGGTGTTCAACCATGGGCGCCATTCGCGTGACTTCACGTACGTGGATGACATCGTCGAAGGCATCATTCGAGTGCTGGATACACCGGCCACGCCGATGCCTGGCTACGACCCGCTCCACCCCGATCCCGGATCGAGCAATGTGCCCTGGCGGGTGTACAACATCGGCAACGGCCAGCGGGTGGAACTCCTTCGCTACATCGAGCTCATCGAAGAAGAACTGGGCATGAAGGCCGATATGGACTTGCTTCCATTGCAGCCCGGCGATGTGCCCGACTCACTGTCGGATGTGCAGGCGCTTACGGACGACATCGGGTACACGCCGAGCGTGCCGGTGGAAGTCGGTGTGCCGAACTTCGTACGGTGGTACCGCGAGTACTACGGAGTGTGACCATGGCCTTCGCCCATGACGCCGAGTTGTCGATTGCCACCGCCGCCGTGGATGCCGCCGTGGCCGTACTGTCTGCCGAGGCTGGCGGCTTTGCCACACTGTCGTCGGACGGTCGCGACATCAAGAGCGAAGCGGACCTGCAGTCTGAAGCAGCCATGCTCGAGGTGATTCGTGCCAACAGCGACATTCCCGTGTTGTCGGAGGAAGCCGGTGCCGACGACACAGCCGCACAGGCCGAGGCGATCTGGGTCGTTGACCCCCTCGACGGCACGATGAACTTCATGCGTGGCCTGCCTGCGTGCTGCACCTGTGCGGCGCTGGTCGTGAACGGGCATCCAGTATTGGGTGTGGTGCACGATCTGGTGCATGACGAGCGGTGGGTAGGAGGCACAGATCTGCCGACAACGTGCAATGGCAATCCAGTGCAGGCGAGCGCATGTGCAGCGCTCGATCAAGCGGTGCTGTCCACCGGCTTCCCACGCACATTTGAATTCACCGCCGAAGCAATGGACCTGTTCACGCGTCGTATGGCGTCGGTCAAGAAGGTTCGCATGATCGGTGCTGCGGCCATGTCGTTGGCATGGGCTTCGGGAGGCCGTGTCGACCTGCACGCGGAGTCGCGCACGTTCCTGTGGGACATCGCTGCTGGAGTGGCGCTGGTCGAGGGTGCGGGCGGGACAGTGCTGATGTCGAATGTCGACGAGCAGTGGCGGTGTGACGTCGTCGCCGGGGCGCCCGCACTGGTGTCACTCTTCTGACGTGCCGAGCAGCGCCTGCAGACGCTGGTGCCACCAGATCGACGTGTCCGCCATGGCCGCTTCAAGATCCTGCATGTGCAGGAGCATGTCGACATCTTGATTCGATGCCGTCCCGGCCCGTCGAGCCAATGCAATGGCTGATTCACGGCCGAGCAGGGCATGCTGGATTCGGGCATGCTCGGTGAGCAGCGGCATCCACTGCGCGTCGTAGCCATCGATCCACGCGATGATGTCATCGCGACGTGCGTCCTCTGGAGCGAGTGCGGAGAGCGCATCAAGTGCGCGATTTCGCAGTGTGTCGGGGCGATGGAGTGAGGGCATGGTGGCCCGGGTCCAGGCGTTGAGCAGGCGTGCACGAGTATCAGCATCAAGCAGCGGTGCGATCTCATCGATGGCATCCTGGTTGACCCGAACGACCTGGGCGCAATCATCGGCGAGCTGGTTCGCAGCTTCAGATGCTGCGGCGATTTGCCCCTTCGTGAGCCAATGTCGCATGGTGCCCGGTGCTGTCAGCATGGACATCTGCCGCTTCTCCAGGGCGGTGTGCGTGGCTGCAGCCCAGTCGGTCAACGCCGCCTGCACCTGAGCCGACGGGGAGGGGGCCAGCGATCCAATCAGCTTCACGAGATCGACGCGATCGCCAGGGACGGTACCCAGAGGCAACCGCCGGTCACGGCGAATCTGCTGCAAAAGTGTTTTCCATGCGGCCCGTGATGCGTCATCGGTGAGCAACGCGTCGAGGATTTCCCAGAGTTCGATGTCGCGAGCCACGGACTGTTGGATGAGCAGGCGCTCAAGTTCGTGCAGTGTGGCATTGGCTCTGCGCGTGGCGCCTTGTGCGGCCTGTCTGGTGCCAATCATGTCGTGATCGAGTGTGCGTTGGAGTCGATTGATCGTGGCCGCAGTGCGAGCGATGGCCTGCGTGATCGCATCAGATGCGCCGAGGCGATCTTGTTCGCGGAGCAGGGCATTGCGGACGGCGCGGGCGTCATTGAGTTGACGGATCACATCGCTGCGGTGCCGCAATGCCTTGACCAATTCCGGATCTCCTCCGCTGCCGATGATCGCAGCATCAACAGCGAGCAGGTAGGTCTCGCAATCTTCAACCGCTTGGGTGGCGGCATCTTCAAGCGCCATGCGGATCACTGCGGTGGCGTCGGGATCATCTTCCAGTGCGAGTGCTTCCACCACGCGGGGAAGATCTGACGGGAAGACATCGGGCATCGGACATGGGCCACTGGGCGTGGTCATGGCCAGCGTGATGGCAAGGGCCGAGATCATCTGGGATTGCTCATGGGCATGGTGTTCAGCACAGGTCGGAGGCTGATGATCGCCTCGTCACTCAATCGGCCGAGGGTGTCGATCCAGTGTCGTCGTTGCAGCGTGTGAAATGCCCTCGTGGTGAGGGTCCATTGGTGTACCACATCGTCTTCGATCGGCACGACGCCGCCACTTGTCCGGGCGAGTGCGTTGGCGCTGACTGCAGCGTGTTCAGCTGCTTCCCAGTGTTCCTGCACAGCCGAGCGATCTGCTTCCCAATCTGTGATGCCAGCCTCGATGATCGCCGCATCCGCGGCATGCCCGGCTTCGCGAGCAGCCTGCGGTAGACCGGCGAAGCACACCGGGCCATGGCTCAGCGGCATGATGCGACCGCGAAGGACATCATGGGTGCCCTCGAGCACGGGCATCTGTGCTTCGAGCAGTTCGAGACTTCGCATGGTGTTGTCACGCAGGATGGACTCGATACGCATCGCCTCGCGCCACTGTGCCGCAGCAGTGGGGCCGCTTCCTTGGGCCCGGGCCTGATGCTGTTCGTCTTCAATCTGTCGCAATAGCGCGTCGGTTCGCCCAGCCCAGTGGTCGATCACCTGCTGTGCCGCAGGATCCACGGCCCCGCCAGATCGGACGACGATGGCGTGCAGGTCGATGTCAGCACCGGGTAGTTGAAGGGCGCGAATGCGTCGGGAGCGCAGCAGTCGATCGCGTACCGAGGGCCAGAGCGCACGCTGATCTCCGGTGAGGATCGCTTCGATATCGGCGTCGAGCGCCTGCACCATGGTGCGGAGTGTGTCGTGCAGTTCCTCCTGCAGCGCCTGCATGGCAGACCTAGCCTCGCGGCGGGTCCGAGGCACGCCGGATCTTGCCACGTGCACTTCACGTTGCAGTGTGCGGATGTCGACATTCAGTGACACCCATCGATCATCCGCGACGCCATCGGCCGCCAGGGCATCACGTTGTTTGCGCAGAATCACGAGTTGATCCCGGAGCGTTCGCCAGGCGGACTCTGCGGCATCAGCCGCCTGCTGCTGGGGCGTTGCAGCAGCGTCCAGGGTGAGTTGCTGCTGGGCCATCCGCCAGTCGGTGTCGAAGTCCCTCAGCCGCAGATTCAGCGCTTGGCGTTGGGGTTGATCGAGATCCAGCGTCTCCACGATCAGCGCGATGTCCGTGACGGAAACCCCGCGGTCCGGGGCGACCTGTCCCCACAGGCAAAGCGACAGCACCAGTGCGATCGTGTGCATGTGTGCAGGATACGTCAGGGCGTGTTGATCGTCGTGCCGTGGCTCCGCATCAACTGCAGCGTGGTGCCCGGCGTTGGGGCGTCAAGATGATGGACCGTGGCACCGCCATCAGGCCAATGCACGGTGCATTCGACATGCGTAGGCGTATGAGGACCGAAGTGCACCCACATCAGCGGCGGCTCACCACCTTGGAACGGACTAGACGTCGTGATCCAACGGTGCTGCACGCTCGTGCCGTCATCGAAACGGACATGAGCGCCGTGCGCCTCTCGATTGCCGATGTCAGGTCGATCATCGAGCAACGACACGGTGCACGGTGCGGTCTTCGGATCACCGTGCAAGATGACGTGTTCCAAGGCCATGTCTCGGCCGGCCACCCACAGCACTGGGCCATTTGGCGACGGTCCACGCACAGCGGCGCGGCGGATACCGGCGTGCGCCGTCCAGTCATCAAGCTCAACAATGGTGAATCGGTCGCCGTCTCGATGCAGGCGTTGGGGGGGCTGCGCCCAATCACTGTCCATGGTCTTGATGGTCGCCTGGGGGTACACATGACCGTTCACGAGCAGCAGATCTTCGTCGGCATCTCCATCAAGATCCTGGAAGCATGTCGACCACCCCAAAAGTGGTCGGCTGTGCAGGCCCAGGCCGCGGGCCTGCGTGCGATCTGCCCACCAGCCTGTGTCCGTGCTCTCGTGCAGCGTGTTGGTGTCGCTGCTGAAGTTGGTAGAGAACACATCGGGGCGGCCGTCACCATTCGTGTCACCGATGGCAAGGCCCATGGTGGCCTGCTCGCCACCGTCTGCGTTGGTCGACAACCCAGAGGCGAAGCCGCGATCGATGATTGTCGGTTGCTGGGGATCTGAAGACCGTACGAGCAACCGATTCGCCGTGGTGTCGTTGCCCACGAGGATGTCCTGTTGGCCGTCCCCGGTGAAGTCGGTGATGACCGCGTTGAGGCCGAAGCCTGCCTCGATGTCGTGTAGGCCCCACGCTTGGGACACATCGCGAAACGTGCCGTCTCGGTTGTTGATGTACAGGGCGTCGTGCTGTGGTTGCAGTCCGCGTGGGCCGGCCAGCACCTGTGCGCCCATGAAGGACATCGGCGGCGGCACCGGGTCATCAAAGGACCAGTGGAGGTAGTTGACGACGTACAGATCTGTCCAGCCGTCGCCGTCGATATCTCCAACTGCAGCGCAGGTGCCCCAGCCGTCATTGCCAAGGCCCGATGTCGCGGTGATGTCGGTGAATGTGCCACCGTCATTGCGGAGCATGACATTGGGGCCGATGCACGTGACATGGAGATCGGTGTCGCCATCACCGTCCATGTCGAACGGGGTGGCGCTGGTTGCCCAACGGGTGATGTTGATGCCAGCCTCCGCAGTTCGATCACGCCACGGCGGCGAGGTGTCGATCAGGGCGCAGCCCGGACCGGACTCGGGGTCATCCAACGTGGCACCATTGGCGACGAACAGTTCCATCGTACCGTCGTCATCGACATCAAGCACAGCCAATCCAATGCCGTTGACTTCAGGGATGGCCGTGGGCAAAGCTGCACCACTCGTTGGAGTCACAGGAAGTGCGTGCAGCGTGGTGAACATCAGCTCAGACGGCGAGGGCGGCGCTGGCGCCATCGTCGGCTCCGAACGCATCACCACGAGGGCAATCCCGATCAGCACGACCCCAAGCAGTGCGATGCCCTTAGCCACACTCACTGGCGGGCCGCCTCTCGTGCGGTGACGGCGTCGGCATGCTGGGCGTTGGCTTCATCACTGCGACCAAGTTGCTGCAAGAGCCGCGCTCGTTTGAAACCCGCCTCGTACATGGTGCCGTCAAGCGCGAGCGCCTCGGCGAGCAGTTGTTGGGCCTGCTCCAGATCGCTGTCACGGAGTTCCACGACTTCAGCCATGCGAGCCTTGGCCTTGGCCACACCGTCCTGTCGATCGCCGCGCTGCTGTTGCAGGTCCATGGCGCGGCGCAGATGGTGTTCAGCTGCATCCCAGTGCGCCGCATCAAGGTGAATCAAGGCCAAGCCGAAGTGAGAGTCGCCTTCGGTTGGTGTGAGTTCAAGGTGTCGGGCGAAGGCATTGAGTGCATCATCTGGCCGGCCCAACCAGTACAAGGCCCACCCTCGGAAATGCTCGGCAGGGGGGTACACCTCAGGGCTGGTGCAGGCACGCTCGAGCCAGGGCAGGGCGCTGCCGTAGCGATCTTCAACGTGATACGTGAGCCCCATGAGAAAGGCGCTCTGGGCAGACCAGCGGTCATCAGGGACAAGGCGTCGAAGTCGAACACGGGCCACATCCGGGCGGCCAGTTTCGATGAAGTGCCATGGCTCCAGCAGTGCGTCCTGCAATGGGGGCGTCTTGACCGTCTTGGGAACCACTGGAGCCTCTGCGGAACGATCACACCCCAAAAGAGACCCCGCACCAGCAATGACAGCCAATACCGCCACCCTCAGGGGCATCAGGAGCCAGCTTCGCCTCAGGATCGAGGGCTTTTGCTCGCGTCCAATGCAAGGCGGGGATAGAGTTGAGTGGTCGTGGGGCAAGGAGCGATGGCACATGGCACTGTGCTCAAGTCTACTGCTCGCCTGCAGTCTTGCGGGCCCGGGTGAGCTGCAGCCGCAGATGGGTGCCCCACTCAACGGATTGACCGCTGAGCAGGTGCAGCGCTTTCTTGTTGGGTTGGACCTCTATTCCATGAACTTCGGTGTGGACGACGGTCTGGGCCCGGGCTTCAATCAGACCTCCTGCGCCAGTTGCCACAACGCACCCGTTGGTGGTGCAGGCGCTCAGCAAGTGACCCGCTTTGGCCGCATGGACAAGAAGGGCGGTTTTGATCCGATGGCGGATCTTGGCGGCAGCCTGCTGCAGGCCAACGCGCTGGATGACGCATGCCAAGAAGTGATTCCAAGCGGGGCGAATGTGACGAGCTTCAGAGTGACCCCCGGAGCATTGGGCTACGGCCTCATTGAGGCGATTCCGGATGCGGACATTCTCGCCGTGCGTGATGCGCAACCAACGGCGCAGCGTGGCACGGCACGGACGGGCATCCCCATTGAAGGTGGCCCTGAGCGTGTGGGTCGCTTCGGTTGGAAGGCGCAACTCGCCACGGTGCTGTCGTTCAGTGCGGATGCGTCGCTGCAGGAGATGGGGATCACCAGCGAACTGCTGCCGGTGGAAAATGCGCCGCAAGGCGACTGGTCCATGGTTGAAGCCTGTGACACCGTAGCCGACCCGGAAGAGCCCTTCGTGGACGGCGTGTCGTTCACGCAGGCCATCACCGATTTTCAACGCTACCTCGCAGCGCCGCCACAGATGCCGCGTAGTGGTATGGCGGGGGAGGTGGTGTTCAACACCATCGGCTGCGCTGTGTGCCACCATCCGTCGTTCACCACCCGGGCCGATGCGGATCTGGAAGACGTGCTGCGCAATCAGACAATTCGCACGTACAGCGACTGGCTGCTGCATGACATGGGCGCCGCTGCAGACGGCATCGCCGACGGGACTGCCGGCATTCGCGAGCTGCGTACGCCGCCTCTGTGGGGCGTGCGGCGTCGCAATCCGATGTGGCACGACGGCCGTGTCAATGGTGGCACCTTTGAAACTCGAGTGGTGGAAGCCATCGGACTTCACGGCGCCAGCGGATCGCAGGGCGCGGCTGCTGCCGAGGCCTGGTCGGCGCTGTCGAGCGAAGATCAGCAGGCCCTGATCAAGTTTCTGGATTCACTGGGCAAGGCTCAATTCGACGCCAATGGCGACGACCTCGTCGACATCGCGGATTTCTACGATCCCAACGGCGTGTTGCCCTGCAGCATGATCGACGCCATCATCGGCCCGAATGACCCCTGTGCGGTGCATGATCACGACGAAGATCAGGCCGTGACCGCCGCAGATCTCGTGTTCTATGTGCAGTCCCTGGAAGAGGTTGCGGATTGTGATGCCAATGGCACGGCCGACATCGTGCAGATCTTTGGCGATCCATCGCTGGACCAAGACCAGGACGGCATTTTGGATGTCTGCGAGCCTTGTCCGGCCGATATCAGCGGCAACGGGGCCGTTGATGCCAACGACATTCTGATGGTGCTCAGTGCATGGGGGCCATGTTCTTCTTGTCCGGCCGACATCGATGGCGACGGTCTGGTGGGTGTAAACGATATTCTGGGGATCATCTCAGGCTGGGGGGACTGCCCGTGATCGAGGAGTCCAAGCCATGATGCGAGTGTTGATCTCGACGTGTGTTCTGCTGACCGCCACTGCTGTTGGCATGGCCGATTGGGTGGAGTTCGAAGACCAGACGTCTGCGCGGCTGTCGTCCGATCCATCGGTCGGTGCGAATGACACGGAAGAGAAGGACTACGCCGTCGGTGACATCGACAACGATGGCGATGAAGATCTGATCTGTGTCCGCAAGGAACCATTCACGTCCACCGGACGAGACATCAACATTCTGTTCATGAATGAAGATGGCGTGTTGGTCGACCGCACATCGGTCTACGCTATCGCGTCGAATGTGGATGGTGATCAGGGCTTTCTCACGCCCACCAACGACCGCGACGTGAAGATGGCCGACCTCAACGGTGACGGCTGGCTCGATGTCGTCACGGCTACCACACTCACCGACAATTCGGTGCGCCATTTGTCCCACCCGCGTGTGTACATCAACCTCGGCGAACAGGATGGCAACTGGCTCGGGTTGCGCTTCGAAGATGGTCGCATTCCTGAGATGCATGGCACCGCCGGTCCGCGGTTCTGTTCGGTCGTAGCAGGCGACATCGACGACGACGGTGATCTCGATCTGTACTTCGGTGACTACGACTCAGGCACCACCCAGATATTCGATTACAACAACCGTCTTCTGATCAATGACGGCAATGGCTGGTTCACGGACGAAAGCGTGCAGCGCATGACCAGCGAAATGCTGTTGTCCGCCTTCGGGGCCGCCAGTGAAATGTGGGACGTGAACGAGGACGGCGCACTTGACATCATCAAGCAAACGTCGCTGAATCCGCCGCAGCACATTGCCATCACCTACAACAATCCTCAGAATCCCGGCTACTTCAACGGGTACCAGATCGTCGATCAGTTGGCGCCGTACTTCGTCACGACCGGTGATCTCAACGGCGATGGTCGTCTGGATCTTGTCGTGGTCGATGACGGTGTGGACAGCTACTACCTGAACCAGGGCAATGGCGGCAATGGTCAAGTGAACTGGTCGCAGCGCACCTTCAATTCGTACACCAGTGGTTTCGGCGGCGACGCCTACATCCGCGATCTGGACAACGACGGCAACGGCGACATCATCATCACCGATGTCGATGTCGACATTCCCGGCTGCTCGCGCACCACGCATCTGCTGCGGAACAAGGCCGACTTCCCCGATGTCACGTTCGATAATCCTAGCACCGGCATTTCAGGCAGTGAACTGGAGGGTTGGCACGACGTCGCGATCATGGACATCAACGGCGACGGCTGGCTCGATCTGGTTGCCGGGCTGTGCACCGGCACGACCGTGTGGATGAACAAGCCGCCGGTTGGTCTGGTCTTCTACTGGGAGTCGGGCATCCCGAGTTTCATCACTCCCGATACGCCCCACGAAATCGTCATTCGCATCGAGGCGATCGGTGGCACCATGCCCGCCGAGGGTTCCGTGCATCTGTACACGCGGCTCGAAGGCGAGACTGCGTGGGACGACGTGGCGCTGAAGGCACTGGGGGACAACCGATTCAGTGGTTTGCTTCCGGCGACCGCCTGCGTGGACCGGCGTGAGTTCCGTGTAGCCGCGGAAGATCTGTCCGGCAACAGCTACGCCGATCCGTCAACGGGCGGATACGTGGCCATTGCTGCCGACGGTCAAGAAATGCTGATGCGTGACGACATGGAGCAGGACACCGAAGGCTGGATGATCGACTCCGACGAAAGCCTCGAAACCGGCGAATGGGTTCGGGTGGATCCGATCGGTACGCTGTTCGGCACCGCGCAAGCACAGCCCGAGGACGACGCCACCGCAGGTGCCGATGCCGTGCGGGCATGGATCACGCAGAACGGATCTGTCGGTGGTTCCGTGGGTGAAGCCGATGTGGACAACGGTCGTACCCGGCTCATCTCTCCCGTGCTCGATCTGAGCGTTGGCGACGGCACCATCACCTACGCCCGGTGGATGTTCGAGAGCGAGAGGTACGACACCCTGGTCACCGAAGTCAGCAATGACAACGGTGCTTCCTGGACATGGGTCCACGAAACCGGTGGCACCGCTGGCCAGTGGGAGAACGTCAGCTTTGTGGTGTCCGAGTACGTCATGCCCACCGATCAAGTGCGTGTACGCTGGACCATCGGCGATCTCGATTCGCCTTCACTGGTCGAAGGCGGCATCGACAATCTGCAGGTGGACACCTTTGTGTGTGATGACACCCAGCCATGTCCTGGCGACGTGGATGGCAACGGCCAGGTGGCAGTTGATGACCTGCTCGCCATGTTGGCGCTGTGGGGCCAGTCCACAGATGACCCGGTTGACGTCAACGGTGATGGCATCGTCGGCGTGGATGACCTGCTCATCATGCTTGGCAACTGGGGCCCGTGTTCATGAGTCATCCCGCGACGTGGGCATGAACCAGATGTTTCGGAAGCACACATCGCCTTCACCGGCGTGATGGTGATCCTGCAGCAGCAGGGGGCGAGGCTCGATGCCTTCGGCTTCTGAGGCACCGGTCTTGTTCGGCACCAGTACGTCATCGTGTACCAGGACGCCGTTCCACCACACCGTCATGCGAGCGTCAGCGATCTTCTCACCGTCATGCCAGAGTGGCTCGGTGAACCAGATGTCATACACCTGCCAGTGGTCCGGGCCCAGTGCGACATTGCGATCGGCCGCCTTGATCCGGTAGATCGACCCGGCTTCGTTGAATCGCGCCGGGCGGGGGTGTCCCTCTGTATTGAGAATCTGCACCTCGTAGCGTGAGGCAATCTTCACGCCACTGTTGCCCCCGTCCTGCTTTTGAGGATCTCCGCCGGCGGGTGAACGCCACTCCACGTGATACCGGCCGCTGCCCAGTGGGGTGGTGCTGACGGCATCACCTGTCCCGCGCTGCACATGCAGTGCGTCGCCGATGATCTTCCATTGCACCGGTCCACCATTGCGCATGCGGAGATTGGGCGTGCCGTGGCCGCCGAACAAGACGATCGCGCCTTCGGGTGCGGTGCGATCGAGCTTCTCAACAACCGGATGTTCGCTTGCGGCAAAGTCGGGGCCGGGCCGATGTGCATCGCCCACGGCATCGAACACCGTGCTTGGTCCGTCATCGATCGCAACGAGATGTCGTCCAGCCGGTCCACCGGTGGTGCGAAGGAACACACGATGTCCATCTGGGGCCATGATGGCGTCGGTGATCAGATGGCCGGTGCACATCCACCGCGACGCCTGCCCCCATGTTGGGTCAATCTCGGTATCGAATGTGACGAGCACGCCGTCCGCTCGCGGCTCGGCGGCGACGATCGTCGGGGACGACAGGGCTGATGTCAGGATGAGAAGGGGCAGGCACATGTCAGGCCTCCGTTCAAGCGTTACGCCACGGCCCGGTGATCGCGAGGGTGACACCGGGTTTCTGTTGGTTCACAAACAAGGTGGTGCCGTCCGGAGAGAAGCACGCGCCCGCGAACTCGGTGGACGAGGCTCGATTGGCGGCGATGCGATACACCTTGCCCGAGGGTGTGACCCCCAGCAACCGGTCGCCGCCGGAGCCGTCTTCGCACACGATGATGTCGCCCCAGGGCGCCATGGTGATGTTGTCGGCGTTCTCAATCACGCTGGGATCGTCGGGCTGCAGAAAGAGCTCGATCGAGCCAGGATGGGCGTCTTCACCCGGCGTGCCTTCGAAGCGACTGGGCCGATACCGCATGAGTTGCCCGTGTTTGGTGCGTCCGCCTGTGGTGCAGGCGAACCACACTTCGTTGTCACCCATCCAACACCCTTCCGCTCGGGCAAACCGAGCCGCGCCGCGCTTGTAGCACTGATATCGAAGGGAATCGTCGTGGCTGTCCACGTCTTCCACGTCGATCCAGTGCACCGATTCGGGAACATCGCGCACAAGTGGCATCGATGCATCCCAGTCGCGGGTGTCCGCTGAGGCGCAGCCATCAAGGCACAGGGCCTGGAGGCGACCGCCTTCGGCAGGGCGATCATGAACATCGGGGATGAAGCGGAAGAAGACGCCGTCTTCGCGATCTTCCGTGAGGTAGATCACACCGGTGCGGGGATCGACGGCGACCGCTTCGTGGCGAAAACGGCCCATGGGGATGATCGGCTCGGGACGGCAGAGCCCGGTGCCCTGGACCGGAACGTCGAAGCAATAGCCGTGTCGTTTGGTCCAGGGCGCGCCATGTTCAGGGCCAGTGACGTATTCCTCGCATGAGATCCATGACTGCCACGGCGTTGGGCCACCAGCACAGTTGTACTCGGTGCCGGCCAGCGCCAGATGTTGCTCCACCACACGTTGTCGACGGGTGTCGTAGGTGATCCGCGTCACGCCGCCACGGCATGGCAGGGGATGGCCGAACATGCCGCGGCCGCGATCCCAGATGAGATCCGGATTGATACGGCGCCACCGGCTCCAATCATCACCCCATGGGCTGTGGACCTCAGTGTGGATGTGCGCGATCTCGTGATTGCGCATGAGAATCGTGGTCCCCATCGGCCCGGGGAAGGCCGCCATCCCGTCGTGCCGCCCGGGCACCAACAGGCCATCGTCCATCGGCGTGCCCGCCAGGGACAGCGTGCGATAGGTGAAGCCGGCGGGGAGATCCAGTTTGCCCGCGGGATCAGGCACCAGTGGGCCGTAGCCCATTTGTTCGATCAGCCAACTGCCACCCTCATCCGCACGGACCTTGCCCAGCCCGAGGAAGCCTAGGCTGACGGCGGCGGTATGGCTGATGAACTGTCGTCGAGAGCGCGGGTGCATCACCTGTAGTCTATGCCCGTTCAGCGCGGCCATCTGCGGCCGCTGTCAAGGTGCCTGCTCAATGCGCGTGTTGCTCGTCTTCAATCCTGTGTCCGGTCGTGGTGCCGGTGCGCGTCTGGCGGATGAGCTGCACGATGCCATGCAGCATCAGGGCCATGGAGTGGACAAGTTTCAGACCTCGCCTGACGACTTCACCGCCGAATTGACAGCTGGTCTCGATGGCATCGATGTGATGTGCGTGATCGGTGGAGATGGGACCGTGCGCTCAGTGGCGGGTGCCGCCGCCGCGGTGGGCACGCCGTTCGTGCATGTCCCCATGGGCACGGAGAATCTGCTCGCCCGTGGCATGCGCATGCGTCGTTCGGTTGACGATGTCGTCAGCACGGTGGAGCACGGACACTGTGTGCCCATCGATCTGGCTCGCTGCAACGGTGAGCCTTCAGTGTTGATGGCCTCGATCGGTCTCGATGCACAGATCGTGCACGATGTCACGGCAGCACGCGGTTCAAGCCTCAGCAAGTGGCTGTACGTGAAGAGCATGGCGTCACGATTGATGCATCATGAGCCGCCAGTGTGCACGGTCACGGTGGATGACCACATGGTGGTCGAGAACACGCCAGGGTGGCTCATCATCGCCAACGCACCGGACTACGGATGGCGGTTTGATCCGGCACCGCAGGCCAGAGTGAACGATGGGCAGTTGGATGTGGTCTTTCTTCCCGCCCGCTCTGGTTGGGGCATGTTGGCATGGGCGGCGCGATGTCGATTGGGCATGCATCTACGCTCGGTAGATGCAAGGTCAGTCAGAGGACGGTCTGTACAGGTGACATGTGCATCACCGGCGCCACTGCAGATTGATGGCGATCCGCCATGGGGTGATGGTGCTGTTGCCAGCATGCACATGGAGATCGACGCGAACCCGTTGCACGTGCTGGTGCCCCCATGGGCGGAGTCGTGCAGGCCGCTGGTGGATCACTCGGCCGGCTGAAGTACGTCGCCGGCGCGGGGGTATGAGCCCAGCACGGCGAAGCGTTGGCACAGGGCTGCTGCCGCCTCGACGGCGCTGTGCATGGCAGGGTCGTCACGATGCGCATCGGCGTCGGCGAAGAACGTGTATTCCCAGTTCCGGGCGCCGCTGGGCCGCTTGTCGATGTGGCTGAGATTGATGCCGGCATCGCGGAAACACGCGAGCACGTCGACCAGTGCGCCGGGATGGTGTCCCGTGATGAAAAGCAGGGAAGTCTTGTCGCATCCCGTAGGGTCCGGCCGCTGCTCGCCCAGCACCAGAAAGCGTGTGATGTTGCCAGGTCGATCTTCGATGCCCTCGGCTTGCACCGTGACACCATGGATTGACGCCGCCAGCGATGATCCCACCGCGCACAGTGTGTCGTCTTCAGCGGCCATGCGAACAGCTTGCGCCGACGAAGTGGTGGGTACGACTTCAGCGGAAGGGAGGTGCTGCGTGATCCATGCTCGGCACTGCCCGAGCACCTGTGGCTTGGACGCGATGCGGGTGACCGCATCGAGCCCCTTCTGGCAGATTGCACAGTGGTGCACTTCGATCATTGATTCGGCGCACACGGGCACGTCGTATCTGGCGAAGGCATCGTGGCTGTCGGTGATGCCACCGATGAGACTGTTCTCCCACGGCACGATGCCGTATTGCGTGGATCGGCTGGCGACATCGCGGAAGACATCGTTGATGGTGTCCACCGGGCTGAAGGCGACGCTGGCACCGAAGTGCCGTCGGGCTGCAGCATGGCTGAATGATCCTTCAGGGCCGAGGAAGGCGATGGTCAGTGGCTGCTCGAGGGCGAACGAGCCCGACATGAGTTCACGCCAGATCGCCTCCATTGTGCGATTGGGCAGTGGACCGGGGTTCATGTCCTTGATGCGTTCGAGCACCTTGCGTTCGCGGTCAGGGGCGTAGATCGGCCCGCCGTCACGTCGCTTGGCTTCGCCCACCGACTCCACAATGGTGGCCCGCTCACTGAGCAGTTCGATGAGGCGGGCGTCAAGTTCATCGATGCGGCGTCGAAAGTCGGACAGGTCAGACACGCGGTTCGCTCCTTGGCAGGGGCATCCTAGGCGGTCGGCCGGGTAGGCTGTGTCCGGCATGGAAGCCGTTGCACCGCAAGTCACGGAGGCGCAGGTGCTCGACGTGGTTCGCCACGTCTGGGGATGGACGTCGCTGCGCCCGTTGCAGCTGGATGCCATCACAGCCACCGTCCGCCAAAGAGACTGGCTGCTGGTGCTGCCAACCGGAGGCGGCAAGAGCCTGTGCTATCAGGTGCCGCCGTTGCTCGATGCGTCGTTGCACGTGGTGGTGTCGCCGCTCATCGCCTTGATGAAGGACCAAGTAGATGCGCTGCAGGCCGTGGGATACCCAGCGGGTGCGCTGTACGCGGATCAAGACGCCGCGCAGCGACAGGCTGTAGAGCAGGCGCTTGGGGCCGGGCAGTTGCGATTGTTGTTCGTGTCCCCCGAACGCATGATGTTGCCGGGGTTTGCGGCTCGGTTGCAGGATGCCCGCGTGCGGTCGGTGACGATCGACGAGGCGCATTGCATCAGCCAGTGGGGGCATGACTTCAGGCCGGAGTATCGCCAGCTCGGTCAGTTGCGTGGCATGTTGGGTGACGTGTCACTGCACGCGTGCACCGCGACGGCGACCGAGCGGGTGCAACAGGACATCGTGCAGCAACTGGGATTGCGAGATCCGGTGCGTCTGGTGGGGCAATTGGATCGCCCCAACCTGCTGTATCGGGTGCAACCACGCGTGGACAAGTACGCGCAGGTCCATGAGGCGTTGTCGCGTCACAAGGGACAGGCCGCCATCGTGTACTGCCCCACACGCAAGTCCACCGAAGCGATGGCCCAGTGGTTGTCCGGCAAGGGATTCTCGGTGAATGCGTACCACGCGGGCCTAGACCCTAACGCACGACGTGCTGTACACGAGGCCTTTACCGCGGAGCGATTGAACGTCGTGGCGGCGACGGTCGCTTTTGGTATGGGAATCGATCGTGGAGACGTGCGATGCGTGGTGCATGCCGGTATGCCAGCGAGCATCGAGGCATGGCAACAGGAAAGTGGCCGGGCAGGGCGTGATGGCTTGCCCGCGGAGTGCGTGCTGTTGTGGAGCGGTGCCGACGCGGCGCGATGGAATTCGCTTGCGCCTGAGGGCGACCCGGCTCGTGCAGCATTGCTCGACGCCATGACGGGGTTCTGTTCCACGGCGCAGTGCCGTCGGGCCGTGTTGGCCAGGCACTTCGGCGCCACGGCTCCGGAGTCGAACTGCGGGCAATGCGATGTCTGTCTGGGCGAGGTGTCGCTCGTGCACGACGGGGACACGATCGCCCGCAAGATCCTCTCCGCCGTGGCTCGGTTGGATCAACGGTACGGCATTGGTTACGTGGTCAATGTGCTGCGGGGTTCAGTGGCCTCGGCGGTGGTGCAGCGTGGGCATGACCGTCTGAGCGTGCACGGGCTGCTGGGTCATGTCGACACCGCCACGCTCACCAATCTCTGCTGGCAGTGTGTGCATCTGGGTTTGCTGCAGCGCACCGCAGACGAGTGGCCCGTGATTCAACTCACAGCGGACGGCCGGGCGGTGATGATGGGCGAGGCGCAGGCGCAACTTGTGGCACCACCGGGGCGACCCATTAGGGCGTTCGACAATCACGGCAAGGCCGATCCCGATCTGCTCAGGCGGCTGCGCAGTGTTCGCCGCACCCTCGCAGCGAGCCATGGTGTGCCGGCCTATGTGGTGTTCAACGACGTCTCGCTGCGGGCCATGGCCCAGCAGCGACCGGCCACCAAGGCGGAGCTTCTGGGGATCGAGGGGATCGGTGACCATCGTGTGGAACGGTGGGGGGACGCAATCCTGGAAGCCATCGCATCCTGAGGCCGCCCTCCTGCGTATCGGCGCTTGCCTGAGGCCCCTTTTCGGGGTCCAATAGACGGCAGGAGAGATGTCAATGCACTACACAATCACCAGTTTGACGGCTGTCGTTGCCTCCGCATCATCGTGCTTGGCGATGGCGGATGTGCCCGAGCAGCATCCCGATTGGGATCAGCCGGTGGTCGTGAATGGTGATCTGGTCTTTCCTGAGGGCGCAGCGATTCCCAAGGCCATGACCGCGGTCGAGTCGAGATGGCTCGGCGGTGGTGGCGTGATCGGGCACCGTGCAGCGACGGCCCCGCCCATCGGCCCGGTGCGGTGCGCCAGTGAGTATGAGCCCATGGCCGGCATCATCCTGGCCTGGGAGGGCTACACGACCATCGTGCGGCAGATGGCGGCGCAGATCACCACCACCGGACAGGCCGACGTGTACGTGGCGTGTGACTCCAACAGCGAAGCCAACTCAGCGCGCAGCAGCATGATCAGTGCTGGCGCCGATCCCGCTCGAGTACACACGTTCGTGCATGCCACGGACACTGTTTGGATTCGTGATTACGGCCCACGCTACATCTTCGAAGGTGAGTGTCGTGGCATCGTGGATCACATCTACAACCGACCGCGGCCCAACGATGATGCGTGGTCCAGTTGGTTCTGCAATCAGGTCGGACACGTGTACTACGAGCACGACCTGGTGCATGGTGGTGGTAACTACCACCTCAACGGCATCGGTACCGCGGCAGCCACTCGTCTCATCAACAATGAGAATCTGGGCATGACAGATGCCCAGATCATCGGTGTCTGGCGTGACTATCAGAACGTGGAAACCTATCTCCACGATCCATTCCCCACCAATGTCGATTCCACGCAGCACATCGACATGTGGATGCAGATCATCGGCGACACCGAGATCATCATCAGTGACTGGCCGACGGCATCTGGCAGCGTGCAGGACAACATCTGTGATTGGGCGACCTCGTACTACCAGGGCCTTGGTTGGACAGTGCATCGCACGCCCGCATTCGACTCTGGTTGGAGCCACTTCACCTACACCAACATGGTGCTGTGCAACGATCTGGTGCTGCTGCCCAAGTACCAGGACATCTCAGATACGTACGACAATCAGGCACTGGCCACGGTGCAGGCGGCGATGCCTGACCGGACCATCGTGCAGATCACGTGCGATGATCTCGCCTACAGCGCCGGTGTGATGCACTGCATCACCATGCACATGCCGGCCCATGTCGGAGGCGTGCATCCCACGAGCTGCGTTCGAGTGCCGCTGGAAGGCGCCACCTACGACGCCGGACAGAACATCGTGGTGAGCTGGATCACGGATGACGACGAGTTCGACGTGGTCAATGTCGACATTGAGTTCTCCGCTGACAACGGCAACTCGTGGACAACACTGGCCACGGCGACGGCCGATGACGGCTTCCACACCTTTGCGGCGCCTGATGTCGGCACCACGAGTGCTCGCATTCGCGTGATCGCCCGCGATGGCGATGGCAACACCGGTGGCAGCATAGGCAATGCGTTCACGATCGAATTGGATGCAATCACGGGCGACGCCAACGGCGACGGCGTGGTGAACGTGAGCGACATTCTGCTCATCATCAGTGAGTTTGGCTGTACGTCGAGCTGCACAGCGGATGTGACCGGCGACGGCACCGTGTCGGCGGCCGACATCCTGATGGTTTTGGCCCACTGGTCCCCCTGATCGGGGAGATTGACGGGAGTATCATGCGAGCCATGATGCCTCGACTGACAATCGTCTTCGGTGTACTGCTGGTGCTTCAGGGTCTTGGCTTCTGGATGGCCTCCAGTAGTGGTTCGTTCACAGCGGCCATTCCCGCGATCCCCGGCGGCCTTTTCATGCTGTTCGGTGCCGTCGCGATGTGTGCGCCAGGCGCACGGAAGCACATCATGCATGTGGTCATGCTGCTGGCTTTGCTCGGTGCTGCGGCCGCCTTGTGGAAAGCAGTGCCGGGGTTCATGCAGGAACCAGCGCCTGCAACGAAGGTGTCTGCATTGGTCAACGAGAGTGGGATGACTTCCTTGGAAGCCAAGGCACAGCTCGCTTCGATTCACTGGGCCAAGCTCTGGAGCCAAAGCCTGATGGCAGCGTTCTGTCTTGGATTAATGGTGTTGGGCGTGCGGTCCTTCGTACAGGCCCGCGCGGCGTCGTCAGCGGACGAGTCGGCCTGAGACCACCCAGATCAACGCCTTGACCACCTGCTCGGGTGTGCGACAGACTATCGACGCGCCGGCATCAACTTCCTTGAGCGCGTGATCGAGGCTGTCATCGTGCAGGGTGATGAGCGGTGTGCCGGCCACGACGGCCTGGCCCGCATCGAAGGCGGCATTCCATTGGCGGTATTTTTCGCCGAATCTCGCCACCACGACATCTGCTCGATCAAGCAAGGTGCGGGTGCGAATGCCATTGAGTGAACCACCGAGATGGTCACGCCAGAATGCGTTGGACGGGCTGTCCGGACACGGCTCGCCCACGATGGCAGCGCCGCAGTCGTCGGAGTCGTCATGCACGGTGACCGGTCCTGTGAGGTCGACAGGAAGGCCGGCATCGGCCACGCCCTTGGCGATGACGTCTCGCCAGTCCGTGTGGATCTCGCCGGCCAGATAGACCAGCCATCGATCGCTCATGTGACGATCTCGAGAATCTCGAACGTCTTGGCGCCGCGAGGAAGGTCCACGCGAATCTGCTCACCTACGTGGGTCTTCATGAGAGCCTGGCCAAGATTGGAGTTCGACGTGACTTCCACGTAGTCGAGGTCGTACCGGCCGCTAGCTTCGCCGACGAGCTTGTACAGATCTTCGTCGTCGGTGGTGAGGTCCTTGAGCCGGACGATGGCGCCGAGGAAGACCATGTCCTTGGGGACGTCGTCGGTATCAGCCACGACTGCCGTGGCGAGGCGTTCTTCCAGCAGCTTGATGCGGGCCTCGTTCATGCCCTGGTCCTCACGGGCGGCGTGGTACTCGCCGTTCTCCTTGAGGTCGCCCAGTTCACGAGCACGACCGATGCGATCGGAGATCTCCTTGCGTCGCTTGATGCGATCGCTGAGCTCTTCCTGCAGTTTGATCTTGTCGTCTTCGGTGATGAATTCCATCGTCGATTCCTTTCGTGGTCAAACGCACGGCGGAGGCCCGCTGGACCTCCGCACAGGCAGTGTCGCAGCAATCGCCTCAGCGGTCAATCGACGCTGGCATGAGCCGTCTCAGAGCCTTCCAGCGGCACTTCGATGACCTGTGTGCTGGTGCCCGCGTCATCCTCGATGTGCACCTCAACCGTCACGATCCCGTCCGAGGCGGATTCTGGAGGCGTGACATGCACATGCACGCTGCGTCCCTCTTCGATCAGCTCAATGGCGGCAGGCTCACCATAGGCACAGATCACCTTGGGCGTGGCCAGCATGGTGGATCCACGCTGGATCTCCACAGCGACGAGCACCTGTCCCTCGCCCACAGGTTCAGCATGCACGGTGGCCGTCATCGACGGGGCACTGGTGCAGGCCGCCAGACCAAGCAGCACAAGAACGAGGCAGGGAAGTCGCATGCGGTCAGTGTACGCTGCTCCCATGGCCAGCCCAATCATCGTGTCGACATGGTCCTTCGGCCGCCGTGGTCATGCTGCGGCCTGGCCCACATTGCTCGACGGCGGGCACGCCATCGATGCCGTGGAAAAGGTCTGCCGCGTGGTCGAAGACGACGTTGAAGTGGATTCGGTGGGGTGGGGCGGTCGGCCCGACCGCGAGGGTCGCATGACGCTCGATGGGTGCATCATGCTGTCACCCCGGGCATGCGGATCAGTGGCCGCCATCGAGCGGCATCGGCATCCGGTGTCTATCGCTCGCCGCGTGATGGACTCCACCGAGCACATCATGCTCGTGGGGCCGCTGGCCGATGATTTCGCGGACGCCCACGGCATCGAGCCCGAGCCCGTACTGGCGCCCGTTGCGCTCGAGGCGTGGAAGTCTCGGCACGAAGCGCAGGGGGCTTCTGGTGCGCCGCCTGCAGGCGGCCTGCACCCCGATGAAGCGCGATGGCGCAATCACGACACGATCGGCACGCTTGCGATCGACACACACGGCACCATCGCCGGAGCATGCTCCACCAGCGGCATGGCCTGGAAAGTGCCTGGTCGGGTGGGAGATTCGCCGATCATCGGACACGGTTTGTACGTGCGGCCTAGTGTCGGCGGTGCCACGGGGACGGGGACCGGTGAGCTGGTCATGGGCGAGTGCAGTTCGTTCTACGTGGTCGAGCGCATGGCTGCTGGAGATGAGCCTGCAGAGGCCTGTGCCGCGGCCCTGCGCCGCATCATGGATGCCGGCGCACTCACGTGCGAACAGACCGTGGCCATGCTTGCACTTCGAGCCGACGGCGCCTGGGGTGCGGCGACCATCCAGAAGGGCTATCGCACTAGCGTGCGAACAGCCGATCAGGATGACGCCCTCGAACCTGGCATCATGTTGCTGGACGCTTGACATGCTCGTCGCCGCGATCGACATCGGCAGCAATAGCGTGAAACTCGCGGTGGGTGATGTCGACGGCCAAGGGCACGTCCGCATCACGCAGACCGATCGGTTCACGCTGCAGATCGGCCGTCAGGTCGAACTTGACGGCGCCCTGGGATCGGACGTGATCGGATCAGTGGCGCACGCTGTCGGCGCCTTCGCTACCAGAGCACGGCTCGCCGGGGCCAGACGCATCGACGTGGTCGGCACAAGCGCGGCACGTGAGGCGACTGACGGCAAAGCGTTGGAAGACGCCGTGTCCGCCGCTGCAGGTGTGCCGATGCGGTGCCTCAGCGGTGAAGAAGAAGCCCATCTGGTGTCACGGTCGATCGAGGCTTCATCGGGCATGCCCATTCATGACGCCGTCATGCTGGACATCGGCGGAGGCAGCACGGAAATCGTCCGGTCACAAGGCGGGCTCGTTCAGCGCAGGGTGTCGATGCCCATCGGTGCCGTTCGACTGACCGATCGGCTTGAACTGCGCGGTGCCGATGCGTTGACGGCGGCACAGATCGATGCGCTTGATGCAGCGATCAGCGAAGCACTCGACACGATCGAGCCACATGCACGAGTGGATCGTGCATTCGGGTGTGGCGGCATCGTCACGCTTGCCGGTCGAATGGTGCACTTCGGCATGCCGCCGGTTGGGACAGGCATCAACGGCGCGGATCGATTGCTGTTGGAACGGGACGATGTCATGGCGTTGCGCGAGCAGTTGCAGCACAGCACCGTCGAGGCTCGAATGGCTGCGGCGGGCACAACGCAGGCGCGAGCTGAGATTCTGCCGGCAGGCATCGCGTTGCTGGATGCGTGCATGCGTCATCTCCAGGTGGAGATGCTGCAGGTGCATGAGCACGGCATTCGCACCGGATTGCTTGCCGACATCGCCCTGCGTTGAGTCAGCCTAAGGGCGCGAAGGGGCGTGCCTCGTTTGGTTCGAACTGAATGCCGTGAGCGCCCACAGGGCACACCTGCAGGCATGTGCCGCATCCTGTGCAGGCCGATGGATCGATGCGGGGACGATCGCCAGGATCCAGCAGGATTGCATCTTCCACGGGGCACGCGTCAACACACACACGGCACAGTTCGCCCTGCCAGGCGAGGCAGCCACCTTCATGCACATGCACCTGCGCCATGACCACGGGAAGCTCACGACGTAACACGCCGGGTTCGCAGGCGCTGATGCAGGGGAGATCAGTGCACATGACGCATGCCTGAATGTCCGCGCGGATCATGGGCGTGCCGGCACGATGTTCGCCACATGCGGCATCGGCCATCACGATCGCCTGGGGCGGACAGGCCTCCCCGCAGTCACCACATCGTGTGCACGCGCCGAGGAACTGGCCCTCAGACACGGCGCCAGGCGGCCGTTGCAGCACGGTCAATCGCAGGTCAGGGCCCGACGATGGCCGATCGTCAGACCGCCGCCGCCAGCCGCCGCGAAACAGATCTCGCCTACTGATGCCCATGTGATCGATGGTATCTCCCCCCGATCAGTGCCGCCTGAGCGAGTTCAATGCCGGTTTCGGCCGTTGAGGCGGGCACTGTGCATTGACACGGGCCTGATGCACGGCACACTGGGTAGTGTGACTTCCGGGGGAAGGATGCGCTGATGTACACCGCCGCGGCGACCGTGATGTTGATGACTGCATGTGGGGCCGGCCAGCCCGAAGAGGTATCGGTCCGCCTGGATGCCGTCCGTCTGGTGCAGGTGCGTGTGTCGCCGTCAACAGGTCAGACCACAGTGGACGAACGGCCGCTCCTGCCACGGAGAAATTGTCCCGCGGAGGAAGTCGCACACACCGATTCGGATTTCGGGCCCGGGCAGTACATCGTGCAGGCAGGATTCGAACAGCACGAAGCGGCGGCCGCCTCCTACGTGCTGAACACCGATGCCTTCCCTGTGCACTTCCACAGTGCCGAGATGCTGTTCGCGACGGCCAACGCCACTACGCAGACCACTACCGAGTGGTCGTTCGAACTCTGGCAGGGCACCCCGGACAATGGCACGATGATCGAGTCGTACGCCTCCGATGGTTCGATCCTGCCGCATCTGGTGATGCCGCCTGGCACCACCGGAACCATTCTGCAGATCCTCGTGGATCCCGGTGATCCCGAACAGATCTTCATTGATGACAATCCAGAGCACGCCTACACGGTGGCGTTCCGCATCGAGGCGCACCACAGCCCCGGCGTCCCGTGCTTGAGCGCTCCGGATCCCCAACAGAACGCATTCCCAACGACGGACGTGTCCGGGTTGGCATCACAACCCGGCAACTGGATCGACGCCATCGACGGCACGCTATGCGTGTGCGGTGCGGGGTGGTTCTCGTTCCAGCAGTTCCCGTCGATCTGCACGCCATCGGGTGACTGGGTGATGCGGTCCACGTACACGCCGTTCGAGTGCGCCGACGCAAACAGTGCATGTTGTCTCGGCGACGGATCGTGCCAGCAGACTACTGAATCCACCTGTGATGCCATCGGCGGCGCGTGGACGCCGGGCAACGTGAGTTGTGCCGACGCCGGATGTGATGTGCAGACCGGGGCCTGTTGCGTGGAATCGACCGGGGCTTGCGTGGATGTTGAACAGGACGTGTGCGCTGGGTTTGGCGGTGAGTTCCACTTCGGACAGGATTGCAGTGACATCGTGTGCTTCCCCGAGGGTGCATGTTGCACCACGGTGGGCGAGTGTGCAGGTGTCATGGCCCAGTCGGATTGCGAACTCTTCGGCGGAGCCTTCATGGGTGACGGCACTGATTGCGACAGCGTGTCGTGCCCAGAGCCCATGGGTTGGTGCTGTCCGGAGGACGGCAGTTTCTGCGTGGATCAGACCGAGGCGGTGTGTGATGCGTTCGGTGCTGTCTGGGGCGGAGCCGGCACGTCGTGCGACGACGGCGATGCGTGCAACGCATCGTGTCCGGGCGACCTGAACGACAGCGGGGCGGTCGACGTGGATGACATCCTGCTGATTCTGTCTGGATGGGGCGACAACGACGATGGTGATGCCGACGGTGACGGCGACAGCGACGTGGACGACTTGCTCATCGTGCTGGGCAACTATGGTCCCTGTTGATCGCAGTCAGAGCAGCGGGCTCAACAGTCCTGCTGCATTGCAGATCAGACGACGCGGCCAGGGTTGAGCCAGCCATGTGGCGGTGTCCACTGGCGTGCTGTCATTGAGATAGGACATCTGCAGAAAGCGCAGTTCACTGGCGAACTGCGAGCAGCAGCCCAGCAGGCTCACTTCGAAGTTGAGTTCGAGGCTGCGGCGATCGAGATTGGCCGATCCGATCATGAACACCTCGCGGTCGACCACCATGGTCTTGGCGTGCAGCAGGCCAGCTTCGAACTCGTGAATCTCCACGCCGGCCCGGATGAGGTCGGCATAGTGACTTCGACTGGCCAGTGACACGAGCTTGGAATCGTTGCGACGGGGCACGATCAGCACCGTACGCACGCCACGCATGGCGGCATTGCGCAGCGCCAGTTCAGTGGCCGCGTCGGGCACGTAGTACGGCGTGGTCAGAATGAGCTCGTCGCGGGCAGCATGGAAGCAGGTGCGCAAGATCTGGTGCAACGTATCGATGCCGCAGTCCGGGCCCGTGCCAATCACCTGCAGATCGGTGCAGCCCGCAGTCGAGTGTGCAGCGGATTGAAGAAACTCCGGGTGCTCTTCATCCGTGGCCAGGAACCAGTCCTCAAGAAAGAGGCGTTGGAGGTCATCGATGGCCGGCCCGGTGATTCGTACCATGCAGTCGACCCACGGTGCGAATGCGGCCTTCACGGCGAAGGCGGGCGAGGCGATGTTGCGGCTGCCCGCCCAGCCAATGGCGTTGTCGATCACCATGATCTTGCGGTGATTGCGCAGATCCATCCGGGCGAACGCCACCCGAAGCGGGCTGGCGGGGAGCATTTCGTGGACCTGCACGCCTGCTTGACGCATGGCAGCAGGCAGCGTGGAGCGCAGCATGCGCTTTGACCCAACGGCATCGACCAACAGCCGCACGTCCACGCCGCGCTGCGCCGCGGCGATCAGCGCATCGGCGAAGCGGCGGCCGGTGTCGTCGTCAAGAAAGATGTACGTAAGCACATGCACCGAGGATGTGGCGGCTGTGATGTCGGCCACGACCTGGGCAGCGAATCCGTCCCCTTGCCCAAAGAGCTGCAGACTGTTGCCGCCCAATGCATCGGTGTCGCCCACGGCCGATGCGATGTCGAAGATGGGCCTGAACTGGGGCGGGATGCTGGGTTGCTGTTCTTCCAGCACCGCACTGACGCGGCGTTGCATCAGATCAACATGCTCGTGGGCCGCATGGTGTAGGGCGCGGCGTCGCTTGCCGATCCAACGGCCGCCGAACAGCATGTAGACCAGCGCGCCCAGATAGGGCACCAGCACGATGAGCGTGATCCATGCCAGGCGTGTGTCCGAGGTGCCTTCCTTGCGAAGCAGGATCTCGATCAGCATCCACACGATCAGGCCGATGTGGCCCGCCAGCAGCAGCAGATCAAGTGAAGCTTCGATCACGACGGGCATTGTCCGGGTTGTGTCCGCGTTGAGCAAGACACTGCCCATCCAGACGCGCCGATCATCGTGGCCCAGCCCACGGCGAGGCTCCAGTGCGTCAGTGCGGCGTCAGGTACGTCTGCGATGGCCCAGGCTGCAGCGAGGGGCCCGATGAACACACGCCACGGTTCGGGCAGCGTGCTGCTGGCGATCAGGCCGGCGATCGTGCACAGGCATGCTGCCCAGCCGATCCACCATCGACGTGACTGGGCAGCAGCGACCCATCCGCCCATGGCCAGTACCCACATGGCGAGCACGGTCCCGCCGGTGGTGGCATGAAACGCCGGCATGCCGCCTGTGGCTCCCAGTCCGAATGCGATCGCACCCAGCAGCAGGGCGAGCAGCAAGGATTCACCGAAGCACAACCATCGTGAAGTGTGCCGCTGCAGCACGGTGGCGGGCCATACGAGCGTGGCGCCGGCCACGAGCGTTGCGAGGAAGCGACCAGAGGCGTGTGCCCATAGTGCGGGGGAGGGATCGATGGGGGCACGCAGCCCGATCGTGGACGCCCAGGCGATGCAGGTCCACGCCAGTGCGCACGGTACGAAGCAGCGACGTCGAAGAGAACTCACCGGCGAACGACGACCGACGCGTCGGTCAAGTCGATTTCGCCACGATGGTGCTGGTCAACACGCCCGGAGTTCTGAAAGAGGTGGTCGAGCCGCACGAGCTTGCGTGGCGACAGTGCTTCCAGTGGCGTTTCCGTGCCCGGCGCCGATCCCCAGATGATGCGAGCGCCACTGTCGGTCACCATCACAAGGTGCCCGTTGCGTCGCCAGCGATCACAATCGATCGCTTCGACCTGCGTGATCCAGTCACAGTCCTGAATGGTCTGCAGCAGGGCGAGCGCTGCATGCACGTCGTCGCTTTCCCATGCCCGGCGAGCACGGACAGGTCGATCACGTCGAGGACTGGTGATCTTGACCACGTGCGCACCTTCCGTGAATCCACATGCCTCTGGAAGCAGGCGGCCTTGACCATCGACCACGGCGTCGCCGTGGCGATCGGTGACCCAGGCCATCGGGGCCAGGAAGACGGCGTCAACCTCAAGTGCGCCGTCCGCCGTCCGTTGCACCTGCCGTACCTGATCAAACCACCCAGAGTCTTCGAGCGACTGGGCGATGCCGACCAGCGTGCCGCGGTCGACGCAGGCATCCGGTGCAGCGTCGTCTGCATTCAAGGCTGTTTCGGCCAGATGCCGCAGCAGGGAATCGTCCGCCCATTCCGGGGCGGCGATGAATCGCACTTCGCGAGCGGTGGTGACGGCAGGAATGCTGCGCCGCATCATGGGGACGAGCGCCAGGGCGGTGCTCAGTGCGACGGCCAACAGGCCACCGGCCAGCCAGCGGTCGAGCGTGGCCCGGTCCATAGGGGTCTTCTTACCCCGACCTTTGGTCTTCGTCTTCCGGGATGTTCGTGAACCAGCCATGAGCACAGCCCGCGGCAAGCGCGGCATGCTTGATATCGGCCGTTGGGGTCGGTCAGGCTTGAGCAGAATCCAGACTGCGGGCCACGGCATGGCTGATCAAGGCCGCACAGACGTCCGTCATCGACCTGCCTGTCGCCGCGGCGGCCATGGGAAACAGGCTCGATGCGGTGAAGCCGGGCATCGTGTTCACTTCCAGCAGCCATGGGGTGCCTGCATCATCGAGCAGGAAGTCCACACGAGCGAGATCACGCACACCACATTCCGCAGTGATGCGTTCGGTCGCGACATGGCACCGGTCGACGACGTCCGCAGGGAGTTCCGGATCGACCACGTAGGCGGTGTCATCACGTCCGTACTTGGCCTGATAGTCGTACACCCCGGTGGCCGGGACGATCTCCACCAGCGGCAGGCAGCGATCGATCAGCCACGCGACAGTGAGTTCGCGGCCGCGGACTCGACGTTCCACCATCACTCGGTCGCGGCCTTGCAGCACGGCGGTCACCGCAGTGCGGGTGGCATCGATCGAATCACACATGTGCAGATGGATGCTCGAGCCGTCATCGACCGGCTTGACCACCACCTCACCATCGAGCAGATCGTCGCTGACATCAGTGGACACGCACCATTGGGGGGTGTCCAGTCCCAGTGCAGTTGCTGCAGCCTTGATGCGATCCTTGTCCATGCAGCATGCCGCGGCGGCGCTGTCGCAGCCCACAAAGGGGCGACCGTCGGCCTCGAGCAGGTGTTGCAGCACGCCGCCTTCGCCCCAGGGGCCATGCAACGCCGGCCAGATGACATCGCCGGGCAGGCTGGCGAGATTGATCGTGGCCGTGTGTGGGATCACGTGTTCAGTGACGGTGCAGCCATGGGCACGCAGCGCATCGGCGATGGCCAGGCCGCTGCGCAGCGACACGTCATGCTCGGCATCGGGGCCGCCGGCGAGCACGAGGACATGGGTCATGCACCACCTCCGCGTGACCACACGACCACTTCCCGTTCGAGGTGGACGCCTGTGGTGTCGGCCACCACCTGCTGTACATGCTGCATGAGCTTCTGCACATCATGAGCCGATCCAGCGGGTGTGACGGTGATGAAGTTGGCATGCCGGGTGCTGACGGCCGCACCGCCGATGGCGGCACCCTTGAGCCCTGCGTCATCGATCAGTTTGCCGGCGCTGACGCGATTGCCACTGTCGGTCATTGGATTGCGAAAGGCACAGCCGGCGCTGTGATCTGCCATGGGCTGAGCGGCCTTCTTGTTGGCGAAGAAGGTCTTGACGCGTGCACGCACTTCAGCGGGGTCGTCTTCATGCAGACGCAACACGGCACTGACGACGATACCCGGAGGGAGAGAACACTGGCGGTAGGCGAAGTGCAGGTCTTCGGCCGACCAGGTCTTGAGTTCGCCGTCGAGCGTGAGCATGTCCACACGGTCGATCGCCTGGGCCATGTCGCCAGGGCGACCGCCGGCATTCATCCGCACCGCGCCGCCGATCGTGCCGGGGATGCCCGCCATGTGCTCGAAACCCGCCAACGCTTGACGGGCGAACGTATGAAGTAGGCCGAAGAGATCCACGCCGCCGCCCACGCGGGCCGCGGTCACTTCGCCTTCACGGTTGAATTCCACATTGCGGAAGCAGCCGTGGTCCAGCCGCACCACGACACCATCCACGCCATCATCATCGACAAGCAGATTGGCGCCGCCGCCAAGAATGCGCACCGGAACATCCTGCAGGCGACACCGGCGCAGCAGTTCGGCGGCGGCGTTGATCGACCGTGGTGACACGAGCAGGTCGGCCCGCCCACCGACGCCGTACCACGTGAGGGTGCCGACCGGTGCATTGGGCACGCAGTCCACGTCGAGTTCCGAAAGCAGATCGGCGCGTGTGGGCATCAGGGTGTGGAGACGGGTGAATCGCTGCGCATGAAATCGCGGCCGATGGTCCAGACGGGTCCGGCCCCCATGATGATGAGCAGGTCTCCGGGGGTGAGTGTGTCGTTGAGCCGCTGCACGATGGCGTCGAAGCTTGGCTCATGGCAGGCCATCACGCCACGCTCTTGGAGTCGATCCACAAGATCAGCGGCGCACACCTTTTTCTGCTCGGCGTCGGAATCACGCACGAAGTAGATGTCCGGCACGATGACCTCATCGGCGTCGGCGAAGCTCTGGGCGAATTGATCCAGCAGAAAGCGCGTACGGCTGTGCTGATGCGGCTGGAACACACAGATCAGGCGGGCGGGGTCTTCCGCGGTGCGAAGCGCCTTGAGCGTGCGTTCGATCTCGGTGGGGTGGTGGCCGTAATCGTCGTACACGGTGACCGATCCACCCTCCACGGTTCGTTCGCCTAGCAGCTGCATGCGTCGGTCGAGCCCGGCAAAGCGTTCGGCCGAAGCAGCCGCGTCTTCCCACTCGGCGCCCAGTTGATGGGCCAGAATCACCGCAGCGGCGGTGTTGAGTGCCATGTGCGCGCCAGGGATGTGTGTGGTCCACTGCACCACCCACATCCCCTCTCGCAAGATCCCCACGCGGCACACCTGCTGATCGAACACCACCTGGTAGTCGGCGTCGGGGTGGAAGCCGAATGTCTTGACGAGACACTGCAGCCCTGGCGTGATGCCACTTCGCTGACCGCCGTCATGGGCGATGAGCAGGGCGCCGCCATCAGCGGCGTCGGGCAGCAGGTGAGCGAACTGGGCAAAGGCATCCACGATCGCATCGAGCGAGCCGTAGATGTCCAGGTGGTCTTCTTCCACATTGTTGATGAGGCCCACCACGGGACGGTGATGGTGGAATGAGCGGTTGTACTCGCAGGCTTCGGCGATCAGGATGCCACCTTCGCCTTCATGCGGGCCATCGGGGATGGTCGTCGCGCCAAGACACGATCCGCCGCCCAGCTGTGGGCAATGAGCGCCGATGATGTAGCCCGGATCAAGGCCGGTGTCCTTGAGGATCCAGGCCAACATGGCGGATGTCGTGCTCTTGCCATGGGTGCCGGCGATCGACACACCGAGCCGTCCCACCTGTGCCATGCCCAGCCCTTGGGCGTAGCTCACACTCTTGAGCCCGCGGGCCTGGGCCGATTGCCGTTCTGGATGGCGCTCATCGATGGCGGCCGAGTAGACGTGGAGATCGACGTCGTCCGGGATGGCGCATTCACCGATGTGGACATCAATGCCCTCGTCCTGCAGGGCTTGCGTCACATCGCTGGCGTTGGCATCGGACCCGCGGACATGCACGCCTTGAGCAGCCGCCAGCCGGGCCAATGCGGACATGCCGCACCCTCCGATCCCGGTGAACCACGCACTGGATCCGGAAACGAATCCATCGGCCGGGCTGATGCTGTGGGGGGACATGCGAGCAGGGTACCCTGTACATCCATGAGCACGAGTCCTCAACAGGCCGATGTCCACGCGCAGATCCTGATCGTCGACGACGAGCCGGATCACGCCGAGACGATGGGCGAGGCGCTGCGGCGTCTGGGCCATGTGTGCACCACCGTCCACTCCCGTGCGCAGGCTGAGGAGGAGATCCAATACGGCGCCTTCGACCTGATCGTCACCGATCTGGCGATGGAAACGCAGGACGCAGGCCTGGGGGTGCTGGCTGCGGCTCAGGAACATCAGCAGGGGGCCGAGACCATCGTCGTCACCGCGCACGGTGATGTGGCCACTGCCAAGGCCGCCCTGCAGGGTGGTGCCTATGACTTCATCGAGAAGCCGCTGGATCTGGAAGTCTTCCGCAATCTGGTGAGCCGAGCCGTGGAAACAGTGCATCTGCGTGGGGCCAATGCCCAACTGCGTGGCAAGGTGGATGCCGCCTTCGGCTTTGAAGGCATCATCGGTGTGTCGCCGGCCATTCGCAGCGTGATCTCGACGATCAAGCAAGTGGGGCCGTCCAATATCCCAGTGCTCATCACCGGTGAATCGGGCACCGGCAAGGAACTCGTGGCCCAGGCACTGCACAATCAGTCCAAGCGGGCAAGCAAGCGATACGTCACGTTCAATTGCGCCGGGCAGAGTGAGTCGTTGCTCGAAGATCAGCTTTTTGGTCACGCTCGCGGCGCCTTCACCGGGGCTGACAAGGATCGAGAAGGCGTCTTTGAGTACGCCGACAAGGGCACGCTGTTTCTCGATGAGATCGGTGACATGCCCATGACCATGCAGGCCAAGTTGCTGCGCGTGCTTGAGTCCGGCGAAGTGGTGCGTCTGGGGACGAACACGGCCCAACACACGGACGTGCGTTTCGTGTGTGCTACGAATCGCGATCTCCAAGAGAGCATCCGCGAAGGCACGTTCCGTGAAGACCTGTTCTTCCGAATCAACGGTGCGCAGGTCCACCTGCCGCCACTGCGTGATCGCCGAGAAGACGTGCCGTTGTTGGTGGACCACGCCGCAGGCAAGTTCGCCGCCGAATTGGATCGGTCCGCGCCGGCCTTCACCGAGGCAGCCATGATGCGGCTGCTCACGTTCACCTGGCCGGGCAATGTGCGTCAGCTCTTCAATATCGTGCAGCGCATGGTGGTGATGGCGGCCGGTGATACGATCGACGCCTGTAATGTGCCCGATGAAGTGCGGCTGGACGACACCGATGACGACCAGGTCAATCTGGGGTCGTTGGCCGGCATCGGGCTGGATCGTCTTGAGAAGGAAGCCATGCGGCAGACGCTGGCCATGACCGGTGGCAATCGCGAACAGGCGGCCGAGCTGCTGGGCATCGGCGAACGCACGCTGTATCGCAAGCTCAAGGCCTACGGGCTGAAATAGACCGCCGCCGCACCGGATGCCCGGCACGGCGGCGTTGATGTCATGTTCAGGGTGTCGATCAGGCGGCGTCGGCGGCTTCAAAGCCGTCGCAGCTGCCGATGGGTGACACCTTCAGATGCATGGATGCATTGGCGGCGAGATCGCATCCGCCGACAGTGTCGTCGTTGGCGGTGTGATTGACGCGAATCTGCACGAGTTGTTCCTGCGGAATGCCGTCACCGAAGTGCTTGCAGCTTCCGCACTGTCCATCAGCGATGTTGAGCATGGCATTGGCCTCCACGAATTGGGGGAGCAGTCATTCAGCAGCCCTCCAACAGGGCTGCACGATGACTCTACGCTTCCATCGGGGCAACGCACGTGCAAATCCAGCATTGGCAGAATCGTTGTTGAGGCGCAGTTGCATGAGGCCCGCAGCGGGCGCCAAGGCTGTTTTCACGTGGCGTCTTGCAACGCAGTCGCAGGTTCGTGTGGCGATATGTCCACGCGCACGCTTGTGCCGCACTCGGGGCATCGCTCGGGAAACTGCGGGGCCAAGCCATAGCCGCATGACCGACAGGCGGGCGATTCGAACTGCAGATTGAATTTGAGCATGCAGTGCGGGCACGCGGTCTTGCCTTGTTGAAGCATCAACAGTTCACGACAGCGCGGGCACTGCACCTGCAGTGGGGTGTCGTGTCTGGTGAACACCAGTCCATTCTCGATGCGGTGGAGGAGGAGCAATACCAGAACGCCCACGGCCGACAAGATGCTTGTTGTGGCGCCTGCTCGGGCTGCAACTTCGGCACCTTCACGCCATTGCACGGCCGTCTCGAACCAGATCACCATCGCCCAGGCCAACAGCGCACAGCAAACGCAGATCATGGTGGTGGTGCGTACCCAACGGCGTGAGCGCAATCTGATCATGCCCAGCAGCGCCACGGCGGCAATACCTGCCGGGCCAAACGTTCCGCTGAGTACGATCGAGACGGATTCAAACTGGCCCGTCCACGACCAGTCCAGCTGCATGCCGGCGCTCCAATAGCACATCGTTCCGGCACACCACGCGATGGCAATGCACTGTGCCGGAAGTGGCACAATGGACCGCAAACTGATCACGGCGCAGAGGACGCCACCAATGGCCATGGGGATGAAAATGTTGACCAGAGTGAGTTCGTCGATGTCGAGCCAGATGCCGCCCGCCCATCCAATGAACACCGCCACGCTGGTGCCAAGCAGGATGCGCGACGCGAGGCGTACTCGTGCCGTGTGGATCCCGGACGCCCCGGTGTACATGGTGGGCCAGCAGCACAGACACGCAAGCGCCGTGAGCAGCAGCGTGTCTTCGTTCACGCCGCCACGACCGAAGAGCGTCTCCGCCCAGATCGTCCACACGAGCATGATCCATGCGATGAGGGCGAGCACGGCCGAGACGAATCCGCCCCAGCGGGCTCTGCTGCCTTCAAACTGACGTACGGATGCGTGCAGCACGCCGGCGAGCATCGTGGTGAGGAAGGCTGTGCCTGCCAGCATGCCCACCTTGCGGTCGTCCACGAACAGGGCAGCGATGGCGCAGATCACCATCAGCACCAACGCGATCCCGAGGATCCAGTTCACGGATTTTCGAATGCCCTGCAAGTCCATGTTCAGCACACTATCGCCAAGTACAGTGTGCTGTCGTAACACGCCAGGAGCACAGCTGCATGATCGTCTTGTCAATTCTCTGCATGACCGCCGGTGTCGAGGGCTTCTATCGCCAGCCGGCCATCCATGACGACACCGTCGTCTTCGTCGCCGAAGGTGACCTGTGGCGTGTTCCCGTCGACGGTGGCACGGCGCATCGACTCACGGCGCACGAAGGTCTCGAACAGCATCCTGTGATTTCACCTGACGGATCGACCGTGGCCTTTCTCGGACAGTACGAAGGGCCCACCGAGGTCTACACCATGCCGATCTCCGGTGGTGTGCCACGACGCCACACATGGGGCAGCGAGCCGCGCCACATCGCAGGCTTCTCGGCCGACGGCACATCGGTGCTGATCTCGACCACGAGATTCAACGACCTGCCCAAGCTCCAGATGGCTGCCGTCGATCTGGACTCGGGCAACACGCAGGTGCTGCCACTGGACCCAGCCTCTGACGGCGTGTTCGCCGATGACGGCACGCTGTACTTCACGCGTCATCCTTATCAAGGTTCTGCAACCAAACGCTACGTGGGCGGTACCGCCCGCAAGCTGTGGGCGTTCGGTGCCGGTGCGGACGAAGCCACGCCGTTGATGCCCGACAGCGACATGGAAGCCTGGGCACCCATGCTCGTTGATGGCCGGTTGTGGTACGTGACCGATGGCGGGGCGGTGCGCAATCTGTGGTCGATGCGCACCGACGGCAGCGATGCGAGGCAGGAAACACTGTTCGGTGATTACGGCGTACAGGACCCTTGTGCGCATGGTGACAGTGTGGTCTTCCAGCAGGGGGCCGATCTGCACGTGCACGATGCGGATCTCGATCGAACCCGAAAGATTCCGGTCACTTTGGCCAGCGATCTCGATCGGCTGACAGAGCGGTGGGTGACTGATCCATATGCATGGGTGACGGCCGTGCAACCTTCGCCCGATGGCAAGCACGTGCTGGCTACCGCCCGTGGCGAGTTGTTCCTGCTGCCGGTGGCCCCCAACGGCACACAGCGGCGGCAGCGTGTGGATGCCAACTCCGCAGTGCGGTATCGCGATGGCCGTTTCCTTCCTGATGGGTCGATCCTCGCGTTGTCCGATGCCACAGGCGAACTCAATCATGTGCGTTTTGATCGCGACGCCCTCGACACGCCGATCGATGTGACCACCGATTCTCAGGTGCACCGCATGGGTACGGCTGTCAGCCCTGATGGCAAGACCATCGCCTGGCACGACAAGCACTTCGAGATCTGGGTGCATGATGTGGAGTCGGGCGAATCCAAGACGATCGCGGCCGCACCACATGGACAAGTGGGCGCCCTGGTGTTCTCGCCGTGCTCAACGCGTCTGGCGTGGTCGCATCCTGTGCGGCCCGGGGCGGACGTGATTCATGTGCATGATCTAGACACTGGCGACACGACCCCTGTGACGAGTGATCGCGTGGCCAGCACCAGCCCCACGTTCAGTGTGGATGGCACCTGGCTCTTCTTCGTGTCCGAGCGGCATTTCCGCAACGCCACCCGATCGCCCTGGGGCAATCACGCTCCCGATCCCCAGCTGGAGAACAAGCGTGTGATCTGCATGGCGTCGTTGACGGACGAACGTCGTTCCCCATTCAAGATGGACGACGAGGTCGACATGGCCGCCGCGGCGGCCAAGGCTGAGGCCGACGAGGCGTCGAGCGAGGAGGCCCAAGCCGCTGAAGCGGGCACTGAGGACGACTCGGCTGCAGAGGCAGCCTCGGACGACGCCACAGAAGACACGGAGTCCTCCGACGACCAAGCCCGCCCTGAGTGGAATCTTGCCGATGTGCCAGTCCGCACCATGCAGCTGGATGTGCCAGCCAGTGACTACAGCCGTGTGGTGTGCGGCAACGAGCATCTCTTCGTGGTTGACGACGGCAAGCTCAAGGCGGTCGCGCTCAAGCCCAGTCACGAGTTGAAGCTGTCCACTGTGGCTGACAACGTCCGGCAGTTCGATCTCACGGCGGATCGATCGCACATGCTCGTGGGCCGCGGCAATCAGGTGGCCGTGGTGAAGACGCGGGGCAGCTCGTTCGACATGGACGACCACGATGCCGACACCGCCGGATGGCGATTCGCCTTCGATCCACGCGAGGAATACGCCCAGATGTTCCGTGAAGCGTGGCGGCTGCATCGGGATTACTTCTACGACCCTGGCATGCACGGTCTCGATTGGGGTCGCGTGTTGGCGAAGTACGCACCGTTGGTCGAGCGGATTACTGATCGTCGAGACCTCAGCGACGTGCTCGCCCAGATGATGGGCGAACTCTCCGTGCTGCACACCTATGTCGGTGGCGGGGATCTGTCCGATGTTGAGACATCTGTCGCAGTGGGCACGCTTGGTGCACATCTGGAGCCGGTGGACGAAGGCCTGCGCATCGCCTGGATTCCTCGCACCGACCCCGATTTCCCGGTGGAGCGATCGCCGTTGGATCGGCCTGATGTGGACGTGATTGAAGGCGATGTCATCACGCACGTCAATGCAACGCCAGTGCAAACCCACGCCGATCTCGGACGGGCATTGCGAGGCGAAGTGGGGCGACCGGTGCGTCTGACGCTGGCGCCGCGTGCGGGTGAAGAGGACGCTCGCAATGTGATGTCGCGAGTGGTGTCCACTCGAGCGGAGCGTGAACTGCAGTACGACGCATGGGAGCATGATCGCCGCACGCGGGTGGACGAGGCTTCAGACAAGGCGATCGGCTATGTGCACGTGCGGGCCATGGGCGGGTCGAACTACGCGCAAGATTTCGCTCGTAACTTCTTCCCCGTGTACGACCGGCAGGGCATCATCATCGACATGCGGCACAACCGCGGTGGCAACATCGATTCATGGTTGCTCACCAAGTTGATGAAGCAGCCATGGATGTACTGGCAAGGGCATGCTGGCGAACCCACCTGGAACATGCAGTATGCGCCGCGGGGTCACATGGTCGTGCTGTGCGACGAGGGCACCGCCTCGGACGGCGAGGCATTCTGTGATGGCTTCCGGCGCCTGGGGTTGGGCGAGGCCATTGGCACTCGCACATGGGGGGGCGAAGTGTGGTTGTCGCACTCCAATCGGCTCGTCGATCGCGGTATCGCATCTGCGGCGGAATACGGCGTGTACGGACCGGAAGGTGAGTGGCTCATCGAAGGCCGGGGCTTCGAGCCCGATCATGTGGTGGACAATCTGCCGCACGAGACATTCAACGGTCGCGATCGACAATTGGAAGCTGCGATCGCCCATCTGCAGACGCTGATCGCCGAGGATCCCCGCGACGTGCCACCGCCACCGCCGGGCCCCGATCATGCCCCCGAGGATCTGCGACCGAGTCCCTGATACGGGGTGCGTTCGAGCTCAGTGCTCGTGCTGCTCGATGTGGGCCTTGAGCACGTCGGCGCCGAAGTTGCCGCGCAGGTCGTGCCACACGGTGTGCACATGGTCGGGGTCGCTGCCGACGTTGTCGAACTCGATGATCCAGTCATCGCCGTGCAGCCGCCAGTAACGAGGTGCGTCGGGTGTCGTGCCGCCGATCCAGGCGAACGACATCGACGCTGGCCCCGCAGCGAGCAGCCGGGTGCGTGCTTGCACGCTGAGGTCGGAGCGAAACATACCGGTGTAAGCGCCCAGCAGACGCAGCAGCATGCCGCGTTGCGGGCTGCTGAGGCCGCTCACCTGCAGGCCTTGTCGTGTCTTGAGTGCGTGCTCACGGCCCGGGCCCAGCAGGATGTCGTGGGGCTTGTCGGTGGACAGCATGCACGCGGCGGTCTGTTCGGCATTCAGTGAATTTCGCAGGGCGAGCGCGGTGCGGTCGATGTATTCCAACGGGGCAGTGCCTTGTCGTGGGCCGTCTTCAATACGCATCGGTGCGGCGCCGAGGAACAGCGGTGTCATGCGTTCGCCATCGGGGGTGGCGGTGTAGTTGAGCGAGAAGTGATGCCCTTCAACCCGGGTCGCCCACGGGCCGTCGCCGGGGTCGCCCCAGACCGCCCACGCATACTGTTCTGGATCTCGGGATGGATCGGGCCGGCCGCGGGCAATGGCGCGATCACGCAGTTCAGCATCAAGCAGAAAGATCCCGGTCGCGGTGTCGTAGCCTTGCGCCGAGAGAATGCTCCGCATCAGCGACATGGCGGCGTCGCGTTGTTCAGAGGTCATGGCCGACAGTCGCATGCCGTGACGCTCGCCGGGAAGAAACTTCCAGGTGGTGCGTGCTGGGTGATCCATCGGCATCGACCGCGCCCCGGTCTGTGCCAGCCAGTGCATCGCGGCAGCCGAGCGGACCTCCGGTGAGTGGCAACAGGCAAGCAGTGCGATCAGGGCGAGCTTCATGGTGCTGGGCTTTCATTGTGCGCCCGATTGAGCAGGACACTCTTGCAGGTCAGGCTGCCTTCAGCTTTGGCCAGTTCAGATGCGTCGACCTCGACGCATGCGAAGCCATCAGCTCGCAGTCGGGCCACGGTCTTGGGGAACAGGCTGTTCACGACGAGGGTGTCGTGCACCTTCACCACGTTGGCGGCGAATGGCTCCTCGGGATGGGATTCAACCACCTTGACATCACCGAAGACGGACGTGTCCACCCAGGCGGGATTGGCTAGCACGGCGCTGTCGCCGATGGCGGTGCAGGCCGTCTTCAGATGAAGTGCACCTGGAGCTTCGGCCACGTGCACGGCATAGCCCAGTGGTTCCAGTGCGGCACGCAACTGAGCGATACCCGAATCGTTCGTGCGTGTCGATCGGCCTACGAAGATCGAGCGGCCCATCTGAATCACGTCGCCGCCTTCAAGCGTGCCTGGTGGTTCGATGTGTACCAGCGGGCGCAGTTCGCCCAAGCATGCTTCCATCGAGGCGGTCTCACCGCGGCGACTCTCGGCACCTGTTCGACAGATGACGCCCAGTTCGTCCACCACCACAGCGGTGTCTTCCACGAACACGGCGTCGGGGTGTGCATCAAGCGTGGGCAGCATGATGATCTCCACACCAAGATTACGCAGAACCTGCACGTAGGCTTCGTGCTGGGTTTGCGCCCGGGCATGATCGATGGGGGCGCGGTCCATGTGGGTGAGTTCGCACTGCCCGATGGAGGCGCTGACGCCGCGTGTGATCGCAAGATCCATGGCTCGCCATGGTAGGGGACGTGTGAAAATCAGCCCGGGGGGTGGATGCCGGGGGGCTGTATCGGTCAGAATCAGGCCATGACACACCTGCTGCTGCTCGTTGTGATGACCGTCGTCGCCGGCCCCATGCCCGAAGAAGACCCCCGCCTGCACACCGACCGCTCGGCCGTACCGTTGGTGGTGCCCGAAGAGGACGATGCATTCACCTTCGTAGTCTTCGGCGACCGCACCGGCGGGCCCGACTCTGGCATCGCGGTGCTCGAGCAGGCCGTGCAGGACGCCAACACGCTCGACCCGGACTTCGTCATCACCGTGGGCGACATGATTCAGGGCTACAACGCCCGGCCGGCCTGGCTGGCAGAGATGTCGCAGTTCAAGGGTGTGATGCGTGGTCTGGACATGCCGTGGTTTCCGGTCGCGGGGAATCACGACATCTACTGGCGAGGGGCAGGGCGACCGTCAGAGGAACATGAAGGCGACTACGAGCAGTGGTTTGGTCCACTGTGGTACGCCTTTGATCACAAGGACTGCAGGTTCATCGTGCTGTACACCGACGAGGGAGACCCGCAGACGACGCGTCGCACGTTCAGTGAACCCAACTGTCAGCGGATGAGTCCCAAGCAGTTCGAGTGGTTGCAGGACATCCTCTCCAGCGGCAAGGACAAGCGACATCAATTCGTCTTCATGCACCATCCACGGTGGCGAGGTGGTGGCTACGGCGACGATTGGACGCGAATTCACGAGCAACTGGTGAAGGCGGGCAACGTGTCCTCAGTGTTCGCCGGGCATGTGCACCGGCTGGTGCACGATGGTCTGATCGATGGCATCGAGTACATCTCACTGGCCACCGTGGGCGGTCATTTGCCTCGGCACCTGCCCGAAGGTGGCTGGCTGGATCACACGCTGCAGGTGATGGTGCGAGACGAGGGCATTTCCATGGCGGCGCTGCCGGTGGGCGGCGTGATCGACCCATCCACCTACACGCCGGAGCATGTCACTCGGATCGAGCGGCTCGCGGCGCTGACTCCGACTGTTGATCTGCATCAGGAAACGGAGTCTGGGGACGCCGTGGCTGAAGGTCGGTTGACGTGGGCCAACCCGCTGTCGATTCCGGTGCAACTCGATGTCGTGCTGCACAGTGCTGACAATCGCTGGACCATCAGGCCTGACCATGTGCATCTCGATCTGCCTGCATCTGGACACGTTGATCTTCCAGTGCAGTTCCATCACGCGGGTCTCCTGGATGTCCATTGGGCAGCCATCACCGTCGAGGTCACGGCAGGCTTCACCACCGATGGCCGGGGGTGGCGAGTGCAGACTCCCGGCGCAGAGGTGCAGGTGATCGGAAAGATGATGCCCGATTCGGAGTGGTCGCCGGCATTGCTTGACGTTCCCGGAAGCGGTGGAATGCGGGTTCAGTCTGAGACACGGATCGCCGCTGATGCACCATTCACCCTGGAGTGTTGGATCAATCCCCGCGATCTCAATGGACGCCGAGGTGCCGTGACCAAGACTGAGAATTCCGAGTACGGCATCTTTGTCACCGACGCCAAGCCGTACTTCTGCGTGCATCTCGATGGGGCCTACGTGCACGCCCATGCCAAAGAGAGGCTGGCCATGGGCCAATGGCATCATCTTGCAGGCGTGTATGACGGCGAAGCTGTGCATCTGTACGTGAATGGTGAACGCGTGCAGACCACACCTGGGTCAGGCACGCGCACGATCAACACGCTGCCCTTGATGGTGGGCGGCGACGTGAATGCAGCGGGCGATCTGGTCTCGGCGATCGATGGGCAGATCGATCTGGTGCGATTGTCTCATGGCGTGCGGTATCGCGGCGACGCCTTTTCGCCGCAGCGTCGATTCACGATTGACGACACCACCAGGCTGATCTTGGATATGGACAGTGCCATCGGTCCGTGGGTGCCATCACGCAGTGCCCCCGGCGGGGCTGGGCGCATTCTCGCCCCGGCGAAGATCACATCGGACGACGTGTCAGCTCAGTGAGCGACCATTGCGAAGCCGGTGTCGCAGTCGATGTCCACCGGTGTGGTGCGTTCACCGGCATGCGACGCGACACCATTGATTGGTGCTTCGAGTCCGCCCAAGGGTGTGAACACCAACACGCCACCCTCGGGTGACACATGCGCGCCCTGTGCGATGGAGGCGCGGCCTTCGCCCAACCGAGTGACGAGCGAGCGGGGGGTGTGCTGTTCGTCCAGTGCGTCCGTCAGTGGCGTGCCAGGTGAATCGGCGTCGACAATTGACCAGCCCTTGCCGTCTTCATCGATCTGCAGGGCCACACGCACATCCGGACGGGCCAGTGCGATCATCTGGGCGTACTGCGCATCGGCGATCAAGATGCGAGCGGTGGCGTCGGATTTCACCTGATCGCTGTCTCCGAGCATCGGCAGCGTGAGCGACGCCAAGACCAGCAGAATCACCGTGGTGACGAGCAGTTCAACGAGTGTGAATCCACGAGCCATCATGGGGCATCCTGTGCATTGGCCATGGCGGTCGCTTCCCAGGCCTGGGTGTCGCCGCCGAATTGATCCATCTGAGCCTGCACCAGCACCGGCCGCAGCTGCCATGCATCGCCGTTGGGCGGCGTGGTGGGGCGTGACACCCGGGTGTTGTCGGCATGGGTCAGTGAGACGAGGCGTGCCAGCACCGCTTCGCGTGCGGCGTCGTCCAGACCGCCGTCACGACGGTCAAGCAGGTCCATGGCATCGATCGAAGCGGCGATCGACGCGAGGCCGCTGCCATTGCTCAGACGTCCGTCGTACCACAGTCGCGTGTCCGACAGTTCCAGAGCGCGGGCCGAGATGCGGCCCACCACGGCGCAGCGGTCAATGAAGACATCGGCGTGGGGGGCATCAAGTTCCGCAGCGATCACGGATCGATCGCTGATGGTCCAGATGGCTTCGTCATGCGGCACGGCGATCACGCGCAGTGATCGGGCCGACGCGGCGCGGGGGCGATTGATGCGACGCCGAGCAGGCGTCACCGTGCCCAAAGTGGCATGGTCAACAGTGAGGTCGCCGCCAACCACCAGTGTGGCACGGCCAGTGTCATGCACGCGAACAGCGGCACCGACGTCAAGCGTGAGATCACCGGCCACGTGCACGGTGGTCTCGGCCGGCAGCAGCAGGGTGACACCTTCGCCCACGTACAGATCGCCATCGATCAGGGCGCCGGCGATGTCGTCCCAGTGCACCTCGCCGGGTGTTTCCAGATCCACGTGATCATGTCCAGGTTCACCGGCGCCTGCAGGCAGATCGGATCGTGTGAGGCCGTACATGCCCAACTCGTCAGGGATGGGCCGTTGGCGTCGGTTGCGAATCAGTCCACCACGCCCACTGCCACTGATGAGTGAGGCGCTCGCTGAGGCGGGACGAACGAGGTCGGCGCCAGCCGTGCCCTGACGGGCGGCAGCGCCATCGAGCACGACACTGCCGGGGAGATCTCGTCCGATACCCAGCATGCGTCGCGGGGCAGTGTTTCCCCAACCGCGAATGCGTGAATGGCCGGAGATCGTCATGGTGTCCTGTGCGAAGATGGCAAGTCCGCCCAGATCACCGAGCGTGGCACCATCGAACGGATGCACCGTGGCCAGTGCGGAGGCCTGTTGGGCCATGCCGTCGATCGTGGCGGTGGCTTCCACACGCACTTGCACGGTGCCGGCTGTGGGCGGGCTGGGCGGATCAGCGGTGGCATCCCACAACCGAACATCCACGACACCACCGGCAATGGGATGCTGACGTAGCACCCATCCCTCGTCGTGGTGTGTTCGCCAGGGGGCGTCGGTCTCCAGGATGGAGACGGTGAGTTCGAGTCCAGCTTGGGCGATGCTGCGGCTTTGCGCAGCGCGAACGGCGTTGCGGCCCAACAGCGGGCTGGTGTCCTGCACCGCCAGCCAGCCCATCACGAGTGTGGTGGCGGCGGCCATGGTGATGAGCACCAGAAGCAACGCCACGCCGCGTCGGTCGGTGGATCGTCGACGGGGTCGATTCATGGTGCGGCCTCTCCACACGGTGGTCGATGCAGTCGAATGGTCTCGCCCACATGGTGCGATCGAGCGCCATCGCCAAGCTGCAGGTCGAAGGCGATCTCCACGCGTTGACGTTGCATGGCATCGCGGCGTCGTTGAATGGGGGCGCTGTTGTGTGCATCAGCGAACTGCATCCACTTCACGGCGTTGGCGAGTGTCAGTGTGCCTCGCTTGATGCCGTTGACGCGGGCGAGTGTGTCGAGCTGGGCCCACCAATCGGTCTGTTCGGGTGTGTCGTACACCGGCATGAGCGCGTCGTCGCCGGACAGCCAGAAGAGGGCGGCCTCGCCGGTGTCGTCACTCCACTGCATCCATCGTACTTCCGATGCCCGCACTGCGTCATCGGCATCGCCGTCTTCCAGCCACAGCACGCATCGGTTGTCTTCGAGATCGAGCAGGCACCGGCTGCGGCCGATGTACGCCGACGCTCGTGACTGAATCAAAGCGGCGCGAGTGACACCAGCCCGCACTCCATGCTGCATGGCGACGTCGTTGCTGAGCACGTGCATCATGCCTGAGATGCCTGCGCCCACGAGCGCCGTCATCCCGATGGCGAGCATCGTTTCGACCAATGTCATGCCTCGGCGGCTCATTCCATCGCCTCCGCCAGATGCTGGGGCAGGGGCACGAATCGTTCCAGTACGGACAGCGATCGACCCTGTTCATCATCGGCACGCACCTGCACATGAACCCCTTCGATCTGCACCGACAAGGGAGGCTCGATGCGATGTCCCGTGCGGCTGGTGTGCACACTGAGTGCGAAGTCCTGGTAATCCTCGGGCAGCAGGTCTGCGGTGGCATCACGATCAGCTCGGATGGCCCCGTGCCCTTCGGTGTGCCCATTCCAACCGCCATTGTCAGTGGCGTTGGTGAACTGCCGGTACCAGGAATCCGCATGCTCATGCGCGTTGGCATCCACGTCGCACACGCGAGCAAGCAGCACCTCCGAGGCCAGAGCAGCCATGGTGAGGCGGCGACCTTCGTCGCTCATGCGGCGTCCGGCGTCCATGGCACCGAGTACCGCCGTCACGACCACCACGAGCAGCCCCACGGCAATGAGGCTCTCCAGCAGGGTGACACCGTGGCGTCGACGAATTGGGGACGCAGTTCGGGGCACTGCATCAAGCATCGGATTCGCAGTCGTGCCACTGGATCGTGACCAGCGGGAAGATGGGCCCTGGGCGGGCCTTGGAGGCGGGCAATCGACACAGACCGCACAGACGGACCCTGGCGTGAGGCCCGGTAACACGAGCAGGGGGTGGACCGGGTGTTCGGATACCATGCCGCCCATGCCTTGGCGGCTGCACGGGTATCTGGCCGCAGATCTGTTGCGGATCATCGGCCTCACGACGGCCGTGTTGGTGGTGGTCACCGCGTTCGGTGCGATCATCAAGCCGCTGTCCAGTGGCATGCCGCTGGGGGCGGCTCAGGCGGCCACCTTCGTGGCCCTGAGCACCATCCCCATGTTGCAGTATGTGTTGCCCTTTGCCGCGGGCTTCGCCACCACGCTGGTGGTGCACCGCCTGGTGACGGACAACGAAGTTCTGGCCATGGCCGCTGCAGGATTGTCGTACCGCACCATCCTCACACCGGTGATCGCGATGGCTGTGGTGTTGTCCGTGGGCCTCACGGTGCTCGCCAACACGGTGATCCCCAGAGTGCACGGTGTGATGGCGTCGGTGTTGGCCGGTGACATGATCCAGATGCTCGAGCACTCGGTCGATACCGGTCGCCCCATGCGACTGGGCAGTATGCAGATCTGGGCTGAAGGCATGCGGGTGGCACCCGCGCCAAACGGGCAGGGCCAGCGTGTGCAACTGGACCGCGTGGCCGCGGCGCAAACCAATCGCGCCGGGGCGATGGACGGCGACGTCTCCGCCCGCGGCGCCGTGCTCGACTTTGTTGAACGCGACGGTGTGCTCGAAGTGCAGATGGTGCTGGAGGACGCGGTGTCGTGGGATGCCGGTGGTGGTGGTCTGCGCGGCTTCCCCCGCATCGAACCAACACATCCGATTCGAGTGCCCCTGCCGCAGCGGTCCGAGCCAGCGGCGATGACACGCAGCCAACTGCTCGCCGCCGACGCCGATCCATCTCGCTATCCCGCAGTTGCCGATGCGATGGAGGCGCTCTCCGAGGCGCTCGATCTGCACTTCGCCCACGAGGTGTTGAACACTCGGCTCGCCGATGGTGGCGTGTTGACGCTCAGCAGCAAGGATGACCCCGGCCACACCTGGGAGGTGCAGGCACAGTCGCTGCAGGCCGGTCGGCTCACCGGCGGCCCGGACGGTGTCGAGGTGCGGTCACGGCAGGGCGACGAGGCATCGTTGATCTTCCGTCCCAAACTGGCGGCCGTCGTCGTGCAGGGCGGCACCCTGCTCGGTGCCGGTGACGGCCGATCGCTGGTTCTCACCATGGGTGATGTGGAAATCCAATCACCTCAGGCCGGCATTCCACCCAACCACCGGGCTGCGGTGCAGGTGGCGAATCTTCAGGTGAACCCGCCACTGCGCATTTCGAGGTTGCAGGGGCCCGAACTCGTCAAGCAAGGTCAGGCGACCGCTTTGACATCCCCGGCAGTGGCCGAGGCGCTGGGCAAGGTCGATGCGGCGTCGGCAAAGCTGCACGGGCAGGTGGAGAGTCGTCTGTGGCGCCGCACTGCATTGGGCGCGACCGCCGGTCTGCTGCCGCTGCTCGGTGCGGTGCTGGCACTGCTCATGCGTGGGGCACAACCACTGACCGTGTACATGGTGGGCTTCATTCCGGGGTTGCTGGATCTCGTATTCATCAGTGGTGGCACCGGCACGATTCGACACGGTGATCCCGCCATGGGCCTCATCGTGATGTGGAGTGGCAGTGCGTTGCTCTTGGTCGCCATCGTGGTGGCGTGGTGCAGAGTCAGGCGCAACTGATGTTGTTGTTCACCACACTGCTGAAGAGACTGCTCTTCAACTTCGTGATGTTGCTGGCGTGTCTTTACCTGTTCGCCACCACCATCGACATCGTGTTGAACCTCGATGTCTTCAGCACGGCCGCCAAGGCGATTGAAGGCCCTGATGCATCTTGGTCGGCTGTCACCGCACGCACGGCTGCTGTGATGTTCGACTACCAGTGGCCGCAGTTCTTCCAGTTCTATGCTTTCCTGCATGGCCTTGTCGCAGTGGCGGCGGTCGGCTTCACCTGTTCCCAGATGGCCCGCTCGCGTGAGTTCGTCGCGATCGTTGCTGCGGGTGTGAGCCTGCGCCGAATGGTGTGGCCGATCGTGTGGTTGTCGCTGGGGTTGTCAGCCGTGCAGTACGTCAATCAAGAAGCCGTGCTGCCCCGGTTGAGCAATCAGCTGCTACGGAAGCATGCGCAGGCTGGACAACGCGCGATTGACGCATTCCCTGTGCCCTTCACCGTGGATGCCCACGGCACGCTGCTGCAGGCAGCGGCCTATGTGCCACAGACGAACACGTTGGAGCAGCCCACGTTTCTCCATCGCGACGAACTCGGCCGCACGGTCAAGCGCGTGTGGGCCCAGCACGCGACATGGGACAACGCTCAGGCGGGGTGGGTGTTGGACGACGGCCGCAGTGTGTCGACCCAATCAGATGAGGTCGATGCCGGCGTGCGAACGGCGATCGGATTCGAACCCAGCAGCTTGAGTCCGCAGCGGCTTCTCGTTCGACGGCGTGGAGAAGTGGCTGGGATGATGAATACCGGCGATCTGCTTGGTCTTCTGAACATCGCCACACACGAAGAGACGCAGCCCATTCGACGGGCTATCACGGCGCGATTCGTGTCGCCCCTGATCAATCTGCTGGTGCTCCTCATCGCGGTGCCATTCTTCGTGGATCGAGTGCCAGGGGGCATGCTGGGGCGTGCCTTGCTGTGCTGCGGCATCGTGGTGCCGCTGTACATGGTGGCTGCAGGCGTGCAGGTGGTCCCGGTGGCTGGCCTGGGCGCCATTGCCGGCGTGCTCGTGCCGCTGGTGATCCTGATTCCTGCGGCCCTGTGGCGGATCGGTCGATTGCGGACCTGAACTCGGACGTCAGACCCGGACATAGAGCGCAAAATCTGCGCCTACTCCGCGGTGGCGTGGGGCAAACGTGCAGGCCTGAGCCATCTTCGGTCGAAGGTCGTTCCCGGTGGACAGCCATGGATGGCTGTGCCCAGCATGATGCCCCAAGGGCACGGATCGCCCCCTCGGCCACGGTCGGCCCAGTAGATGCCAAGGAATTGGATGCGCCACATGGATGTTGCCACCACCCGCTTCGGTACGGTTCAGATCGAACCGGATCGCGTTCTGGAGTTTCCCGGCGGCCTGTTGGGATTCAGTAGCTTCACCCGCTTTGCATTGCTGCAACCAGACCCGGAGGGGATCTTCATGTGGTTGCAGTCGATCGACTCGCCTGAACTGGCGTTTGTCGTGACCGACCCTCAGCATTGGTGTGAAGACTTCGAGGCGGTCATCCGCCGCGAGCATCTGGCTCAACTGCAGCTGGGCAGCGTGGACGAAGCCCGCATCATGGTGATCGTCAACAAGTACGACGATGCGCTGACCGCCAACTTGCAGGGGCCACTGGTCATCAACGTTCGAAACCGTCGTGGCATGCAGATTGTGCTGGCCGATCGGCGTTGGACGACTCGCAGGGAAATCGCCACCCTCGTTGCCCAGACGCAACGAGTGTCGGCCTGAGCCTCGGAGCCTTCTCATGCTCGTGCTGTCCAGACGTCGCGATGAGCGCATCCTGATCGGGGACGATGTGGAAATCGTCATCGTGGAGGTTCGCGGGGAGAAGGTGCGCATCGGCATCAAGGCACCTTCGGATATCGCCGTGCATCGCGGTGAACTTCGCGACCGAGGGCAGGTTCAGATCGAACCCAAGGCCACCCGCAGTTCGAAGCCGGCCATGCCGGCCGCCGAGTCTCGACAGGCGTCGTGATCTGCCTAGAATGCGGGCATGCCGCTGTACGAATATCGCTGCGCCGATGACGGCACCACGCTCACGCTGCTGCGCACCATGGCGCAAGCGGATGATCCTGTGACCGACCCCGACGGGCTCGACCGGACTTTCGAGCGTGTGCAGAGTGTGTTTCAGGTGGATGCGACCGCGCCGCGCCATACCAGCAGTCCGCCAGCAGGTGGCTGCGGACACGGCTGCGCCTGTCATCCTGGTTGATCATCCAGACTGGTTAGATCGCCGCGAGCGCCCGCTCGACATCCGCCTGCAGATCGCGAATGTCTTCGATGCCCACGCTGAGTCGCGCCAGCGTGTCGGTGATGCCCAGCGCCGCACGGTGCGCCGCGGGCACACTGGCGTGCGTCATGATGGCGGGATGATTCACCAGCGACTCCACGCCGCCCAGTGACTCGGCCAACGCGAACACCTCAAAGGCTTCGAGGAACCGTCGGCAGCCGGCCAGATCGGTATCGAGTGTGATGGTGATCATGCCACCACCGGTCGGGATGCCGTCCAGTTGCATCTGCCGGGCGGCCACCTCGTGTTGTGGGTGGCTGGGCAGACCTGGATAGAAGACGGCCGTGACCTTGTCCGATGCATCAAGCTGCGCTGCAATCATGGCGGCATTGCTGCAGTGGCGTTCCATGCGGATGGCCAGCGTCTTCATGCCACGCAGTGCGATGTAGCTGTCCATCGGACCCAGAACCGAGCCCACCGCATTCTGGTGGAATCGGATGCGCTGGGCGATGTCGGCATCGTTCGTGCCCAACACACCGCAGACCACATCGCTGTGGCCGCCGAGGTACTTGGTCCCTGAGTGCATGACCACGTCAATGCCGAGTTCCAACGGCCGCTGCAGCATCGGCGTGGCGAACGTGTTGTCGCAGGCGGACATGATGCCGTGGCTGCGAGCGATCTCAGCCAGCGACGATAGATCGCTCACCTTGAGCATGGGGTTGGTTGGGGTCTCCACCCAAAGCAACGCGGTGCGATCCGTGATGGCGGCCTTGACCGCGTCAAGATCGGTGAGATCGACGAACGAGAATTCCAGTCCACGGGAGCGGTCAGCGACTTGGCGAAAGAGCCGATGCGTGCCACCGTAGAGGTCGTCCATCGCCAGCACATGGTCGCCCGACTTGAGCGTGTCCAGCAGTGTGGCGGTTGCAGCAAGGCCGCTGCTGAAGGCGAATCCGCCGAATGAGGCGTCTTGTGCTTCAGTCAGGGTCGAACCTTCCATGCGGGCCACGGCACGCTCGAATGCATAGCGAGTGGGATTGTGGCTGCGGGTGTACTCGTAGCCCTGATGCACGCCTGGTGAAGCCTGCGCGTAGGTGGACGAGAGGTACACCGGCGGCATGACGGCGCCCGTGGTGGGGCAGACATGTTGCCCGCCGTGCACGGCGCGAGTGCCAAGATGCGAATGGTCTGCTGTCACGTCAGCCTTCCTTTGCCGGTTCCGCCTGCATGCGCAGCCAAGCGATCATGTCGATCTTGGTGATCAACCCGTGGAAGGTGTCTTCCTCACACACGATGGCCACGCGATCAGATTCGAAGATTGGAATGAGGTCGTCGATGGCGTCATCGGGGGACAACGTCACCAACTTGGTGGTCATGTAGTCGGACACCGGCTGTTGGAATGCACTGCGATCACGGTGCACCGCCAGCAGGATGTCGCTCTCATCGAGAATGCCGAGGACGGCGCCATTGTCGACGACGGCCATCTGGCTCACGCCCTGCAATCGCATTGTCTTGACAGCCTGCAGCACTGGCAGGTGGGGCGCCAGCGTGAAGTCTTCCCGCTCCATGTGGCGCCGGGCGATGAGGTCGCGGAGGTTGTCGTGCCGTTCGCGGCGAATGAACCCCTGATCGATCATCCAGAAGTCGTTGAACATCTTGCCGAGATACTTGGCCCCGTGATCGCAGACGAAGGTGACTACCGTTTTGGGTTCGGTCTGCCGCTTGCACCACTGCAGGGCAGCTGCCAGCAGCGTGCCTGAGGACGACCCGGCCAGCAGCCCTTCTTTGCGAAGCAGGTCGCGGGCGGCCAGGAAGGCCTCGCGATCGTCGATCGCGATGGCTTCATCGGCCACGGAGAGATCGGTGATGGGGGGCACAAAGTCTTCGCCGATGCCTTCCACTAGCCACGCGCCCGGTTCAACCGTCTCGTCGCGGTTTACCAGTGGCTCGAGAATCGAGCCGGCGGGATCGGCGAGGATGATCTGCACGTCGGGGTTCTTGTCCTTCAGGAAGCGACCGCACCCGGTGAGTGTGCCACCTGAGCCGACACCAGCGACGAACGCGTCGACGTGGCCGTTGGTTTGCGCCCAGATCTCCGGGCCGGTGCCGTTGAGGTGCGCGGTGACGTTAGCGTCGTTGGCGAACTGGTTCACATAGAACCCGCCGGACTCGTCGGCGAGTCGCTGAGCCACCTCCTGGTAGTAATCGGGGTGTCCCTTGGCGACGTCGCTCCGCGTGAGCACGACATCGGCGCCCAGTGCCTTGAGGTGGGCGATCTTGCCTTCACTCATCTTGTCGGGCACGACCACAGTGACGCGGTACCCACGTTGCACGCCGACCAACGCCAGCGAGATGCCGGTGTTGCCGGCTGTCGCCTCGACCACGTGCCCACCGGGCACCAGGTGGCCGGCTGCTTCGGCCGCGTCCAGCATGGTGACGGCGATTCGATCCTTGATCGAATTGCCGGGGTTGTGCGTTTCGAGTTTCAGGAGGAGCCGGCAGGAGCCTGTGTCGAGATGGCGCACCTCGACCATCGGCGTGCCGCCGACCATGGCCATGACGGAGTCAAAAACGGGTGGGGTACATAAAGACATGCGGGGCGAGATTGTACTCGCCCCGCATGGTCTGAATCGTTGTGATGCAGGTCGTCAGACGGCCTGCGAGCTCACCTCACTCGCCCACGAAGTCACGGCCCTGAATGCCGTTGTTCGTGTGCGTATGGAAGGAGGTGGTCAGGTCGGGCTGACCGTACCGGCTGTACTCCATGAAGTAGCCGGCGTTGCCGTCCGCGGTGTTACGGTTCCAGAGGCCCTGGCCGTCTTCACCCTGCACGAGACCATCGCCACGACGAGCTTCGGCGACACCCTTGACGTGGGTTGAACCATCCTGCATGGTCACGACGGGGTTGGAGTCCCAGTGACCGTTGAACAGGTAGGGAGCCACGCCGTCGTAGTGCCACATACCGGCCACGCGGGGGTTCATCCACATACCACGACCGCTGTCAGGCCAATCCTGCGAACCAGCGAAGTTGTTGTTCTGCAGGTGATGGTGTTCGCAGAGGAACGTCTTGAGGGACGGGTAGCGAGCCTGAGCAGAGCTGGGTGAACGGAAGCCGTTGGACATGGTCATGGGATCCTGCCACTGACCATTCGCGAACACGGCGGGGTTGAACATACTGGCGGGGGAGAGGCAGTAGGAACTGGCCATACCCCAGAGGTAGCCATCATTCGAGCCGTAGTAGTTCTGCCAGCCGCCCTGGCCGAGGTCGATCTCGTCACCGATGCCAGCGCACAGCTGGTTGGCATCGTCGAAGCAGTCGAGCTCACGCAGCCAGTCGAGCACCACTTCGTCCTTGGGGGCGAAGAATATGTCGTTGTAGGGGCCGTTTACGCGACGGGACACCGTGAAGGTGTTGGGGAAACGGAATGTGCCCAGGCAGGGTGCGTTGGGACCTGTGGTGAGCGAGCCTTCCCAGGTGTAGGGGATGTTGAACTCGGTGACGAGTGCACCTGCCCATGCGGAGCCGGCGAAGTCGGAACCGTCGGAGCCTTCGCCCCACTGCACACCGTATTCGGTGTCAGCCCAACCGCTGTTGGCGACGTTGTTCTGCCATGCACGAAGGGCGGCTTCAACGTTCACGCCGGCGGCGTAGGCGGGGGTACCACCAATCTTGGTGGCGGCCAGACCGGAGGGGCAACCAGTCCAGTAGTGGCCATGTTCGGTGTCATAGATACGGTGGACCTTGAACACCTGCGCGCTGTTGCTCTTGGAGCCATTCACGCGGGCGGTGTCACGGGCCGCCGATACTGCGGGCAGCAGGATGGCCACGAGCAGGGCGATGATGGATACCACCACCAACAGCTCGACCAGCGTGAAGCCCTTTCGCTTGAGCGTCATCATGAGACACTCCTTTCCTTGGGCGAGATGACCGCGTCATCTCAGTCTGTGAGGACTCGGGTCCTCGTGATCACTCGGTACCGGTCGTTCGTCACGAAGCGGGCTGACGAGTGTACGGCCAATGCCGTGTCAGATTGGTGTTCGTGGTCGAAGAAACGACCACTCGGTGCCACGGCACTGCGTGGCCCCGCCCACACCAAACACTTCGATCGAACCCGAATACCGGATCCGTCGGTGAGCCGGAAGACGTGCGACTGATGCTCACCGGATACCAGACGACCCTGAGGCCGTATCAGTCACCTCAAGCGTCCCACGAATCGCGTTGGCTGTCAATCCGCAACCGGCCCGGGAGGGCCGAGAAAACTGCGTCTACGCCCCTGAGAGCTCGATATCACGCCTTGGTCGTCATCCAGGACCGCCCTTGGGGGGTCAACTGGCGGCCTTGGCGAGTGCGGGCGAGCAGCCCCCGTTGCAGCAGGAAGGGCTCCACGACGTCTTCAAGCGTGGCGGCATCCTCGCCCATGGTGGCGGCAAGCGCGTCGAGGCCGGCCGGACCGCCCTCGTAGGTCTGTTCGAGCGTGGTCAGATAGGCCCGGTCGAGCGGATCGAGCCCGCGGGCATCGATGCCTTCCAGTTCGAGTGCCTTGTGCACCACGTCTGCGTCGATGTGGCCGTCATGGCGGACGATCGCGAAATCGCGCACACGCCGAAGCAGACGGAGGCAGATGCGTGGTGTACCGCGGCTGCGCTCGGCCAGAGTGGTGAGCGCATCAGCTGGGGGCATTGGCATGCCCAATCGCTCCACGGCGGCCTGCAGCAATGTGACCAGCTCGTCGGTGGGATAGAAATCCAGTCGATGGCCAATTCCAAATCGACTGCGCAGCGCCGCGGTCAGCAGGCCCGCGCGCGTTGTGGCGCCGATCAGGGTGAATGGCTTCAAGCGATACGTCACGACGCGGGCGTGCATGCCTGCATCGAGTGTGAAGTCGATCTTGAAGTCTTCCATCGCCGGATAGATGTACTCCTCGACGGACGCGGGGAGGCGATGGATCTCGTCGATGAACAGCACGTCGCCATGTTGCATGTGCGTGAGCGTGCCCACGAGTTCGCTGCCCTTGCTCAAGGCCGGGCCACTGGTCACCCACGCTCGCGTGCCCATTTCGTTGGCCACGATGTGCGCGAGGGTTGTCTTGCCAAGGCCCGGGGGGCCGTGCAGCAGTAGGTGCTCCATGGGTTCGCCACGGTGCTTGGCCGCGTCCAGTGCGATGCCAAGGCGTTCGCGCAGTTGTTGCTGGCCGACATAGGTGTCGAGCGTGGTTGGTCGAAGCGACGGGCTCTGTTCGGCCGCGTCGCCGTCTTGGCGCGTGGGCGTCACGATGCGTTCACCACCACTCATTCCGCCGCCTCATGTTGCCACTGGGGCCAGGGGGCCAACGACACAGTCGCCCCCTTCAAGTGCGTGCCCAGCAGGGCATCAAGGGCGTCTTCACGCCAGCCGTCTACGGGCCAATCACCGCCGCCGCCCAGATGCCAACGGGCGAGGTCGGTGCGTGTGGCGACCAACTCGGGCGCCAACCCACGGTCCATGCAGATGGCGGCGAAGCGGTGCCACAGGGCGTCGATCGCCACGCGTTGATAGGGACAACCTTCGGTTGGCCGCGGTGGATCGGCGGGTGGTTCGGCATCCGCACTATCGGCGATGACACCGATCAGCCGCTTGCCGAACCGTTCCACCACAGGGCGGGGCATGCCGCGCAATGCGTTGAGCGCCGATGCAGAATCGGGGCGTTGTCGAGCTGCAGCCAGCAAGGCCTGATCCGGAATCACGGCTCGGTGCGGGCGGTCAAGTTCCTGGGCGATTGAATCACGGGCTTCAACAAGCGCCTGCAGTGTGGCGCGTTGGCCCTTGCGTAGGCTTCGTCCGTTTTCGATCCGACGCCGTTGGGCATGCATGTCGGGTTGGCCGGTGCTGCCCGTGCAGCGTTCCGCTTGGGCGGCGAGCGCCCAGGGCTCGAGATCGTTCTCAACGATCCGTGCCTGCAGTCGGGCTTCGAGCATCAGCAGATACCGAACGTCGTCGGCGGCGTATCGGCACTGTTGGGGCGACAGTGGTCGGCGGTTCCATGCGGTGAACGTCATGCCCCCGGGCACTTTTACGCCCAGTACGGCACCGATGCACTTGTTGAGCCCCACCGGCCAGGGCAGCCCGGCGAAGCCGGCCAGCACCTGAGTGTCACGTACGCAGGTGGGTGATGTTCCCGAGGCCACCGTGGCGATGTCCAGATCCGTCTTGCCGGCATGCACGATCACCTCGACGGCGTCGTCAGCAAGCAACTCCCACACCGGCGACATGTCCTCGATCGCTTGGGGATCGATGAGCACCACTTCGTCCGTGGAGGCCAGTTGAATCAGGCACAACTGAGGCCAGTAGGTTTCTTCGCCGATGAACTCAGTGTCATACGCGATGCGGCCCGAGGCGCGAAGGCGATCGCAGGCCTCGATCATCTCGGGCAGACTGGTGATCGGCTCGGCTTCATTGTTGGGCACGCCTTCGATGTCTGGGATCGGCGAGAGGCTGGCCGGGTCGGCATGGCTGTCGGAGTGGAATTCGTCGCGTCGTCGACGTCGGGAGTTTCGTCTGCGATTGCCGTTCTTGCCTGCCATCGGCCGCATGGTATCCGACCAGCCAGTTGCGCTGGCGCAAAGACGCGGGGCGACATGCACAAGTGTCCATGCCGCCCCGCATCGGAGGGGAGAGGGAGTCTGTTGTCGTGGCAATCAGCTGTCGCTATCGGCACTGTCCTTGGCTTCGACGATGGCGCAGTCGGTGGTCAGCAGCAGGCCGGAGATGCTCGCGGCATTCTGCAACGCCACACGCTCGACCTTGGTCGGCACGATGACGCCGGCCTGGAGCAGGTCGGTGTACTCGCGCGTCAGGGCGTTGAAGCCCCAGGCGTCGTCGGTGGACTCTTCGACCTTCTGGCCGACGATCGAACCTTCCATGCCGCAGTTCTCAGCGATCTGACGGATCGGTGCACTCACCGCACGAGCGATGATGTCCACACCGATGGCTTCGTCGCCGTGTGCCGCGGTACGGGCGGCATCGAGCGCACGACGGGCACGCAGCACGGCCACGCCACCGCCGGGAAGAATGCCCTCTTCGACGGCGGCACGACAGGCGTGCAGGGCGTCTTCGACACGGGCCTTCTTCTCCTGCATCTCAACTTCGGTCGCGGCACCAACATTGATCTGTGCCACGCCGCCAGCGAGCTTGGCCAGGCGTTCCTGCAGCTTCTCACTGTCGTAGTCGCTGGACGTGTGCTCGATCTGGCCACGGATCTGTTCGATGCGGCCTTGGATGTCGTCCGTGGAACCGCCACCTTCGATGATGGTGGTGGCGTCCTTCTCGATCGTCACCTTCTTGGCTCGCCCCAGTTCGGACAGTTCCATTTCTTCGACGTTCATGCCGAGCTCTTCCATGACGGCGGTGCCGCCGGTGAGCACGGAGATGTCCTGCAGCATGGCCTTGCGACGGTCACCGAAGCCCGGTGCCTTGACCGCGGCCACCTTGAGCACACCGCGAAGCTTGTTGACCACGAGCATGGCCAGTGCTTCACCTTCGATGTCCTCGGCGATGATCAGCAGGCTCTTGCCGCTCTCGGCCACCTTGCCCAGGACGGGCAGGAGGTCCTTGGCATTGCTGAGCTTCTTCTCGTGCACGAGCACGTAGCAGTCTTCCAGCGTGGTCGTCATCTCGGTGGTGTCGGTAACGAAGTGCGGCGACAGGTAGCCCTTGTCGAACTGCATGCCTTCGACCAGTTCCACGTAGGTCTCGAGGCTCGAGCCTTCTTCCACGGTGATGACGCCGTCCTTGCCGACCTTGTCCATCGCCTCGGCGATGATGTCACCGATGGTGCTGTCCTGGTTGGCGGCACAGGTGCCAACTTGGGCAATCTCGGAAGACTGCGTCACGGCCTTGGACATGGAGGCGAGCTCATCGGTGATGGCGTCGACCGCGGCGTCGATGCCCCGCTTGATCTGCGTGGCGTTGGCGCCAGCGGTGATGTTGCGGAGGCCTTCGGCGAAGATCGCCTCGGCGTAGACGGTGGCGGTGGTGGTGCCGTCGCCGGCATCCTTGCTGGCCTTGGAGGCCACTTCCTTCACCATCTGGGCGCCCATGTTTTCCCAGGCGTCTTCCAGTTCGATTTCCTTGGCGACGGTGACGCCGTCCTTGGTGACGGTCGGTGCGCCGAAGGACTTCTCCAGCACGACCACGCGGCCGCTGGGACCGAGGGTCGTCTTCACGGCCTTGGCCAGCTTCTGAATGCCGCGGAGCATGTGCTCGCGGGCTTCGATGTCATAGGCGATTTGCTTTGCAGCCATCGTTCTCTTTCCTTGGGGTCAGACCGCAGTGACGCGGTTGTGGGACGACGGGATGTAGTCGTCGCCGAGGTCGGTATCCAGATCGGTGCGGGCCTGCCACATGGCGGACACATGGCTCGCGTCGATCCAGATGTTGTTTTGACGGGTCACCACATGAATACCGTTGGTGCTGTGGAGTTCTTCCACAGATACGACATTGCGAATCTCCATGGCGCGATCGTCGCCGCGCAGGATGATGTCCAGCTCCTGATCGGTGCCGACCATCTCGCGAAGAACTCGAATGACAGGTCCACGTTCCATGGTGAATGCTCCCGGGGGTGCGATCAGTCGATGATGCCGAGGATGTCGTCCTCGGTCATGATGAGCAGGCTTTCGCCTTCGATCTTCACTTCGGTGCCGGCGTACGACGTGAAGATCACGCGGTCACCCTGCTTGACGGTGAAGGGCAGGCGCTCGCCGCTCTCCTTGTTGAGGATGCCCGAACCGGTGGCGATGATCTCACCTTCGGCGGGCTTGTCCTTGGCGGACTCGGGCAAGTAGATGCCCGCATCTGTTCGCGACTGCGCTTCGGCGCGTCGTACGAGCAACTTGTCTCCAAGAGGCTTGACCTTCATCTCATTCTCCTTGCGTGTGGCCGGGGCCATCTGTGTTCAGGTCGGCATGCGCCGGCCAGAGGTCCTTGTAGTGCCGCCGCAGTGCGCGGCGGAGTGTGTCGAGTAGTGATTCCAATCGCATGGGTCGATCGAGCACGGCGAAGGCGCCGTCGCGAAGCGAGTTCACGAGCAAGCGGACATCCTGTCGTGCGCTGGCCTGGCGGGGCCGCACGACAATGGTGGGCGGGGGGCTGTCGAGGCGACGCAGCAACTGCAAGATGCGCACGCCCGAGGGTTCGGAGGGGGTCGCCGCCCGCAGCGGGATTTCCAAGTCCACCACGGCGATGTGGATGGGCTTGGAGCGAATCAGCTGTTCGGCCTCTTCGCAGGTGCCCGCCTCCATGGTGCGAATACCCATGGGCTCTAGGAGCCGAGGGGCTTGGCGCACGGCCGATTCCTCCCGCCAGCCGCCGTAGGACAGCAGGAGGTTGAGTCGGCCCGATCTGGCGTCCGTGGACAACCGCATGGGGTCTCTGTTGCAATGCCCGTGCCAAAATCACCCCGCTGAGCCGCCGTTGTAGGGGGGCAATGGCCCCTGTGGCCCGTTCGGGCGGCACTGGGGGCTGTTTTTCCCTGTCTGGGGTGCCGCATTGGCAGTCTGTCACAGGGGTGGAGGCCTATCATTCCACCCCCATGGCCACTCATGTCAGCGTCAAACAGTGTCTTGCACCCGGTGGGGTCGATCTCGGCCAGACCATCATGGTGCAGGGCTGGGTCCGAACTCGCCGCGATTCCAAGGCGGGGTTGTCCTTCATCCAGGTGCACGACGGCACGTGCTTCGACGCCGTGCAGGTGGTGGCGCCTGGTGACCTCGACAATTACGAGGACATCGTGCGGCTCACGACTGGTGCGTCGGTCCGGTGTATCGGCACCGTGGTGGAGTCCAAGGGCAAGGGGCAATCTGTTGAGATCAAGGCCGACGCGGTCGACGTGATCGGCCACGTGGAAGACCCTGACACCTATCCGGTGCCGGCCAAGCGACACACGTTCGAGTACCTGCGTGAACAGGCACACCTGCGTGTACGCACCAACACGTTCTCGGCGATCGCCCGCGTCCGGCACTGTCTGTCACAGGCGATTCACCGGTACTTCCACGAGAACGGCTTCTACTGGGTGCACACGCCGATCATCACTGGAAGCGACTGTGAAGGCGCTGGTGAGATGTTCCGTGTGTCCACGCTTGATCTGGCCAACGTGCCACGAACACCCGAGGGTGACGTCGACTACGCGGAAGACTTCTTCGGTAAGGAGACGAACCTCACGGTGTCGGGCCAGCTCAACGTGGAGTCGTACTGCCTGGCGTTGTCCAAGGTGTACACGTTCGGCCCTACATTCAGAGCTGAAAACTCGAACACGTCCCGCCATCTGGCGGAGTTCTGGATGATCGAGCCCGAGATTGCTTTCGCCGATCTGGCTGACGATGCCGATCTGGCCGAGGACTTCCTCAAGTCGATTTTACGCACCTTGCTCGAAGAACTGCCAGATGACATGGCTTTCTTCCAGCAGCGCATCGACAAGACCTGCATCGATCGGTTGACCACCTTCATCGACGCGAGCTTCGAACGCATGACCTACACCGATGCCATCGCCGCCCTCGAGCAGGCCGTGGCCAAGGGTGAGCAGTTCGAGTTTCCGGTGTCGTGGGGCATGGACCTGCAGTCCGAGCACGAGCGTTGGTTGACCGAAACGCACGTGGGCCGACCGATCGTGGTGATGGACTATCCCAAGGACATCAAGGCCTTCTACATGCGCATGAACGACGACGGGCGCACGGTGGCCGCCATGGACGTGCTCGCACCGGGTATCGGTGAGATCATCGGTGGCTCGCAACGGGAAGAGCGGCTCGATGTGCTCGATGCCCGCATCAACGAGATGGGCTTGGAGATCGACGACTACTGGTGGTACCGCGATCTGCGCAAGTACGGCACCGTGCCCCATGCCGGATTCGGCCTGGGCTTCGAGCGGACCATGGCGTTCGCCACGGGCATGGCCAATGTGCGAGACCTGATTCCGTTTCCTCGTACGCCGCGGACGGCACGATTCTGATCCCAACTGGGGTGGGGTGTGGTGGAAATCTGCGCAGATCGTGCGCGTTGCGTCCGAGAACCAGTCGCCAAAGTTGTCCGAAAGAGAACCTGCGGTCGAGTCTTGTCCCTGAACGATGGGGAGTGCGTGCAAGGTGACAGGTGGTGGGTACCTGTTCGACGCACGACACACGCCTCCCCCTACGTGGGGCCATCAGGAGCAGACAGTGAATACCGAAGCGATGATCGAGCGAATCTTCCCCATGCTCATTGCCGGCGACCGCGGGCAAGCCCGAGCCACCGTGACCACGTGGATCGATGAAGGCTGTACCGCCGAGACGCTGACCGAGCAGGTCTATTGGCCACTGCACGAGATGATTGCGGACCTCTACCGCAAGGACCAGCTGACGACGCTGGCGCACCACTGCGCCGTCCGTCTGCTGCGGACGCTCGTGGATCAGGCCCAAGCCGCCTACACCCAGAATGAACGCAATGGCCGCACGATGATGCTCTTCTGTGGCGACACCGAAACGGATGACATGGCCGCCCAGATGGTGGCTGATCTTGCCGAAGCCAATGGCTGGCAGGTGTGCTTCGGTGGTGGTGGCATCGCGTACGACGAACTGCTGGCCACGGCCCAGGAACGTCGTCCCGATGTGATGCTGATGTTCTCCTCGTCGGCTGCCGATGCCCCCGGTATCCGCCAGCTCATCGATCAGATTCGCGGTGTGGGCGCGTGCCCCGAGATGCAGATCGCCGTCGGTGGTGGCGTGTTCAACCGAGCCCCAGGCCTGGCCGAAGAAATTGGCGCCGATGTCTGGGCATCCACACCGGCTGCGATCATCGAATCGCTCAACGCCAATCCCGAGCAGCGGGCCACCCCTGAGCAGCGTACGGTCGGTCGCACGACCTGGGCTGCCGCCTGATCCGCTCCAGACCGCACCTCCATGTGTCACGGGCCTCGTTTCTCGCGAGGCTCGTGTCGTTTTTGCGTCAACCGTTAGTATGAGACGCATGTACCGACTGTTGCAACGCCTCTGCGTGGCGATGGCCGTGTGCCTGGCGGTTGGGGGTGGAACGCCGGCGCTCGGACAGGCCTATCCCTTCTTCGTGCAACCGTTGTCCGTGGACGATTTGGACAACCTGGCCAATGCCGTGGAGTTGTCGCCCACGCAGCGACTTGCATTGCTGGAAGAGCACGCCGTGTATCTCGACGATCTCGAGGCACTGCAGAACGGCCGCATGAAGCGATTCATTGACACGGGCATCGCGATGGTGTCCGAGATCGAGCCCTTTGCAGGGAAGTTTGAGATCCCACCGCGGCGGGAGATCGAGCAGGTCATCCGCGAAGGCCGGTCGATCTTCGCCGAGTTCGCCCAGTTAGACGAGTCCTTCTTCGATCGCGTCGCGCCGATTCTCTCTGAAGACCAGGCCTTGCGACTGGAACTCGCACGCAGCGTACGGGCGGTGGAGCGCTATCGGCTCGTCTATCTGATGGCGGCCGGTGGTATGAACAATCCGGCAGGGATTCACCTGATCGCGGCGTTGCTTGTCAACGAAATACGGCTGACGCCGGACATGGTGTACGTGCTGATTGATCACCAGGAACGCCTGTTGAATCTCACGCTGGGCTTCGAACGGGCGGTACTCGCCGCGGTGGGCATGGCACTCGACAAGATCGACGAGATGGGTCTCCGCGACATGGAACAGCAGGACATGATGCTGCTGTTTATGGACGAGGGCATGATCTCCGATCTAGGTCTGTTCTTCGACGAAGCATCGGAACCGGTGCAGGTGGCCGCCTCCAAGATTGGCGACGAAAACGTGCGGGCCTGGCGAGAGCTTCAGCCTCTGGTCGAAGACGAAGCGGTTCGGAGAGATCTCGACCGCCGCGTCGTGCGACAGGGCTGGCGGCGGTTGTACCGCGGCTATGGCGATGCAGATCGTCGATTCGATGATGTCCTTGAGCGGTTGCCCGAGGGTGATCCATTACGCGCCGATGCGATGATCGGTCAGGAACGCCTGCGTACGAGTTTCGGCAGCCTGTTGAAGGAGTACATCCCGCTGGCGGCCAAGCGTGACCGGTATCGAACGGCTTCGATGTTCGACGGGTCGACCCCCATGGAGGGCGCCGAACAGATCGACAACGTGCTCAAGCGTCGCGACCAGGCGCTCGAACAGGCCGAGGCCATGTTGGTGGTGCTCGAAGCCGATCTCCCCACGGATCAAGAGGAGGACGCAACCGCTCAGAACTCCGGCGCTGGTGGGGGTGGCGGCGAGCCTCAGGTGTTCGCTGAAGCGACTTCTGAAGATCCGGTGCTGCCATTTCCACCGTTGGAGTTGGACCGTGTTGACACCATGATGCAATGGGTGGGGGCTGGTGATGAGGCTCGTGAGCTGGTGGGCATGTTGCATCTCGACTATCAGGATGGATGCGATACGCTGGCTACGACATATCAGGCAGCGATGGATGTTATTGAAGAGAACGAAGAACTAGGTGACTGGCGCGCCAAGCGTCGCGCCCGTCGCGACCTACGCGCGCAGACCAGTGAGTCGCTGCGGCTGCTTGAAGAGACGCTCTTCAGTGATATTGAACTCAGCCTCGCCGATGACGCAGCGCGGGATCGCTTGCAGCAGGTACGGATAGCATTCGAGCATGCCCGTCGTCGTCAGGCTATGGCCCGTGATGATTGGTCATTGCGAAGGCAATCCGAGGCAATGCTCGATCTATCGGTGCTCGTGCTTGATCAGTCTGCTGCCGAGTTGCCCTTGCAGCAACGGTCCGCAGTGATCGAAGCTCTCGTGCGCAGTGATCGAAGTGCGGAGGGTGTACTCGACGAACTGGGCACACAGATCGAGGCTGTGCAACTTCTTGAGAGCCGCATGTACGGCCGTGAGGCCAGCGAACTTGATCCTGAGGTGCAGGAACGCGTGCGATCCAATTGGCAACAGCGGCGTGCAAAGGTGGGTGAGTTGGCTTCTTCGCTAGCCACGATCAATCGTTCCGGAAGTGATCGTATCGCCGACGCCATGGGGCCGGTCACGGGCGAGGCTTTCCGTGAGGCGTACCGCAAGGCAGCCTTTCCTGATCTGTTCGAGGGCGAGGACGAAGTCAACGAGGCGTTCCAGCGTGCCGCGGCGATCGCGACATTGACAGATCAACAGCGTCGCCAATTGCAGGATCTGCAGATTCGCCATGTCACTCTCTTTGGACAGTTGACGGATGAGTTGATCCGATTGCGTTCGGATAACGACATCCAAATCTCATCCTGGCCACCAAATAGTGATTCCATGAATCTGGCGATGCGTAATGAGCAGCTGCGCTATCGGCGTGGTCAAGTGGCTGCTCGATCAATGGCGGAGCTCGCCGTGTTGCTCGGGCCAGACCAGTGGGAACTCGTGTCTGACTTGCAGGAGCAGTCCGAATCTCGTGGTCGTCAACGAGGCCAGTTCCGGTGACTCAAAGGTGGGTGTGTGCCGTGTTGGCGGCCGCGGGTGGGTGTGCGCCAACGCAGACGTCCTTGCCAGTGGGGGCCGCACCGGATGTCACCGTGTACGGCCCGACTGGATCGGATACCCGTGTCATGCAGGTGGTCCGACCAAGTTGGTGGATTGATGAACACGGTGCGCGGCACGTCGACCCACGCATCACCGTGGCACTGAGTGTGCCTGAACGTGGCGTGTGGGAGTGTGCAGCTCGCGTATCTGACACAAAGGCGCTGGTGTTGGCACGAACGCTCGGTGAGGCGCTCGGTACGCAGCCGCTGGACGACAGCGACGTGACGCTGGTGGCTTCCGATGGGCTGCCCGCTCAAGCCACACCCACCCATCTGTCTGGCGGCGGTTGGCGTGTGCAGGCCCTCGATGAGGGTGTTGGCCTGCATTTGATGTCAGCTCAGGGGCGATCATTGGCCCATGTGCGTCTGGGCGCGGCCGCAGCCCGCTCCATGCAGCGATCGATCGAGTTGGCAGTTCGGGCGTCACCCTGAGCCTGATGCTGGCGGGGGGAGAGTTGGTAGCCTGCGTTCTTCAAGGAGAAGGACGTGCTTGAATTCACGCTGTCGATCGTGCTGACCGCTGCTGCCCCTAGCCAAGGTGCCACGATGCGTACTTGGCATCTGGCCGAGTCCATGCAGGCCCTGGCCCAGGTGATGCCCGGCCAGCCACCAAATGCGTGGACGAAACTCGACACCCTCGACGGCGTGGCACTGCCCACGCGGCAGACGCAAGTGTTGTCGCTGATCGACGGCACGATCACCGTGGATCGAGCGGGGGAGTGGTGCTTTGAGCTGGTGTCCGACGACGGATCGCAGTTGTGGGTGACCGGCACCAATGTTGTCGATCACGACGGATTGCATGGCCCGGAAGCTAAGACCGGATGCAAGTCACTCGACGTTGGCGCCCATGCCTTCCAGATCAAGTGGTTCCAGCAAGGCGGCGGTGCGGAATTGGCACTGCGGTGGAAGGGGCCAGGTGATGACGCGTTCACATCGATCCCGACACGGGCGCTGCATACGAACTGGCCAGCCAGTCGACCCACGGCGGATGGCGACAAGCTGGTGGCGAGCAGTCCTGCTCGGCGGCGAGCCGGTGATGGCCGATCCTTGGACGCGCAACTTCCATCATGGCGACGGCAGGCGCTGGACATCGATCTGGACGGGCCGGTCGTGGCGATGACAACCGCTGCCGATGGCACCGTGTTCATGGCGACAGAGACTGGCACGGTGTACCTGGTGGATGTGGAGGCGTCGTCGGCTTCACGGTTCGCGGGTGATCTTCCGGCCGTGCGGGTGATCGAAGCGCAGCAGGGGGCCGTTTTGGTGGGCACCGATGCGGGCGTACTGCAGCTGGAAGATGTCGACGGAGATGGCGTGGCCGACAGTGAACGTGCGATTGAAACGCTCGTGCCCATCGGGCCGCGTCGACACGTGGCTGACGGTGCCTTGCGAACGCGGCACGGCGCGGTGATCATGGCACTGGATCCAACGCTTCAGATCGATCGGCTGTTGGCCGAAGTTGATGCCGGCGGGCATACCTATATGTTGCTCGGGGCGCCCAACGAGGTGTTCGGGTCCATCGAGACGTCGATCGACGGTCGGCCGCGTGCAAGCCTGGTGCGGTTGTCGGGCGAGTCGGTGCGGGCCGCGACCGTGCTTCCGGACTTTGACGTTGTGCTGGCCGGTCCTGACGGTGTCGACCGCGTTGGACATGGCGGCGAACCGACATTCATGGTGGAGAAGATCGAGCCCAAGGCCAACGGCCTGGCGGTGCACATGAGCGAGCCCGCTGGGCCCGAGGTGCTTGGCAATACGGATCACTGGGTAGTGACGTGGATCGATGCAGCAGGTGACAGCATGCCGCTGCATATCGACAGCGCCTCTGGTTTGCTTGATGGCAGAGGCGCCTTCTTGGCGATCGACAACCTGCCCGTGCCTGGCACGGTGCACGTGCGCATGGTGGGGCCGTGGGTGTCGATGCAGGACAACCTGCTGTGGTCTCCAGAAGTGTGGGGCTCGGTGCACGCACCCCTGCCCACGCAGGCCGGCCGCGTGCTGCCACGTGTGCGGCCTCGCGACAACGATCTCTCGCCCCGCGAACAACTCGACGGCTGGACCATCTTGTTCGATGGCAAGGATGCCTCGCTGCATTGGCGAGGTTTCAAGAAGGACCACCTTCCCGAACAATGGGAGACCACCGAAGGCGAGCTCGTGTTCACGGGCAAGGGTGGCGGTGACATCATCACCCGTGAGCAGTACGACGACTTTGATCTGCATCTCGAGTGGATGGTGCAGCCCAAGGGCAACAGCGGCATCTTCTTCAACGTGGCCGAGGACGGGGGCGCCGTGTGGGCCACCGGGCCGGAGATGCAGATCCTCGACAATGCTCGACATGCTGACGGGCGCAACGCACTGACGAGCGCTGGTGCGAACTATGCGTTGCATGCGCCACCGTTCGATGCATCGCTTCCGTCCGGGCATTGGAATTGCGCCCGCATCCGAGTGCAGGGCAATCATGTGCAGCACTGGCTCAATGGCGTGAAGACGGCCGACTACCACCTGCGCTCACCGGAGTGGAACGCCGCGGTGGCCGACAGCAAGTTCGCCGCCATGCCGCGATATGGCAAGGAATCTTCCGGCCACATCGCGCTGCAGGATCACGGTGACCGTGTCGCGTTCCGCAACATCCGTATCCGGCGTCTGGATACCAAGTGACCGAGGCCCCAGCATTCGACGCGTCGAACACGCCCTTCGAGTCGATCGGCGGTGAGCCCGCGGTGCGCACGCTGGTCGATGCGTTCTACGATCGCATGGACACTGCGCCGGAGGCCGCCGACATCAGGGCGATGCATCCGGATGATCTGACCGAGTCTCGTGACAAGTTGTTCAAGTTCCTGTGTGGTTGGTTGGGCGGTCCGCAGTACTACATGGCGCAGTATGGACACCCACGATTGCGTATGCGGCATGCACCCTTCGCCATCGACGAGTCGGCTCGGGATGCGTGGTTGAGCTGCATGACGTACGCGATGGATGCGCAGAGCATCGACGGTGCATTGCGGGCCTTTCTCGACCAGCGGTTCACCCACGTGGCCGACTTCATGCGGAATCGTTGAGGCCAACCGCCGCCGCAACGGTGTGGCCGTGGTCCGCGGCCTGCTGCAGCGTGTCCTTGAGCGTGTCGTCCGCCTCGTCGAGGGCCATCTGCATGGCCGCTTGCCAATCAGGCCAGGACAGATCATTGTTGACCTCGGGATGCAGCAACCGTGCGCTGGTGCGGGCCACCCACTGTTCACGCTGTACGTCGGACAACTGATCCGGATGATGTCGGGCCAGATAGTGCAGCAACAGGCCTTTGAATCGAGGGTCGTGGAATGAACGCTCCAGCGTGTGCAGGTCCGGAGGCGGCGTGTCGTGCACCTTGGCGGCTAGGGCGATGTCGCTGTGGGGGGCGAACCCGCCATAGAGCGCATCGTCAGCATCGGTCAGTGGGGCCAGGGTGTCGTCGAAGGCGGCCTTGAGCTTCCCGCCGATCACATCCCGGTACTGCACCAACCGTTGATGGTGCCGTTCGATCTCGTCCAGATTGATATGCAGGCGATCGATGTCTTCTTCCTGCAGCACGGAGAGGGGGGCCACGAAGGGAGATCGGTTGATCTTGATCTTCTTCACGCCCAGCCGTCTCATGCCTTCGGGGAGTTCTTCTTCCTTGGTGAACATCCGCTGGCGCAGCGTGTCGATGTCAACATCCAGCAGTTCCTCCGGATTCTCTCGGAGGTTCCAGGCGATAAGCTCGTTCTTGCGGTCGGGGCTGAAGGCGGCCATGCCGAACACACCCACGCAGAACTCGATGGCGCTGATGCGTTGCGTGGAGTGCAGGAAAGGCTGGGTAGAGACCAGGCCGCGGACGACATCTGTGTCCGCCAGTTTGCGGGCCCATGCCCACAACTTGGGCGCGGATGTCTTCATCAGACGGGCCATGTGCACGGTGGCCTCGACATCGGCCAGGGCATCGTGCGCATTGCTGTGGTCAAAGCCGTTGGCCGGAGCGAGGCGATCGAGTTTGAACGTCGGCGCACCGTCTTCACGGGTGGGCCACTCGATCTCGCCTGGTCGCAGGGCTCGTGCGGCGCGGGCCATGGCGATGCAGTCCCAGGCGTCGCAGTTGTTGCGCCACTCATGGTCATATGTGGGCAGGAAGTTGCGCCAGAATCCGAAACGTAGAATCTCGTTGTCGAATGCCCGGGTGTTCCACCCGGTCGAGCACGTGCCTGGTGTCGTCACGGCCTCGTGCAATTGACGAAACGCCTCATATTCCGGCACG
>JAKVBV010000050.1 GCA_022446965.1 Phycisphaerales bacterium
TGGCGGCAGGGCTGGATCGACGACGACGCCTTCGCCACGCTGGCAGAGGCCTGCAGCGGCAGTTCCTACGGCGCGTATCTGCAGCAGCTGCTCACCGAGAACGACACGATCACCGGCTGGTGATCCGGTCGTCTCATCCCCAATCGAAATGACGAAACGACGGCGACGCCTTCACGGCTCGCCACCAGTGTGAATTGGCTCGATACCACTGGACAGTGTCGTTCAGGCCGTCGATGAAAGACCACCGCCGTGTCCAGCCCAACGCCTCTGCGGCGGTCGGATCCACGGCGTAGCGCATGTCATGCTCCGGGCGATCGGGCACGAAGCGGACTTCGCCACCGCCCACGCGCTCGACAATCGCCGCTGCCACGTCGTTGCCATTGATCTGTTCGCGAGCACCGAGGTTGTACACCGCGCCGCGTTCACCCTCATGCAGGACCAGATGGATACCTGCGGCATGGTCGTCCACGTGCATGTAGTCACGCATGGCCGTGCCGTCGCCATACACGGGAAGCAGCCCGCCATCGATCGCGTTGGTCACGAACAGCGGAATGACCTTCTCCGGGTATTGCCGTGGGCCGTAGGTGTTCGAGCCTCGTGTGACGACCACGTCCAGATCATCGGCCGCAAGCGCAATCGCTTCCCCTTCGGTCTTGGATCGCGCGTAGGGCGACACCGGCGCCATCGCATCTGATTCGAGTGACAGTCGATCGGTCCCCGCGACGTCGCCATACACCTCATCGGTCGACACCTGCACGAAGCGACCAACCGCATGCGCCCGGCACGCATCAAGCAACACCTGCACACCATCCACGTTGGTGTGCGTGAACGGGGCACTGTCGATGATGCTGCGATCCACATGGCTCTCGGCGGCGAAGTTCACCACCGCATCACAACCGGCCACGGCCGCGGCGGCGGTGTTGGGACAGGCGATGTCCCCCTCGGTGAACTGCACGCGAGTGTCGAGCCCTTCGAGGTGCTCGCGAAAGCCACAGTAGGTGAGCGCATCAAGCACTCGAATGGTCCACCCCGGGTGCGCCGAGGCAATGTGATGCACAAAGGCGGAGCCGATGAAGCCCGCGCCGCCCGTCACCAGCACTGTCGAGTGTTCGCCGATCGCCATGAGCACATGGTACGCCCGGAAATCAGCCGCAGGCTGCCCAAACACCACCATCGCGATGATGCGCTGCACGCGGCTGCTGCTCTAAACAACACAATGCTCTAACATTGACCACACGCCCAGCCTGCGTCATGTGGCGGTGTCTGGGCCGATGCGTGTGGTTGCATGGAATGCCCACGGGTGTATCCATGACAACCTTGTGGTGTTCACAGCAATCCTCTATCGAATCGGCGTGCCCCCATGCCCCATGTTCGATTGCCATTGACCTTCGCACAGCGCTCCAGCATTGTCGCCATCGTTGCGCTTGCCGCCGGATGCCAGTCGTATACACCGGCTCCCCTAAATCTGGTAGCCCATGAAGAGAGTGTGCAGCACCGCGTCGATCAGTTTGAACCAATCGATGCCTTCGTGCATCGATTGCAGGCCGACGGACAGCACTTGGAATTGATCTTTGATCCCACTGACGGCATCTCACTGGCCGAAGGTGAAGTGCTGGCATTGTTCTACAACGCCGACCTGCGACTGGCTCGTATCGAAGCAGGTGCAGCGCGAGCGCAGGCCGATACCGCAGGGCTCTGGGAGGATCCGGTGTTCGGCTTTGATGTCGCTGATGTGCTCTCGCCCGACGGCCAGCCCTTCGAGTGGGGCGTTGGCCTGAGTTTGACCTTGCCTATATCCGGCCGGATCGACATTGAGCGTGATCTTGCTGATGCGCAGTGGGCCTCCCAGGTACGCACCTTGATCAACGCGGAGTGGACGATTCGCGCCGACGTCCGCCGTGCCTGGGCCCAGTGGAGCGCCGCCCTGGAACGGCACGCGGTGGAGGAGCAAACGCTCCGTGGCATGGTGAAGCTCGACGGCATAGTGGCGTCGATGCTGGAGATGGAGTCGGTCAATCGTGTGGAACGGCGACTGTTTGCGATTGCATTGTCTGGTCGCGAAGCGGATGTGATTGAAGCCCGTCTTGCGGTGTTGCATACTCGAGAGGCGTTGCTCGAACTGATGGGTCTGCCCGCAAGCGCCGCCCCGCTGTTGCAACACGCCATCCCTACCGAGGTGTCGACCGTCGAATCCGACATCACCCAGCGGCTGATTGACTCCAACACGGCCTTGGCCGTGCACTTTGCCGCCTATGACGTGGCCGAGCAGGCACTGCGACTTGAGATCCGCAAGCAATACCCCGACATTGTGATTGGTCCAGGCTATAGCACCCAGTTCAACGATCACCGCGTGATGTTTGGCATCAGCGTGCCTATCTCCGTGCTCAATGCCAATCGCGCCGGCATTGCGAAGGCTCGCAGCGATCGTGGTCTCGCCCGCGCCGCAGCAGAGACCACATTCACGGCGCTCACTCGCCAACTCTCCACAGCCATGGACACGCTGGAGATTGCCCGCCATCGCGTGGGCCACCACGAAGCCACGATTGTGCCCATGATGCAGGCCCAACGGCGTGATCTGGACCGCCTTGCCGAGTTGGGCGAGATCGATGTGTTTGTACTGCTCGAAACGCTCGAGCGTGATGCGAAGGCCCGCGCCCATGTGATTGAACTTCGTCTGGCTCGAAGTCTGGCCGACACTGATGTCTGGCTGCTGCTGGGACCAGACGCCCCATTACCACCGGCGCCGGTCATCACGGGGCCTGTTGAATTGTCTTCAACAGAAGGAGACGCGTGATGCGCACCTTCGTTTCTTCATGTTGCATAATTGGTCTCTTGCTCGGTTGCGAACCACCGCCCCCGCCGCCGACAGATGATGGCGCTGGCCAAGACCACGGTGCAGTGCTGCCTACCAATCGGGTACCGATTCCTGAAGCGGTGCAGTCGAATCTGGGCATTACGTTTACCGATGTCGAACGGCGAGCCATTCGCCGTGTGCTGCGTGTGCCAGGGCGTTTTGAGTTGATGCCCACCGCTCGCCATGACATTGCGGCCATGGTTGCTGGTCGTGTCGATGTGCTGGTGGCGCAATTCGACGAGGTGGCCGCGGGTACTCCGGTAGCCCACATCGACGCACCGCGGTGGCGAACCCAGCAAAAGACGTTGGCGCAGGCCTTTGCGGAAGTGGCCAATGCGAAAGCCACGATTGAATCGATGGACCCATTGCAGGAGGCGCATGCTCGGCATGAAGCCACGCTGCAGGCATCAATTGACCTCTGGAATGAGCGCCTCGTGCACTTGCAGGCTGTGCGCGAAGCAGGCGGAGGTTCTTCAGGCGATCGCAATGCGGCTCGCGCCGCGTTGGCTGAAGCACAAGCCGAGCTTGCCGATGTGGAAGAACGCGACGCCGTGCTCAAGGCTGACCGGATCAAGGCTGCGACCGCATTGACTGCTGCCGAGCGCGTGTTGTCACTGGAACTAGATGCTGCGGCGTCGATGGCGAATCTCTCAGTTGATCGGCTGACTGAGGCAGTGGACACTTCTGATGGCCTGCAGCCGCGATGGCGCACGCTTGATGCTGTCACGGTGCTTGCCCCGGTCAGCGGTGTTGTAGGCACACTTCATGCCACTGATGGGGCGTGGGTGGATGCACATGCGTCGCTGATGCAGATCGTGCAACCTGACCAACTTCGTGTGGTGGCGTCGGCCTTGCAGAGCGATGCCGCTGTGCTGCGCGATGGTCTGCCGGTTGACATTGTGCCGCCGACCACAAACATCTCCACAGGACGTCGCAGCCTTGGTGCCACGATGGAAGGTCGATTGCAGATCGGCCTTCATGCCGACCCCGATGACCGCACATTCACGGTGTATGCCGAGCTCATGGACATCGAGCCTTGGGCTCGACCAGGCGTGAGCGTGCAACTTGAAGTGCTCACGGATCCCGATGCGTTTGGCGAACTCGCCGTGCCCTTGGCGGCGGTGCAGCATGATGGATTGCAGCGAGTGCTGTTTCGTCGCGACCCCAAGGATCCGGCAGTGGTGATTCGCGTGGATGCCGATCTTGGTCGCGATGACGGGCGCTGGGTGGAAGTGCTCAGTGGGCTGCAGGACGGTGATCAAGTGGTGCTCGATGGTGGCTACCAATTGGTCTTGGCCACATCGCAATCGGGTGCCACCCAGAAGGGTGGACACTTCCACTCCGATGGCACATGGCATGAGGGAGAGCACTGACGCATGTTGACGGCCCTGATCCGAGGATCGATTCGGTACTCGTCGTTGGTCGTTGTGGCCGCGGTGCTGTTGACCGGCTGGGCGCTGTGGCGTCTGCCGGCCATGCAGGTGGACGTGTTCCCTGAGCTCAACGCCCCCACCGTGGTCGTGATGACAGAGTGCGGTGGGTTGTCGGCCGACGAAGTGGAACAGCATGTGAGCTTCCCCATCGAATCGGCCGTCAACGGCATGACGGGCGTGCGTCGTGTGCGCAGTGCCAGTGCGATCGGCCTTTCGATCGTGTGGGTTGATCTCGACTGGGGCGTGGATCTTCTCGATGCGCGGCAGTTGGTGGCCGAGCGGCTGTCCGCCGTGCGCGACCGCCTTCCCGCCGATGCACAGCCGGGCATCACGCCGATCTCCTCGATCGCAGGTGAGATCATGTTGATCTCGATGGTGTCGCCCGAAGGCAGCGTGTCGCAGAAAGAGTTGCGCTCCGTGGCTGAGTTCGAGGTCCGTCCCGCCCTGCTGGCCGTGCCTGGCGTGGCCCAAGTTGTGGCCATCGGTGGCGAACTGCCTGAGTATCAGGTGCATGCGGACCAGCGTCTGCTGCAACTGCATGGTCTTACGCTGGAAGATGTCGCCGCGGCTGCGGGCGATGCCCATGCCACACAGAGTGCCGGGTACCTGCCCGACGTGAATCACCGCGAATTGCCGGTGCGACAACACACGCAAGTGAGGTCGGTGGACGACATCGCCGAGACCATCGTGACCTTTCGCCACGGTGTCCCGGTGACGATCGGCCAGGTTGCCGATGTGCAGTTGGGTGCCGCCTTGCAACGCGGCAGTGCGTCATCCAATGGCCGTCCGGCAGTGATCTTGTCGGTGCAGAAGTCGCCCGGCACAAATACGCTCGCCCTGACGACCGCGGTGGACGAGGCGATCGATCGCATCAAGTCTGCCCTGCCGGCGGGAATGGAACTCGATCGCGACGTGTTCCGGCAGTCCCACTTCATCCATCGCAGTGTGGACAACGTCATGCGTGTGTTGATCGAGGCGGCGGTGATCGTGTCGATCGTGCTGCTGTTGTTCCTCGTCGATGTGCGGGCGACCATCATCACGTTGACGGCAATTCCGGTGAGCATGGCCGTGGCCCTGCTGATGATGGACGCTTCACAAATGGGCCTGAACGTGATGACGCTCGGTGGTCTGGCCATCGCGATCGGCGTGCTCGTGGATGACGCGATCATCGACGTCGAGAACGTCGTCCGTCGATTGAAGGGCAACGCCGCCCTGCCGGAGGGCGAGCGACGGTCCAAGGCCGCTGTGGTGTTGGATGCAAGCAACGAGATTCGCCCGTCGATCATCTTCGCCACGGTGATCATCGTGCTGGTCTTCGTTCCGCTGTTGTTCCTGGAAGGACTCGAGGGCCGGTTCTTCCGGCCGTTGGCCGTCACCTACATGCTGGCGATCGGGGCGTCACTGCTCGTGGCGCTCACGTTGACGCCGGCGTTGTGTGCATTGATGCTGCGTATGCGGAGTGGTGGCGAACGCACTCACCGCGACGGCATGTTGGTGCGTGCACTGAAAGCGGTGTACAGGCCCTGCCTGCGGGTGGCATTGCGGCTGCGATGGTTAGTTTTGGCTGCCGCAGGCGGCTTGACGGTGGCGGCCGTGTGTTTGGCCAGCATGTTCGGTACGAGCTTCCTCCCGTCGTTCAATGAAGGCACGTTCACGGTGTTCCTGATGGCACCGCCTGGAACGTCGTTGGTGGAGTCTGATCGTCTGGCCCGCAATGTGGAGCAGCGGTTGATCTCGATCGACGGTGTGCGATCGGTGTCGCGGCGTACTGGCCGGGCTGAGCGTGACGAGCATGCCGAGCCGGTGAGCAACTCCGAGGTGGAGGTGGTGATGTCGCCCGAGGCCGACCGGTTCGCGGTGCGGCGGGCGATCGACGACGTGCTCGACAGCGTGCCGGGCGTGACGACGATGATTGGTCAGCCCATCGAGCATCGCCTGAGCCATGTGATGTCCGGTACGCCTGCAGCGATCGCGATCGACATTCAGGGCGATGACCTTGGTGCCTTGCGGGCGACGGCCAAGCAGGTGGCCGCGGCGCTCAAGACGGTGCCAGGCACGCGAGATGTGCAGGCCAATCGTGAGGTGATGATTCAGACGGTGCCGGTGCGGTATCGACCCAAGGATCTCGCGGCGGTTGGACTAACACCGTCGTCTGCGGCCGACCAGTTGCGACGTGCTCTGCATGGCGACGTGGTTGATGTGGTGAACGACGGCGTACGGCAGTTGGAACTTGTGGTGCGGTTGTCGCCTGAGCACCGTGATCGTCTCGAGCAGGTGGGCGACATCATGCTGCACGGTGCCGCTGGTGCCACGGTTCGGTTGCGGGATGTGGCAGACATCGGCGTGCAATCCGCAAGCAACCTGATCACGCGGCAGAATGCCCGTCGCAAGGCGGTGGTGTCGTTGAATCTGGCCGAGGGGCACAATCTGGGTGACTTGATTGCACAGGTGCGCACGGTGGTCGATCCCATCGTGGCCAAAGCGGGCTTGCAGGTGCACTACGGCGGCCAGTTCGAGGCCCAGCAGCGTGCCACGCGGACGATCTGGGTGGCCGGGGCCGTGATGCTGGTGTTGATGTTGATGTTGTTGCAGGTGTCCACCGGATCATGGCGAGCTGCACTGCTGGTGATGTGCAATCTACCCTTGGCCTTGGTTGGTGGTGTGGCGGCGATGTATGTGCAGTCACCGGACGTGTGGGCCAACACGCAGGCGTTGCTCGGCATCGGCGGTGGCTGGACGGCGCCGGTGATTTCAATCGCGTCGCTGGTGGGCTTCATCACGTTGTTCGGCATTGCGGTGCGAAACGGCATCTTGTTGTTGAGTCACTACAACCACCTGCTGCAGGTGGAAGGTGTATCCATGCGTGAGGCGATCGAGCGTGGCTCAGCCGAGCGTCTGGTGCCGATTCTGATGACGGCGTTAACAGCTGCGCTTGGTGTGTTGCCACTGGCCTTGGCGGCCGGGGAGCCTGGCAGTGAGTTGTTGGCGCCCTTGGCAATCGTCACACTGGGTGGGTTGTTGACGAGTTCAGTATTGAATCTCTTCGTGGTGCCTGCGGGCTACGCGATCTTGTTCGGTGTGTCACGCAGGGATACCCAAGGAGTGGACTGATGTTTCGACTGGCGATGATGTCCAGTGCAGTGTGTGCGTTGATGCTGTTTGGTGCAGGCTGTAGCGATGACCATGATCACGATCACGCCCATGTGCATGCTAATGGCGCTGGACATGCCCATCCCCATGGGGACGATGATGGTGAAGGCTCTGGTCATGATGCCGATGGCCATGACCACGCTCATGGCGACAGCCACGGGGATGATCATGACGGTGGCGGCGATGCCGCTGATGCCCATGATCACGGGCATGGTGCTGGTGCGATAACGCATTCGATTGATGCCGCCGCGTTTGGCGGCTACAGCATGACGGTGGAAGTGGCCGGGTCATTGACGCCTGGCAGTGAGCTCCACGTGGAGGGATCGATTGATGTGGGCGAGAAGGCCCCGACGTTGCGGATGTGGGTTGGCACAGAGACGGGCGTAGGCTCGATGAAGGCACGCGGCGATGTGCACGGTGGTCACTTCCACGTGCACGTCGTGGTGCCCGATGAGGTTCCTGCCGGTTCAGCCTTGTGGATCGAGGCGATGGGCAGTGATGGCGATCGCGAGTCGGTGTCGATTCCTGTGGAGTAAGACGATCATGACAAAGGCGGTCAACTGAAAGCAGCCTGGGCATCTTGCGAAGGTGGGCGTCAGCCTGACCACAGCGGGGGTATCAAATCAATCGCATCGCCTGATCAATATGCCCTACTTCATTTCCAAGCCACCATTTGCTACTCTGAGGCTGGTGGGAATTTAGGTACGCCCATCGATTCTCATGAGGAAACCTCGATGATTTTATTAACCGCACTTTTGACAACTGCTGTCGCAGGAGGTGGTAGCACCTACTTCGTCCCAGGAGACTCGGCAACAATTCAGGGCGCTATCAACCTCGCCGGAAATGGCGACTTAATCATCGTGGCAGATGGAACTTATACGGAGAATCTAAACACAAACGGAAAGAGCCTGACCATTCGTGGAAGCAACGATCGTGGGATCGACAGTGTAATAATCGATGCAGACCAAAATGGCAGTGCCCTGACCTGTGCTAATGGCGAATCTCCAACCTTTCAAGACATCACATTCGTAAATGGCTCGGGCACCAGCGTCCTTTTAGGAGACGAGCCAAACACCTGGGGCGGTGGACTGTATTGCTGGAATAGCAGCCCCTCCTTTGTTAACTGCAACTTTGGTTTTAACTCAGCAACTGTATCTGGGGGCGGCGCATACATAGATGGTGCGTTATCTGAGGTTGACTTCGTGGGTTGCGACTTCGGCTTCAATCAAAGCGAATGGGGCGGCGGACTGTATGTGGAAAATGGAATCGTAAACATCAACGGGGGTGTATTCGGAACCAACACTGCCACAGAAGCCGGCGGTGGAATGTACGCCTGGACGGATGCTGAAATAATTGTGCAAAACTGCAGCTTTGAGAACAATGGCGCGGACGCGGGAGGAGGGTATTGCGGGGGATACAATCCTAAATTTGAACCAAGAAGCGGAGGCGACGTGCATCTAATTAGGGGTTGCACCTTCTTAGCCAACAATGCTCTCGCTGGCGGTGGTGCATACATCGCATACACCTTCACCGACATCGATCAAGTCACCTTTGGCACTCTTGATATCCCGATTGGGGGATCAGAAAACAGTAGCACACTTGCCGGAGGAGCCGTTTACATTGACGCGGCATCGCCAATCATCCGGTCCAGCAATTTTTATCACAATGAGTCTCCCTATGGAGGCGCAATTGCTGCCTTGGATAGCACCCCATGGATTAATGCCTGTAACTTCTTACACAACCAAGCCAGCGGCGATGGCGGCGCGATAAATATCAGCGACACCGGATTGCCAGTTTCACCTGGGCTGATATCTAACT
>JAKVBV010000051.1 GCA_022446965.1 Phycisphaerales bacterium
CGTAGCAACGCCAACCGTAATTATCGCCGGCGTCACTGCCGGCTGCGGCCACGTTGATCTCTTCCCGGGCGCTCTGGCCTACATCGGCCATCCACAGATCGCCGTTCTCACTGTCGAAGGCGCAGCGCCAGGCGTTACGGTGACCGTAGGACCAGATCTCATCATCGCCGGTGACGCCCACGTAGGGGTTGTCGGCGGGGTTGGTGTAGGGCAGAGAATCGACGTCGATCCGAAGCATCTTGCCCAGCAATTGGTTCGTGATGTCCTGTGCGCGGTTGCCCGGATCGCCACCACTACCACCGTCGCCAGTGGCGATGTACAGCATGCCGTCCACCGGGCTGAATCCAAGCCAGCCACCGTTGTGGTTGGTGTATGGCTGGTCGATGGACATCACCGTGGCGGCACTGCTCGTGTCGACCACGTTGGGATTGGACGCGCTCACCGTTAATCGCTTGATCACGGTGTCGCCATTCGAAGCGGTGTAGTTGATGAAGCACCACCCGTTCTGCTCGTATTCCGGGTGGAAGGCCAAGCCCAGAAGACCTTGCTCAGAACCGGTACTCACCGATTGGCTGAGGAACGGCGTGCCCAACAGGTCCGGTGGATCGGTGTTCAGATCAAGAATTCGAACGCGACCAGTGCTTCCACTCCGCTGCTCGACAATGAACAGGCGATCGGTGTCACCGGGAGGCGCCACAACTTGCACGGGGCGGGCGAGGCCCGAAGCGACGCGTTCTGACATGAGCGACTGGCCAGATGCTGCGGCCGTGAAGACGCCACCGACAACTGCTGCCAGTACGAGGACATGCGTGGTGTTCATCTATCTCTCCTGCGTCGTGGCCTACTTGGCCACCAGAATGGTCCGCTCCCACACGGGTCCGAGGGGGTGTACGACGTGCGCAGACGCACCAATCGCGCCCCACCAGACCATTCAACCTATTGCAGGTTCGATCTAGGGGCAAGTGTGGATCCCTAAATGAGGGGTCCAAGGGGCTGTTTTTAGCCCTTTCCAGCCCCACGGTCCACCCCGGACATGTTCATGTCCAGCAGACCTCGGCTCACATGGGTGCGAAACAGCTCCGGCGCCACGGCATACCGTTGGGCGTCAGCCTCCAGCCAGTGGTGGTATGCCTCGCGGCGGGCATCCCGAGGCATGTCGACCGTGCTCAGGAGCCACTGCACTTGGGCATTGAGACTGGCCTCGAGACGACCCAGATGATCGGGCACATTGGTCACGATGCCCCCGTGGGTGAGGTACAGCCGCGTCCACGGTCCGGTACCGAGCCGCTTGAGTGTGGCCAGCCATCGATCGAGATCGAACTCAGGCGGTGGCATGGGAATTGTGATCCACGCAGTGCCAGGCACCCGCATTGCAGCGGCATCGCCCACGAAGCACATGTCCGGCGCACTATGCAGATGCCAAGCGTGATGATGATCGGCGTGACCGCGTGTCTCGATGGCCTCGAACGTGAGTCCAGCGACATGGACGACATCTGCATCGTGTGTTGGATGCACCAGCCCTTCCGGACACGATTCGAGTGTGCCCCATAACGTGTCGAAGCGATCCTCGAAGATCCGCCGTGCGCTGCGATTGAGTTTCTCAGGATCGATCAAATGCGGCGCGCCCACATGGTGCACGTGCACCGGCACACCTTCCTTCGCAAGCGCCCATGCCCCGCCGGCATGATCCAGATGGATGTGCGTCAGCAAGACACCGCTCAGATCGGCGATCCGAAGATCGTGTGCTGCAAGACCACGACGAAGCGCATCAAGTGTGGACGCCGGCCCGCTCTCGATCAACACATGGCCGTTATCGCCAGAGACTAGCCAGGCACTGATCGCACCCGGCACGCCCATGTGCATGAGGTCGATCTCACGCACCAGCACCATCAACGACGTCTCGTCACGCCGCGGCGTTGCTCGGCAGTGCGGCGTTGCAATCGCAAGCTGGCGTCTTCGATGAGATCCGAATCGGCACCTGTGGCCTGAGCGCCCCCCGCTTCAATCCATGCGTCCCATCCGCCATTGAGGGTCTTGACGTGCTCGATGCCCCGTTCCAACAGTGCCTTGCTCAAGGCATCGGCGATGGGGTCGTTCCATGTGTTGGCGTACACGATCACGGTGCCGGCACGTTCCACCCGCCGCCACTGCACATCCACGCTGCGCAGCGGCATGCAGATGGCACCGGGGATATGACCCAGCGTGTACCGCTCGACATTGCGGCCATCCACCCACACTGTTGTTGAAGCTGGCTCGAGCCATGTGCCGTCGGTGTCCGTCAGCGATCGAGCCTGCTCCACAGAAATGAAGTTCAGACTGCGGTCACTCCAGGACGGCCCACATCCAGAAAGCGTCACGGTCATCAGGATTACAAGCCAACGCATCACACGATCTCCTGCATCGCGATGCAGTGTAGACTCGCACAGTGGGGACGGAGGAGACGCGTGAAGCAGGTCTTGGCATGGTGTATCACGGCAGCACTGGTCACCGGTGCGTATGCGCAGTCCAAGCCCATCGTGCACATGGAAGCGGCGCCGCTGCGCACCACGGTAGGCCCAGGTGGCACGCATACGGTGGCGGTGCGGTTCACGATCCCGAAACACTGGCACATCTACTGGCAGGATGCCGGCGAGGCGGGCAGCCCGACCGAACTTGAGATCAAGGCGCCGCCGAAGGCGAAGATCGGTCCGGTGCGGTACAGCCGTCCCAAGCAGATTCAAGATCCTGCCGGGGTCGTGATCGGATACGAAGACGTTGCAGTGCTCATGTTCGACGTCACGCTCGATCCATCCATTGCGGCAGACCGTTGGGTGGATCTGGCGATCGAAGGACGGTGGCTGGTGTGCAAGAAGGTGTGCTACATGGATTCCAAGCCGCTGCATCTTCGATTGCGAGTCGACAACACCACTCCGCAGGTCGGCGTCGGGCAAGCCTGGGTCGATGCGGTCTCCATGCCTCGAACGCTGCCAGGTTCGATCGTGCAGCGTCCGGGCGTTGTGGAGCTGCGGCCAGGAATTACCCCCACGGCGCCGTCATTTATCGCGGCCCACGTGCCGGGCGTGGCGCTGCAGCCAGCGAGGTTTGCGGCTCACGAGGGTCAGTTTGCCGCACGAATCGCGTATCGTCTGTCGTCCCGTGATGCGATGGGCCACCGCCCACGCCTGCAGGGATTGCTGATGCAGGGCGACGCCGCAACGGACCCCTGCTGGTGGGTGGATGTCAGGCTCCCGAGTCCGGTCGAGACCGATTCGGTGGGCACAACTAAGGATGCTTTGGAAGGAGCGAAGCCATGATGTTCAAGAACCTCGCTGCGACTGTCGCCGTGATTTGTGCCGCCGCGGTGACCATGACCACTGTCGCCGACACGGAAGACAAGAAGCCAGCCGGCCCAGCCAAGATCGGCCAGCCGGCACCAGTATTCACGCTTGTGGATGTGGATGGCAAGACGCACAATCTCGCCGACTACAAGGGCAAGATTGTGGTCCTCGAGTGGTTCAATGCCGGCTGCCCATGGAGCGGCAAGGAATCCGGAAACAGTGTGCACGCCACTGGTCGCGTGAAGAAACTCATCACCGACGCCAAGACGGCCAAGGTCGAGGTCGTGTACCTGCTTGTCGATTCGAGCGCCAATCGCGACAAGGCCACTGTCGTCAAGGAAAACAAGGCTGCCCGTGCCAAGTTCGGCATCAAGCAACCGATCCTGATCGACCATGACGGCAAGGTGGGTCGCGTGTATGGCGCTCGCACAACGCCGCACATGTACGTGATCGACGCCAAGGGTGTGCTGCAGTACAACGGCGCCTTCGGTGACAGGAAGGCCAAGCCCGATGGTTCAGAACAGAACTTCGTGCTGGCCGCGATCAAGAGTTTGAAGGACGGCAAGCCTGTGACGCCCGCCCAAACCCGCCCCTGGGGTTGCGGTGTGAAGTACGCCCGCTGATCCAGAACAGCAATGCAACAGGGGAGACGCGCACGCGTCTCCCCTGTTTCGTTTTTCGTTCGGTGTCAGCTGCGTGAGCCGTGCGTGGCGGTGATCACGGATCGAATGCCACCGCGGCCGCGCCAGTCGGTGACGATTTCCAGCCACTGCGGCTGCATGCACTGCACGAGGTCGTCGCGAATCTGGTTCGTGACGGCCTCGTAGAAGATGCCTTCGTTCCGGAACGACTGCAAATAGAGCTTCAGGCTCTTGAGTTCGACACATGTGGCACCTGGCTCGAATCGCACGGTGACGGTGCCGAAATCGGGGTGCCCAGTCTTGGGACACACCGAGGTGAACTCCTCGGCGATGTGCTCGATGAGAAAGGGCACGTCGGTGGGCGATTCAAAGACTTCGAGCAGGCTGGCATCAGGCATGGCTGTGTCTTCCTTCCAACGTCAGAGGCTGTATCGACTGACGAGTTCGACAACCTTCTGTTGTCGCGGGTTCAATCGCAGAGATGTGCGTAGCGAATCGGCCGCTTCCTGCTTGGCATCGATATCTGTTCGGCCCGAGAGCAGCCAGCGATTCATGGCAGTCACGCCAAGGCCGTTCCATGCCCGCCACCAGTTCGGGTCGGCTTCGGTGGCGCGTCGATAGGCAGCGGCGCTGCGGTCGAACTCGCCAAGTTTGAACCAGGCCCAGCCGGTTCGTTCCAGCGGATGTGGTTCGGGGCCCTGCAGTGATTCAAGCGTTTGCGCGGTGCCGATCACTTCGCGATATCGATCGAGTCGCACATAGGCGTTCAGCAGATTGCGGAGCAACTGCGGCGACACGTCCATGCGTTCGGCCGCCGACACATAGGCGTCCAACGCGAGGGCGTGATCACCACTGCCTTGGAGGGCGGCACCAAGGGCCACCCAGCTGCGGCCGTCGGTGTCGTCCAGCAAGACGGCGCGACGTGTGAATGGCACGGCGTGGACGGGTTCACCCATCTGCAGATAGGTGGTGCCCAGTCCGCGAGCAGCTTGCACGCTGTCAGGACGAATCACGAGCGCCCGGTGATAGGCCCCCAACGCTTCGTCGAAGCGATCCAACACTTGCAGCGAGGTGCCATGCCCAAGCTGAGCGTCGTAGGACGTGGGGTCGAGGCGTGACGCTTCGGCATAGGAGGGCTCGGCCTCCTGCCATTCACGCAGGCCCGCGTGCGCATCGCCCAGGCCGATCCAGGCCGGCACCGTCTCGGGGTACTCGGCGATCACGGCTTCGAACAAGACGACCGCAGCTTGGTATTCACCGTCGTCGACCAGCGATTCGCCGTGGGCGACCGACGCATCCCGTTGGGCCTGCTCGGCCGCAGCGATGGCGGTTTCATCCACGCGGTCAGGCGTGGCGCACCCTGCAAGCAGGGCGCATCCAAGCACGGGGGCGAATCGAAATCTGCTGCGGTCAGTGGACATGGGCGGCGATGCCGAGCATCGAGGCCGCACGTGCCGTGATGGCCTCGTGATGCATGCCGCACTGTTCCAGCACCGACGCTTCGTTGAGCGACGACTTGGGAATGCGCGTGACATGCATGGGTTCGATCGTGAAGGCGTCGCCGGCCTTGCAGCATGCTTCAGCCACCGCTGAGAACAGGCCGCCGCCGTAGTTGTCTTCCACCACGAGCACGTTTCCGCCGTTGGCATTGGCGAGATCGAGCAGGCGATCTTCATCGAACGGCAGGGAGTACAGATCCAGCAGCGAGGCGTCGATGCCCATCTTGTCGAGGGCGTCGAGCGACTTGTTGCACTCGTGCAGCATGTAGCCGGCAGAGACGATCAACAGATCACGACCTTCGGTGAGCACTTCCATGCCGCCGAGGTCGAACACGGTGTTCTCGTCGTACAGGAACTCCACTTCGGGACGGAAGACACGCATGTAGCACATGCCTTCGTAATCACCCATCGCTGTCGTGAGACCGTAGGCGGCCCATGCATCGGCCGGTTGCAGCACGTAGCAGCCCGGGTTGCCGTTGTGGTCGCGCGTGCTGCCCAGAGATCGGAACCATGCCACGTCTGGCAGGGCCATCTGGCTGGGGCCGTCGGCGGCGAGCGAAATGCCACAGTGCGAACCAACGATCTTCATGTTCGCACCGGAATTCATGGCCATTTCGATCTGGTCATACCCACGCGTGAGGAACTTGCCGAACGACGCGGTGAACACGTTTTTGCCCGCGGCGCTGATGCCTGCGGCGACGGAGATCATGTTCTGTTCGCCAATCTTGCAGTCGACGAAACGATCCTTGGTGGCCGGGTCGTCGGCGAAGCCGTCGAGGAAGGTCGAGTTGCGAACGTCGGCGTCGACAGCCCAGATGCTGTTGTCGCACTTGCCCATGATGCGCAGTGCAATACCGAACGCCTTGCGGGTGGCCAGACGGCCAACCTGCAGTACCGTGGTCTGGTCGATGGCCGCCATCGCTTCGCGGAATGACGGATAGTCACTGGCCTGAATCACAGTGCGCTGCGCCGTGGTCGGCGGATAAATCGCCAGTTCACTGCCGGCGAGTGATGTGGTGAGGGCAACGCCCGTGGCGGCCAGTTCCTGACAGGCGGCTTCTAGCTTTTCGCCCGTGGCGGGCTTGCCGTGCCAGCCACCACCTTGCATGGACGGGATGCCCCATCCCTTGACGGTGTTGGCCACGATTGCGATCGGGCCGTCGGCGCCGTTGGTGAACTGCTCGACGGCGTCGCGGATGGCCGTGGGATTGTGACCATCAATCGTGAGCACGGTCATGCCGGCGGCCTGCAACTTGGCAGCGATGCGGTCGGGCGACTGTTGCGAACTCACGGCACCAGCCTGGCCGTAGCCATTGCAGTTGAAGATGGGCAGCACGTTGCGGAGGTCCATCTCGACAATGCTGTCGACGGCCTCCCACACCTGACCTTCACGCGATTCGCCATCGCCGACGATGCAGAAGATTCGTTGATCAATGCCGTCGCCGCGTGCGGCGGCGCCCAGTCCGGCTGCGACCGAGAGGCCTTGGCCGAGCGATCCGGTGGCGGCGTCGAAGAAGGCGAAGCCCTCGCGGGGATTGGGGTGGCCATCGAGGGGCGAATCGGTGGCTCGGAAGCCGTCGATGTCGCTCATGTCCGCCGGGCGGTACTCGCCAGGGTTGCCCACCATCGCACCCAGATCAATGAAGGCCGCGTACACGATCGGTACGGCGTGGCCTTCGGAGAGCACAAGACGATCGGCGGTGTTCAGGGCCGGTTCTTCCGGAACCCATCGCATCGCGTGGTACATGAGCACGGTTGTGATGTGACCCAGACTGGTGGCTGTTGTCGGGTGCCCACTTCCTGCGGCGCCGGTCATTTGGAGGGCGAGGGTGTCAAGGCGAATGGCCTTGGCATGCACGGCGGCGTCAAAGGACATTGAAGGGGGCTCTCCGGTACAAAAAAGGTGGATCGGGGGGCAGTCTGTGGGTCGGCAGCGGCACACGCCGTGGCCAAGAACGCCGATGGTACACTCCTTAGCGCCCCTATGGACGGAGGTTTCCCCGGATGGCATTGAAGGTGATCTGCGATCAGGCCGCATTGGCCGAAGCACTGAACACGGCAGGTAGCGTTGTGGCAAGCCGCACCCCCTCGCCGGTGCTGACCTGCGTCAAATTGACGGCTGGAGACGGCCGCCTGCGACTGGCTGCAACCGATGGCGAAACCGCCATGGTGCTCGATCTCGACCGCGTCGAGGTGGATGCCGCCGGTGAGGTGTTGATCCCTGCCGACAAACTCACGCAGATTGTTCGTGAGTGCACCGATCCCACGGTCACGCTTGAAGCCGACGGGCATGCGCTGCACATCCGCGGTGACGATTCCCGCTTCAAGGTGTTCGGCTTTGATCCGCAAGAAGCACCCCCGGAAGCACATTTCGACGACGAGGGTGTCGACTGCACGATGGATGCGGGCACACTCGCCACGACCGTGGCGCGAAGCCTGTTCGCCGCCGCGGCCGAACACACGCGGTACGCCATCAACGGCGTGCTGTATCACCGTGAGGGCAAGCGTCTTCGCATGGTGGCAACGGACGGTCGTCGTCTGGCTGTCGCTGTGGCGGATTGCGGCTCGGGTGATGGCGAAACCAGCTGCATCATTCCAGCCAAGGCGCTGGGATTGCTGCGTCGGTTGTCCAAGGATCCTGATGCGGGCGTGCGTATCTCGGTGGGCGAGAGCCGCATCGCGTTCCGTGTGGATAGTGCAACGGCCCCTGCAACATTGGTGAGTTCGCTCGTTGAAGGTCGGTTCCCGCCCTTCGAAGACGTCATTCCCAAGGAGCAGGACAAAAAGCTCACATGTGACCGCGAGCAACTGCGCAGCGCCATTCGCCGTGCATCATTGCTGACCACCGAAGAGTCGCGCAGTGTGCGCATGCAGTTCGAGTCCAAGCAACTCACGTTGTCCAGCCACGCACCGGAAATGGGCGAGGCTGAAGTGACGATCGAAGTGAAGGGCTACGAAGGCGACGCGATGGAGATCGGGTTCAACCCGGCGTACATCGCCGACGCGCTCAAGGTGATTGATGACGACGACATCACGCTCGAGCTCAAGGCATCGAACAAGCCCGGCCTGCTTCGTGCCGGCCGCGACTTCACCTACGTGTTGATGCCCGTCACCGTCTGACCTCGGTCAGCCCACGTACTCATTCTCGTACT
>JAKVBV010000052.1 GCA_022446965.1 Phycisphaerales bacterium
CGCTCGTACTCACGGTCGGCGGTGCGGGCCAGATCTCCGGCCCAGTCTTCCTGAAGCGACGCTGGTCGCTTGCCCTTGTTCCGTTTGAGGGCCATGCGACGGTCCATCTCATCACTGAGGGCGTGACGAGCGATCGCCAGCAGCCATGTGCTGAATCGCACGCCGCGGGTGGGATCAAAGGTGTCGATCGACTTGCTCAAACTTGCCAATGTCTCCTGTGAGAGATCTCTCACAGTTTCCATGCCCACTCGGCCGTTGCCCCATCGCATCAGCGTGCCACGCAGCACCGGGCCGAACACCTGCCACAACTCCAGCCAGGCAGCATCGTCACGATCGCGCAACCTGCGCACGAAGGTGGTGGTGAGTTGATGCATGACTGCTGTGGCTCCTCTGCACTCCCTTGTTGGGAAGCGCGAACTCCATTTTCCATGAAATGCCCCTGCGCCGTGAAATTCTCCTGGTGAATCGCCCAAGAACACCCGTAGACGAGGTCGCGGATGGGCCGCGACGGAGGGATACCCCACATGACCGTATGCAAAAGTCTCTTTCGATGGACCCTGATCGGTGGCCTTGCGACCGCTGGCATCACCGTGTTGGTGGGCCCGGACCGCGTGGCCGCCGCCTTCAGCCAGGTTCAACTTCAAGCTGGTGACGCCGTTGATGCCTACATCAATGCCGACGAAGCCCGCCAACTTCGCACTCGATTGCAGTCGCTGGCCGACGAATATCCAGACCGCATCCGCCAGGTGCGATTGGAACTAGCCAAGGTACAGGCTGAGGTGACGCGATTCGATCGTGAAATGGATGTCGCACGCCGTGTCGTGCAGATGACGGAGCACGATCTTGAAGCACTCGCCGACCGCGTGCACACCGCCGAAACTCATGGCGTGCAGACGGTGTCACTCACCACGAACGGCACTGGTGTGAATCTCGACAAGGCCTACCGAGAAGGCCGACGTATTCGCAGCGTGCGTGACACGTACCGTCAGCGTTTGGCCACCGACGAACAGCAGGTGGACTTGCTTCGCACACAACAGACCCGCTTAGAAGAACTCCTTGGCCGGCTTGAGAGCGAATTCGCCGACTACCGAGCACAGGCATGGCAGTTGGATCGGCAGATCGACGCCATCCAGCGCAACGAGCGGCTCATTGCATTAACCGAACAGCAGCAGGCCACTATGCAGTCATTCGAATCACCTGGCCAGGAGGACAACCTCCGCCAGATCGAAGACCGGCTCGCTGAAATGCGCGCCGTACAGGAATCCACATTGCAATCGCTGGCCGCACAGGAGCGCACGCTGGACTATGAGTCGATTGCCGAACAAGCGGCCGATGCTGGCTCATTCTCCTCGGATCCCTTCGCGGAATACTCCTCGATCCCTCCCACGTTGGCGCTCGACGCGACGCGCTGATCCTTGATTTGTTCAGGCGCCAGGCTCCCGGTGCCCGACCATACGCACACGACCTCGACTCTTCCCAGTCGAGGTCGTGTGCCACAAGGAGCTCTGCGAGGCATGACACCTCAAACAGCGTTGGTTGCAACCGCACGCGGGCGGCCGCAGTTGAGCGATGCTGTGTCTATCGATCCGCATCAGGAGCGACTTAACCGCAAGTGCACGTTCTCTGTCGTTTTCTTCGCCGGAGGGATGGTCAGTCCCGTCGGCGATCGCCCCACCGCTGTTCGATGACGGCCCCGGGGTAGTAGAAATCGATGATCTGACGGGTAGACCTCCCTCGACGACCCATGCGAGCGGCGCCGTACTGACACAGTCCTGCACCGTGGCCATACCCCCGGCCCTCGAACACGATGTCATCACCCTGACGAACACCGGTGCACCAGCCCGACATGAGGGGACCTTGGGGAAGTGATGCCAGCGCGGACACGAGGTTGCCACAGGTCAACACGATCTCATTGCCTCCACGGTCGGTGATGCGCAGCATCGTGGCACGACCGTGCGGGTTGTGCGCCGCCGACTCGATCTGCTCCACACCCTGCAGCCGCCCGATGTCGCTGGTGCCGGTCTCCACGGCCCATTTTTGAAGTGCCTCATGCACCCCCTCGGCCGGCACGGTGCGCGTCCAGGCGTACACCGGCGCATCGCTGCATTGGATCGGACTACCGTGACCAGCAAGTGGCGCAATGGCGTTGGCCTCATGTGGCCCCACGGCGTCGACACCCACTGCGGGCAGGCCGCCACAGCAACTACTGAAGTACCCCGGCACGAGTGCGTCGTTGAACAGCAGCAGTTGGCCCTCGGTGGCATCCACGGCAGCCCAGGCTTCGTCGTTGGTCGCATGGCCCATGTACGCCTGAGTTGCCGGTGTGTCGGTCACATCCCACGCGGCGTGTGACCGCTGCAGCACCTGCATCGTGGCGAAACTCCGGGCCGCAACAGCTTGCGCTTCAAACGTGGCCGCCGGCCAGCCTGCGAACAACTCGGCCTGCAAGACGCCGGGCAGATACTGCTCCATCGTCACCACATTGATGAGCGACCAGCCTTCCACGCCGTCTGTGACGACCACACGAAATTGGCCTGGGTACCGTCGGTCAGGTTCTCCCTTGGCCCCCGGCAACACGCCGTCGCCGAACAGGTCAAGGGACATACTCTCGGCCGCACGCCCAGACAACGGACCGCCATCACCTTCGATGATCCAATGATCGTCCGGCCGACTGATCCGTACGGCGCCACGCCACGTGCTGTCGCCTGATGTCGACACCACTTGAAGGTGCTGCTCGGCGTTGCCTAGCACCACGTGATCACCGTCATGCAGCCGCTGAAGCAACACCCGCACGTGTGGCATCTCGCTCGGGGGAACGAGTGCCGGGGTGTGGGGTTGTTCCGATGGTGTTGGCGCTGGATCGCTGCACCCGTGCAGCAGCGCCGCACAGGTTATACAGGTGACAGCAGCCGCGAATCGCGGCACCACGGTCAATCGAGTGTTCGTAGTTCGAGACCGAAACTGGCCAGACGTTCCTTGATCTCATCAAGGCTCGTGGCGCCAAAGTTCTTCACGCCCATCAGCTCGGCTTCTGTACGTGTGGCCAGATCGCCGATCGACATGATGCCGAGCATCTGTAGCGCCTTGCGGGCACGGACGGACAGATCGAGCTGTGTGACCGGCTTGTTCAGCACGGCTTCGGGCGCGCGGCCCTTGAGTTCTTCGTAGACCTCGGCACGGACACGGTGGTACTGATTTTCAAGGTTCTGCCCAAGTCGCAGGCCTTTGGCGTGCAACATGGCCTTGATTTCCACCAGCGACGTCTCGCCGAAGTTCTTGTACGAAAGCAATTCCGACTCGGACACCTTCAGTAGGTCTCCAAGGGTACGGATGTTCATCTTTTTGAGGCAGTTGCGGGCTCGCACGGAGAGCTCGAAATCGGTGACGGGTGTGTCCATCAACGCGTTTCGCTTGGCGAGATCGCGAGCGTGCTCTTCGTCGTAGTACATGTCCTTGGACGCGATCACGTCACGCATGAACAGACGGGCACGGGCGTTGGTGGGCTCGGTGTCGAGCACCTGACGCAGGCACTTCTCCGCACCGGCGTAGTCGCCACGGTCTTCCATCAACACAGCTAGGTTGAGCAGCGCGTTGACGGTGGGACGATCCGACGACACACACTGCTGATAGATCGCCAACGCTTCGTCTTCTTCACCCACGAGGTCGAGCAGGTAGGCCAGACGGAACAGCACGCGTTCGTCCTGTGTGCCTTGTGCTTCACGAAGGGCGTCGATGGCGCCGATACGGCATCCATCAGCCTCAAGCGCTGCGGCCTTGGTCAACGCGGTATCTGCGTCGACGCTGGGAGTTCCGATGATGGTGTCAAGTCCGGTAGACATGCGTGCGATTCCTTCGGGGCCGCCCACCGGCACCCGTCGAACCGCCTAGTGTAGTGTCTGATCGCCCATCACGACACCCCCTGCCTTCTTGGGGCACGTCTCAGGCGACTGAGGGGCTCAGAACCACCAATGACCCTGCACACCTTCATCAGATCATGTCTCAGCGCACCTAGTGGCCTTGTGAACCTCATTGCCCTGGTGGGCCTGGCTGGCCTTCTGGGTTTGACTGGGTGTTCCACTCCACCGGCCCTCGCCCAACGTGTCACCTTGAACAGCACGAGCGATCTGGTGATGCACGGTGAAGTCACCACCTGGGATGCACTGGTCGCCCGAGCCGCGGCCGCTGACGTGGTGCTGCTTGGTGAACAACACGACGACGCCCTCGGCCATACCGTGCAATTGGCGTTGATCGAAGCAGTGGTCTCCATGACACCCAACGCCGCCGTCGCCATGGAAATGCTCGAACGCGACGAGCAGATGCTGATCCACGACTATCGAGATGGTGTAATCGACGTCGATGACTTCGCTGCCGCGACCAACTCCACCGCCTGGGCCGGCGATGGGTCTTGGGTGGCGTGGTACCAACCAATCGTCGACGTGGCGATCACACACAACTGCCCGGTTATCGCGGCCAATGCGCCGCGGCGGTATGTGCGGCACGCCCGCACCGACGGCTTCGAATCACTTGGGGCGATGGACACTGCACGACGATCACTGGTGGTGACACCCAACCCTCCACTCGAAGGGCACTACCGGCAACGGTTCATGGATCTGATGCAAGAGCATGGCGGCGACATCGATCCAGAGATCGCGGACGCGTTTTTTCGTGCCCAGAGCACATGGGATGCCACGATGGCGGACAGTGTGCTCGCCACCACCGCCAAGGGCCACAAGCCCGTGTTCTTGTTGGTTGGCCGATTTCACACCGACCACGACGGGGGCACACGCCAATGCATCGAACGAGCGAATCCGAATCTCGATGTGTTGAGCATCAGCCTTGAACCTGAGACCTTCGACCCTGATGCTGCACAGGACATGGGCCCACCACAGGCCGACATCGTGATTCTCACTGGTCCATAGCAGCCGCCCGCAACAGACGATCTCGAATCGCCCGCCACTGGGGTTCATCTGGTGGCAACACGATGCCCAATGCGTCATGGCCAGCGGCGTCGGCTTGCCGCAGCATGTCGAACAAGGCGGTTTGAGCCTCTTGTGGGGTGTCGGGCAGCGTGAGCATGGTGCCGGCGAAGGTTGTGGTGTCGGCATCGGGCGCAAACACGGTCAGCGGCGTACGTGGGGCGTAGTGCCGTGGCGACGACCCTGGGGCGGCACCTTGGGCCCATGGCATGTGTTCGTCGATGGGCCCGATCACACCTTCGATCTGTGTGCGTCGCACACTGCCAGGCCGGAGCAGCACCGCGGTGGGTTCCATCAGCGACAGCACGGTGGACTCCACACCCACGGTGCACGAGCCGCCGTCGAGAATCACCAGCGAGGAGGCCTCGTCGACATCCTGATAATCAACTGCCACATGCTGCGCACTGGTGGGTGACACACAGCCTGATCGATTCGCGCTGGGAGCCGACAATGGCCCGCCGTAGGCCTCCAGCAGCGCCATGGCCCCTGCATGGCTGGGCACGCGCACGGCAAGGGAGTCGAGTCCGCCTGCGGCAATGGCCGGGACCGAGGCGTTGCGGGGCAGAATCATGGTCAGTGGGCCGGGCCAGAAGGCCGCTGCGAGCGCCTTGGCTCGCTCGTCAAAGCCGTCCACTACGGTGGTCGCCATCGCGGCGTCGGCCACGTGCGCGATCAGTGGATTGGTGCTGGGGCGGCCCTTGAGCTGGTAGATCCGCGCCACGCCCTCGGGATCAGTGGTGCCCGCCGCGAGGCCGTACACGGTTTCCGTAGGCATGACGACGGGCTGGTGCCCGCGCAGACAGGCCACCGCCTGATCGATGCCCTCCGCCGTGGCTGGCAGGATCACCGGCATGGCAGAGGCTCCCTGCCGACACCCCCAAGTGCTGCACTGTCAGCCCTGAACATGTGGACACTTTATGCACGGCGCGAATCGGTTGCCCTGTGAGGGCTGCAGCGGTAGCCTCGCGATCTGGCTCTGGAGCGGGCATGGACAGGCTCGCTCTCTGTTCTGAGCCAAAGGGAAGAAGACCAATGCTCGATCTGCTGCTCGTTTTGACCACTGCCACCATGCAGGATGCGCCGAACTCAACCCCGGAGGCCACAGCCCCCGAGGCGGCAACCACTACAGATACGGCCATGGCCACAGGCTGGTGGGTCACCACCGCCGACGCCACGGAGGTTCGCAGTGGTGCCAGTAAGGCGAACTACCCCTTCCTTCGTGTTCCAGCAGGCACTCCCTTCAATGTGACTGGCGATGCCTTCGGATTTGCACAGGTCACCGCCACTGGGCCGGCCTTCAATGGCGCCACTGGTTGGCTGCGGATCACGCCGTCCACCAAGGATCGATTCACCCGCACATCCGACGGCACCGGCACGGTGCAAGGTCGCGCCGCGGTGCTTGCGACGAACATCAACGAGATGGACCTCGCGGAGAACTTCCGTTCACTGTGCATACTCGATGCTGGTGACACGGTGCACGTGTTCGAGACCATTCCGCTGGGCGGCGGCGCCAGTGTGTGGAAGATCGCCCTGCCTGCACAAGCGACTGGTTGGATCGACCAGGGTGCATTGCGCCCCGCCACAGCCGAAGAAATCGCGCGGTGGACCGCCCCAACCTTGCCTGCCGCCCTGACAGGTGCACCAACGAGCCCGCTGTCGAACTGGTCCAAGTGGAGCACCGATCGTGCGACACTGGCGACCACGAAGGCGCAGACCACGGCACAGCACACCGCCATGCAGAGTGCGTTGCAACGACAGGCTGATGACGAAGCCGCCGCGATCGCAGCGGCGGAGGCTGAAGCACAAGCCAAGGCAGACGCAGAGGCTGCAGCGCTGTTGGCTGAGCAGAACTACGTGAACGAGCGGCTTGAAGCCCTCGAAGCACTGGTCCTGGCCACGGCCGTCGACAAACTCGATGCTCGGGCCGCCATGCGGTTGGTCGAGTCATACGAGCAGATCGCCCAACAAGAGGCGGATTCTCATCCAGACCTCGCCCATCTGGCGGAATTCCGAGCCAACCAGATTCGTCTGGTCGCCGAACTTCGAGCTGATCGAGATCGGCTCTCAGGCCTCCAGGCACAGGTGCGGCAGTCCACCACCGATCTCTCGGCGGAGGCCAGCTCACTGGACACCATCACCGACTACGTGATCCAGGGCCGCCTGGCCGTCTCGCTGATCTTTGATGGTCAAGAGAAGCCGATCATGTATCGCATCGAAGATCCCCTGTCCGGCCGCAGCCTGGGCTATCTGGAGCCTGATGCGAGCCTCGATCTGTCCAGCCTCTTGGGCCACCAGATTGGTGTCGTGGGCACGATGCAGTTTGATCGTGACTGGAACGTGACCGTCGTTCAGCCCGAGCGTGTGGATCTCGTCTCCGTCACGCCCTGATCGACCACCGCGTCCCGTAGGCTGCCATCATGGAACGATCAACGGCACGGCGGTTGTGGACATGGGTGCCGCTGTTTGGCGCCTTTGTCGTGGCGTGGGCGGTGTTGTCCATCCCCGGTGTGCAGTCGTACCTCACACTACAAGGGGCCCCACCATTGGCCACAGCAGCCGCTGCTGACGCCCCTGTACTGGGCGCTGACCTCGTGTTCACCTGCGCTGATGGCAGCACGTTCAATGGTGAGGATCTGCGGGGCAAGCCTGCTGTCATCACAGTCTTCGCCATGTGGTGCCCTCCATGCATGGCAGAAGTTCCCACGATCGAATCGTTGCACGCCGCCGTGGGCGACAAGGCCACCGTGCTGTTGGTGGCCCTCGACAGTGCTGAAGATCTGCACCAATGGGTGCAGTCCAGTGGCCGATCGGCGTCGATGTACGCCACCGTGTCTGAGTACCCCACACCGCTGGATACGACGGCCATCCCTATGAGTGTGGTGCTCGACCCACAGGGCCGGCTGGTGAGCAAGATCACCGGGGCCTACACCTGGGATGACCCGTTGGTGATGGAGCACATTGACCTGTTGGCGGCCGAGGCGTCTGTGGTAAACTGACGTCTTGCCTTCAGGGGCCGTAGCTCAATTGGGAGAGCGCCTGCTTTGCAAGCAGGAGGTCGTCGGTTCGATCCCGATCGGCTCCACGTTTCAAGATGACCTCGCCACTGCGGCGAGGTCATCTGTGTTCAGGGCGGCGGCGTCTTGGTGTCCACAGGCCCGCAAGCACAAACGCGCCTGCCACGGCAGGGGTTGGCACCATGACCGCGCCATGCACAGATGCCGCCTCGCCAGAGGTCAGCGTGAGATCCCATCCGAATCCGAATGATGTTTCTGGGGCTTGGGCGAGCTCCAGATCGATCCCACCGAACACCGACACGCCTCCAGAATCCACATGCATGCTCCATGGCGGCGCAAACACACCCCCTTGCACGGTGCTGTCTGCCCGCAGTGACCACAGATACTCCGCTGATTTTGGGGTGCTGACCGTGCCGTCGATGCCGGCCAGAATCAACTGCAACTCACCAGCCAATCGGTCGGTTGGCTCGATTTCGGGCGCCAGCTGCAGATCGACTGCCAGACTGAAAGTGGTCTCGTCGAAGCTGTAGTTTTTGGCGATCAG
>JAKVBV010000053.1 GCA_022446965.1 Phycisphaerales bacterium
GCGTTGAGAGCCAAGGGCACGCTCGCCAAACCTATCGGCGACCTGAGCGTGGAAACCCCATCAAACTCATCTACTCCAAAATACCGTTCATTGTGTGCCCCAACATGCGGACCACCTCACACAATCGCAAAAAATCCCTAACATTCTCCGAACAGGCTAAGCACGACAAGCAGATCGTAGAAGTCCACATCGCCGTCGCCATTGATATCCGATCCCGCTCTGCCAGACTGCAACCCCCACTGCGTGAGTACGTGAACAAGATCTCGCACAGTCACACTACCGGAGGCGTCCAGATCTCCTGGACAGGCCAACGGGATCACACTCGACCGGTAGCCCGCAGTGACCACGGCTCGCTCATTCCAGATCGCAGTATTGTCGGCGACCGCGCTATCACCGACAGGCGTGCCGTGCCACGTCACGTCTGGCGTGGAAAACAGCCCGATGCGCTGCGTCCAAATCGTGGTCTGCTGACCGCTTCCAGGACAGTTGTCGATCTGGTCGTACCCGGGATACGCCATGATCGTGCACCATCGGTCGTCCGTACACGGATCACCCGCCCCCCAGAATGGCCAGCCATACGCCCGTGCGTCGATGCCGGACACCCCGGCATTCTCTGCATCGTGCGCGCATCCTTGGAGATGACCCAGCTCATGCGCCAGGCTGTAATTGGCACCGGCACACTGATCAAGCACCACGGCAAAAGCCGCGGACGGCACTCCTGGGATGTGTGTGATGACGTTGGCGATGCCACAAGCGTCATCCTGTCCATCGCCGTCGGCGTCGGTCGTGGCCACGATCAACACCACCATGTCGGCGCCCAGTGCATCGCGCGTGGTGTGCGCTTCGTCCCACCAGCCGTCACTCGTGCTCATCATGCGGCTGAGATCGGTCGAGATGTTGCCCTGTGCATTGGCAGATGCCTCTTCGATCCCCACCATCCGCACGCTGGTCGTGCCGCCGGACCCCTGCAATGCCGCATTGACGCCGTCTTCCCACAACAACGCGTTTGCCCGCATGGCTTCACTCGAACCAGCGGCCTCACGAGCAGCTGGTGTGTAGAGCACCAGTACATCCTGCACGCTGCCGTCATCCCCCCCGGCTCGTGGTGGTGGACCATCGAATCGCCCAGTGGCCTGAGGGCCATGGTGCACGCGCGAGCCGTCAGCACACGTGGCACAGGGCAACATCGCCGGCCCAACATGCCATCGCGTCATGCCATCTGGCTGCATGGTGAAACTCAAGGGCCGCCCGCCGTGGCCTCGCACGTCTCCGGCCACCACACCACCATGGCGATGGAGCCTGAGGGTCACCCCATCTGCACATGGCACGGAGGCTCGGCCGCTGGTCAACGCTAAATGCACCGGTTCACCGGGCGCCACTCGCCGTCCATCAGGCAGGACGACGCCCGTGATGGTGTCCATGGGGCCGTCCAACTCGAGAGCCGCCTGGTCGCCACCAGTGGCCATGGGCACCCCCATGACAATGCTCAATCCCCACACTGCAGGCCACGCGGTGCTCATTGCCTGCAGCATACGAGGACAATCTTGGCATCAGCTTCCCGTGGGACCCGAAAAAACGTCACCTCAACACGAAAATCGGGGATCAGTGTGGCTCTGGCAACCGAATCGTGGAATGCTGTATGGCAGGTTCGATTGTGCGTCGATACCCTCGAATGTCGACCACCTGCCAAATCGCCCCCCCGGCACCTCGCTGCGGCTCCACAGCATCTTTGGGACCCAGCGCTGACCTCAAGAGGATTGAGACCCCATGCGTCATTCATTGCAGATCTGCACTGTCCTGAGCACCGTTGGCCTTGTGGCCCTCACCGCGTCCGCTACGCCAATGGCGCCGAGCTTGACCGACGCGGCGATGCCCGTTGAGGCGGTTGACACGATCGTCGTGCCCGGCCCGGACTACGACGCGCTGTGGCAGGAAGACTTCGACCTTGACCGCATGGGCAACCCTTGGCGGTTCGCCGTGCCGAACAAGGTGGATGCCACGCCGTTCACGTCCGGCAGCTGGTCGGTGCTGGCCAACGGACGCATGCTGTGGCAACTGCGGGTGCAATCCAAGGATGCACTGCATCTGAACTTCGGCTTCAGTGCGTGGACCATGCCCGACTCCGGTCGCATGTGGATCTCTGCTGAGGATGGAACACACGTGCGTGGTCCTTGGGGCAGCGCCGACAACGCCGAACATGGCGAGCTGTGGACTCCGATCGTGTTCGCCGATGATGTGGTCATCGAGATCGAGTGCGACGCTGCTGATCGTGTGACCGTCGAATCCCAAATTCGATTGAGCCAAGTGAATGGCGGCTATCGCGGCTTTGATCCCCCGGATCTGCCACCCACGCGAGGCTCTTCCGAATCATGTAATGTCGATGTCATGTGCCCACTTGGCGACCCATGGTGGGACGAGATCCCATCTGTGGGCGTGTACACCCTGAATGGGTACTTGACGTGTACCGGCGCCATGATTAACAACACGGACCAGGATCAAACGCCCTTGTTCCTGACAGCACAACACTGTGGCATTAACACAGGCAATGACCAAACCATGGTGGTCTACTGGAATCACCAGAATTCCACATGCAGAACGGGCAGCGCGAGTGGAAATAACGGCAACGGAAACTACAACCAATACACCAGTGGCGCTACGCACCGTGTAAGCATCAGCAACACTGACTGCACCCTTGTTGAGTTAAACAATGATCCCAATGCTTCTTGGGGCATCACTTGGTCCGGCTGGAATCGCAGCACTAGTACTCCCAGTGAAGGCGTTGGAATTCACCACCCCCAAACAGCTGAAAAACGCATCTCAAGTGTAGAAAACGTATTCTCATCTGGAGGAAGCGGGTACCTATTCTGGCAAGTCAATTGGGATCAGGGCCGCACGGCTCCAGGCTCTTCAGGCTCCCCCCTATACGACGCCAACTACCGCATCGTCGGCCAACTGTATGGTGGGTGGTCCTATTGCACTAATGACGAAGATGATGTGTACGGGCGGTCCATTTCGTCCAGTTGGAACCAACTGCGTCCCTATCTCGATCCGGGCAACACCGGGGCGACGACCGTGGACTCTCTCAACCCCAACAACCCTGCCAACGAAGGTGCCTGCTGCCTCGTCGCAGGCCAGTGCATCGTCGGTCCCCAATCCGCCTGTGATCAGGTCGGCGGGTACTACAACGGTGACGGCTCAAACTGTGCCGAGGTGGATTGTGACGATACGGTTGAGACCGGCGCGTGCTGCGTCTCCACATCCTGCGCCGAGGTCACTGAGGCCCTGTGCGACAGCGCCGGTGGCACATGGTATGGCGCCAACAGCAGCTGCGGCAATGTCGATTGCGACGGCGGCGGCATGGACGACATCGAGATCAAGCACGTGATCGTGGCCCAGGACATGGTCGATGGTGTGGCCAACGACTGGACCGTCGACGTGTACGCCGTGGTCAATAATGGCTGGCGTATCGACGCATTCGCCGGCAACACGGCCCAGCAGAAATCGATTACGTGCAGCACCTCGTTCTATCAGGACGCCTACGGCGCCCCCACCTCCGCAGGGATCAACCCGGCGCTCTTCGACGTGTTCCCCAACCTGCGTTGGGACAGCCGCGTCACGATTGGTGCCCTCGATTCCAGTGGTGACCCGTTCCCCGAGAACGCACTGCAAAATGTCGGAATTGACTGGGACGAATTCGAAAACGGCGGTGACCTGAGCGTGGACGACGGCACCTGGTTCATCCTGCCTACCGATGAACAGGGTGAATCCCGTGAATTCACCAGCCAAGACTGTAGCCAGCAATACGGCGTGCTTCTGGCCCGCGTCACGCCGGTGGGCACGAACGCCACCGTCACCGTGTCGGGCCTGTTGCAAGGTCGTGACACGGCCGATGACACCTGGCAGGCTGCTGCGGAGCACACGATCTCCTGGCAGCAGTCGACCGACTGCAACCTCAATGGTGTGCCGGACGACTGCGACATCGCCAACGGCGACAGCAGTGACGCCAACGGCGACGGCATCCCGGATGAATGCAACCCGTGCCCGGGCGACTTCAACAACGACGGCGAGGTCGATGTTGATGACATCCTTGCCGTCATCGCCGGGTTCGGCGGCGAGTACGACGTGAACGACCTCCTCACCGTGCTGGCCGAATTCGGCAACGACTGCTGAAGCCCAGCTCACTTGTGATGTGCACCCCACCGCCCCGCCTTGAGCGGGGCGGTGTTCATGTGGCCCGGCCCCATCCGCCGCCGCCAGGCGTTTCAATCACGACGCGATCGCCAGGCGTGCAGTCGATGGCGAAGTTGCCATCAAGGGGCGTGCGCCGATCTCCGCGAATCAGCCACTGACCGCCACAGGCGCCGTCCCCACCACCATCCATGCCCGGTGGTGGCACCACCCGCCGACTCGACAGCAGTGTCACCTGCACTCGATCTCGGCATTGGAAGATGCGCTCGACGCCGTCACCGCCGCGGTGCAGGCCAGTACCGCCGGACCCATGACGACGCGCCAAACGCCACAACACGATGGGGAACCGTCGCTCGAGCACTTCCGGGTCGGTCAGTCTGGAGTTGGTCATGTGCCCTTGCACACAGTCCGCGCCCTCATGTGACGGCCCAGCGCCGATGCCCCCGCAGATCGTCTCGTAGTGCTGCACCGTGTCGTCGCCGAAGGCAAGATTGTTCATGGTGCCCTGACAGGCGGCTTGCCGTCCCAGCGCGGCATGCAGCACGTCCACCACCTGTTGGCTTGTCTCCACATTGCCTCCGGCCACGGCGGCATCGGGGCCCGGCGAGAGCAGTGAGCCTTCTGGAATGCGGATGTCGACACTGCGGAGACACCCGTCGTTCAATGGAATCTCGTCGTTCACCATGCACCGCACCACATACAGCACCGCCGCGTAGGTCACGGCGCGAGGTGCATTGCGATTGGATGTCGCCTGATCACTCGTGCCATCGAAGTCGATGCAGATGCCACCACCATCGGTGGGCGTGATCGACACCGCAATCACTGTGCCGTCATCCTGGGGCATCGTGGCCCGACCCGTTGTGACATCGACCAAGGCCCGATGCACCAACTGGTCGCCTTGGTCAAGAAGATGCGCCATCAGCACCGGCAACTGCGTGTCTCCAAGTTCGCCGGCCAACGACATCAATCGCTCGGCACCGCGCTGATTGGCCGCCAACTGGGCACGCAGATCATCCAACACGCGATCCGGCGCGCGACACGGCCATCGACCATCGGCAAGCGCGGCACGCAGGTGCTCCGACTGCAGTACGCCATCACGAACCAATGCCAGATCGTGCAGCACGACACCCTCTTCTTCGAGTGTCGTGGCATGCGGAGGCATCGACCCTGGGGTGATTCCGCCCACATCACTGTGGTGCCCGCGCGAGGCGACGATGCCGATGCATCGGCCTTCGTGATGCACGGGAGACACGACCGTGAGATCGGGCAGATGGGTGCCACCATTCGATGGGTCATTGAGCAGGATCGACGCTCCACGCGACAGTGCGTCGCTGCACGCCGCCAGCACATGCCGCACACTAGCGCCCATGGAGCCGAGGTGGACCGGCATGTGAGGACCATTGGCCAGCAGCTCGCCCTCGGGCGTGAAGATGGCGCAGCTGTAATCGAGACGTTCCCTGATGTTGACACTGCGAGCCGTGAACTGCAGCAACGCGCCCATCTCGTGTGCGATGGACTGCATGCGATTGGCGAATAGCGTGACGGACGCCGCGTCAACACCACGGCTGGCCTTCACCCTCGTCGAGTCGGCCTTCAGCACGAGGACGCCGTCGTCGCACACTTCGCCTCGCCATGCACTGGGCACCCATGCTGTCGATCCATGCTCCTGGAGCACGGCCGGTCCCACGACCGCAGACCCCGGCGCACGATGCCGCCGACGTGTTGCCGCTGCGGCTACGCTTGCACGGTCCACCCGTTCCACCTGCACGCCGATCATTTCCAGTGGGCCTTTCGGCGGCACCCACCCAAATCGTGATCGACAGTGGCGGTCAAACTCGGCCTGAGCAGCATCGACGTCGTGCAACAGGTTGGCATTGATGGCGATGGCGCGATCCCAATCGGGCACCGCGATATCCACGAGACGCTTCCATGTCGAATCCGCACGGTGGCCGATCTGATCTTGAAGCGCATCGAGTGTCGTGTGCACGTGCTCGCGATCATCGTTGGAGTCCAGCACGCCACGCACACTGGCACGTCGCAACTGCCGCGGCAAGGCCCGTCCAATGCCCCATGCACTGAGCACGCCGGCCAGCGGATGCAGCACCACGGTGTTCAGCTGCAACGACTCAGCCAGCGCACAGGACACCAGACCTCCGGCGCCGCCGAAGGCAACCAGCGCCACATCGTCGAGTGATCGTCCCTGTGCTGTCGTCACGCGACGCACGGCATTGGCCATGGCGTCCACGGCGATGTCGATGCAGGCCTTCGCCAAGGCCTCGACATCGCCTAGGGCACATCCCGCCTGCGACATGGCGTCGTGCACCTGCTGCAAGGCGGCGCGTGATGCATCGTCATCGGCCGGCAGGTCATGCGTCGGCCCAAACACGCTGGGCAGCGCATCCGTCGGCAATTGCCCGGTGATAACGAAGCAGTCGGTCAGCGTGGCGGGGCCACCAAGCCGATAGCACGCTGGGCCGGGGTCTGACCCCGCGCTGGCGGGCCCCACCTGCAATCGCACCCCATCGAACGAACAGACTGATCCACCACCAGCGGCGATCGTCTCCACCGCCAATGACGGCACGGCCAGCGTGTGCGGACCCACTGGCGTCACAGGCCGCCGTTGCAGCGTGCCATCCCACCAGCAGACGTCCGTGGACGTCCCGCCCATGTCCACCGTCACAAGCCGCCGCAGCCCATGCGCCTCGGCGATGGCGGCCGCGGCCACCACGCCACCAGCGGGTCCGGAGAGCACCGCATTCGGGCCACGGATGGCATCGACCTCGACGAGCCCACCGGCGCTGTGCATGCACAGTGTGTTCGACCGTGGGACCACGTGAGCGACGTCGGCAACGCTCTCCCGCAGCAGCGGCGTGAGCGACGCGTCGGCCGCCACTGTGTTCATTCGGTGCACCAGGCCTTCGATCGGAACATCACTGCTTGTCGCGATGGCCGCTGGATCGAACCCCAATTCGATGGCGAGCTCCTTCACCTGCGCTTCATGCTGCGGATGGCGCCACCCATGCATCAGACAGATGGCCAGCGCCGTGCAGCCGTCGGCCCTGGCTTGTGAGAGATCACGCGACACTGCATCGAGATCCACCGGTTCAAGCTCGGCCCCATCGACATCCAGCCGCCCCGTCGCTGCAATCACGCACTGATGCAGGCCCGGAGGCCGGTCGATCTTCAACGCAAAGAGATCCGGTCGAGTCTGGTCACCGATCCATGACAGATCCTCCAGACCCGCCGTCAACACAAGCGCTGTGGGACGGCCTTGCCCAGTGAGCAACGCATTGGTCGCCACAGTGGTACCGATGCGCAGCGTGCCAACGGGGAGATGAAACTCGTCGATGAGCGCCTGCAATCCAGCTCGAATCGACGAATGCAGCCGGCCCGGCACGGTCGACAAGACCTTGCGCACATGCACGGCGCCGTCTGGTGTTACAGCGATGAAATCCGTGAAAGTTCCCCCGCGGTCGACGGCCACGTGCAGCAGGTCGCTCACGCCACGTTCGTCGTGCGCTGTTGCAGTTCGGCCTGCACGTCCTTGGCCACGCCAAGCGCGCCGGACACCATCATCTGCGCCGCGATGCGCGTCAGCGCATTCATGCCGGTCACGCCAAGGACGGCCTTCACCACGCCAGAGGCTCGCAGCACGATCCACGTCACGGCCATGGCGGCAAAGAGTGCCGCAGTGACGGCAATCCAGCCCGTCCGCAGCGTGATGCCTTCGGCCGCAAGGGCGGCCACGTTGGCGGGATCCATGATCACGAACAACGGCACGAATGCACTGATGAACAGTTCCAGCATGGTGGGCATGGTAGGCAGGCCAAGGGGCAAAGGCCACGCCCCGAACGCGTGATCCGGGGCGTGTAGAGAAACGGGTTTGCACCCGTGTCGTTCAGTCGGTTGTCAATTGCATCAGCGCCGGCGACGTCTCACGCATGCAGTCAATGCCATCAAGGCCAAAAAGCCCGGCGCAGGCACTGTGCTGAACTCGTAGTAGTACTGCTCTTCACTGTGCGAGCCGCCACCCCAACCGGGCTGTACACCTTCATCGCCGAGTAGATCGATGGCAGGATCGCCCCAATTGCCGCCGGTTGTGGCCACTTCAATCTCAAAGCCCGAGTAGCCATCTGCAATTGACTCGGTGACCGCATTGTGGAATGTCAAATTGATGGCGTTCGCCGCCCAATCGACCACCATACTGGACCACACCGAACCTGAGGGTGATTCCCACCAACCACCGGTGTTGTATTCCTGCAAATCCACAC
>JAKVBV010000054.1 GCA_022446965.1 Phycisphaerales bacterium
TCCATGCACGGGCACCGTATCATCGCGATGTGCCCAACTTGCCCTTCGACTTCCAACAGCCATTCACTCAAGCAGCCTCGACGCCGCTTTCCGTGGCAGCGCTGTCACGCAAGATCGAAGCGGCGTTGGATCAAGGGCTCCCCATGAGCGTGCAGGTGGTGGGCGAGGTGGCCAACCACACCGTGCGAAACGGGCATCACTACTGGTCGCTTCGCGATGACAACGCTCGAATCGACTGCGTCATGTGGGCATCCGATGCTCGCGCCGCGTCGGTGCATGCGCAGGATGGCGCCCGCATGGTGGCCCCCGGACGTGTGGTGCACTGAGAAAGGGCGGCCGCACCCAATTCAAGGTGCGATCGATGGCCATGGATGGCGCGGGCTCACGGCAGGCGCAGCTCAAGGCTCGGATCGACGACTTTCGGTCCAAGGGGCTGCTTGATCCAGATCGAAAGCGGCCGCTGCCATCGTGCCCACGTCGCATCGCCGTGCTCACCGCTCGCACCGGCGCGGCCATCCACGATGTGCAGGCCACGGCGCGACGTCGATTTCCCGGGTGTGGGTTGTTGCTCATCGATGTGCCCGTGCAGGGCGAGGCGGCGGCGCCGCGAATCGCCGAGGCCATCACACGCACAAGTGCGTCGGCCGCACAGTTGGGGATTGACGCGATCATCCTCACTCGAGGTGGCGGATCGATCGAGGACCTGTGGGCGTTCAACGAACTCGCGCCGGCGATGGCTGTACTCAACAGTGTCGTGCCTGTGGTGGCCGCCATCGGCCACGAGTCGGACACCACGCTGGTCGAACTCGTCGCCGATCACCGTGCATCGACGCCCACGCAGGCCGCGATGGTGTTGCTGCCCGATCGCGAAGAGATGCTCGCTCGCGTGCAGCATACGGGCCGCCTGTTGCACCGCACCGTGGCGAGACTGTGCCAAGACGCAGACGCGTGGCTCGACGGGGCACGACGGGCACTGGATGACGGGGTACACGCGATGGTGCGGGCACGTCGTCGCCGGGTGCAGACGTGTGCCGATGCGCTGCATGCCATGCGGCCTGAAGCACGGTTGGCGCGACGACGTGGCCAGGCCGAGGCGATGGCACGTCGACTGGGTTCGGCGGTGGCCGCACAGGTGCGAGGGAAGCGACACCGTGTGGACAGGGCGATCACCGAGCCGATGGTGCGGCAGATGGTCGTGCGCGGGCAGGGCCGTGTGGACACCCTGGATCGAACGCTCGATGCGCTGGACCCTCGTCACGTGCTCGAACGGGGCTACACGCTCACCCTGACCACCGACGGCACGCTTGTTCGTTCACCCGAGCAGGTGGCCCACGGCGAATTGCTCCACACTCGCACGGCGAAGGGGGACATCGCCGTTCGCGTGGAACCACAGGCGGTACCATCAGACCATGGCTCGCAAGCAGACTGACGCAGCACCCCCGGTGGAGGACCTCGGCTACGAGGCCGCCATGGAAGAACTCGAGGCCATCGTGGCCACGATCGAGTCCGGTGAGGTGACACTCGAAGCCGCCATGGCCGGGCACAGCCGTGGCCGGGCACTGGTGCAACGGTGTCGCAGCATTCTTGATGCCGCGGAACAGGAACTGGAAGAAGCCGCCGTCGAAGATCTCGCCGAAGCGGGCGAAGAAGACGACGCCTGACATGGCACTGCTCGCGGCCATGGACGGCCCGCTCGACTGGCTGCGGCACGGCCCGTGGCTGGTGTTCACGTTGTGCTTTGGCGCATGCGTCGGGTCGTTTCTCAACGTGGTGATCTACCGAGTGCCGCGCAACATGAGCTTGGCGAACCCTCCGAGCCAGTGCCCCACGTGCAGCACGCATCTTCGATTCTTCCGCGAGAACCTGCCCGTGCTGGGGTGGTTGGCGTTGCGTGGCAAGTGCCGGTTCTGCAAGGCCCCGATCTCGGGGGCTTACCCTGCGGTGGAACTGATCATGGGCCTGTTGTTCATGGGGCTCTACGCACTGCTCTTCATGGTGAATGCGGGTGATGCCTGGGGGTGGGAGGTGGCCGGCGGCTGGTGGAGCAAACAGGGGTTCGCGTTGGGCTGGCCGGCCTATACCGCGATGGCGTTCCTGCTGTCGGGGATTCTGGCCATGACAGCCATTGATGCACGCACGTTCTTTCTACCACTCAGTGTCACACTGTTCATGAGTGTGAGTGGTGTGGTGCTTTGGACCATTCAAGGGGCGTTGGCTCAGCACTACGGCACGCTGTGGCCGCTCCCAGGCGCGGATTGGGCTGTGCTGTGTGCATCGCTGGCTGGGATGGGTGGGGTTCTGGTGATGACGTTCGCATTGCATGCGGGGTGGATGAAGCCAAGCTACGCGGACTACGAGGCGTACCTGCCACAGGCTGAGGCTGCGTCAGATGATGAGGCATCAGTGGAATCCTCGCCGGGAGCGGAGTCACTTCGGTACGGAGTCATTTTGCCATGCCTGATGGCATTGGTCGCCGTGGGCCTCATGTGTATCGGGCAGGGGGCGATCGCGGCAGTCCTGCTGCTTGGATCCGCCGCCTGGGTGTGTCTGAGTGCATTTGCCGCAAATGGCGAGTTGAATCTCGATCCACCTTTGGCGGCGGACTATCCCCATGCTCGGCGAGAGGCATGCCGCGAAGTGCTGTTTCTCTTGCCATGCGTTGCTGGCGTACTCGGCGGCTGGTGGTTGGGCAGTCAGTGGACGGCTGCACCAGCACCTTGGCTGCAGGCGCTTGGCGCATCGTTGTGGGGGTATCTCATCGGTGGCGGCGTCGTCTGGGCCGTGCGGATTGCGGGCTCCATCGGCTTTGGCAAGGAAGCAATGGGGATGGGCGATGTACACCTGATGGCTGCGGTGGGCGCAGTGCTGGGCTGGTTTGTGCCGACGATCGCGTTCTTCGTGGCGCCCTTCTTTGGGCTGGTCTGGGCTGTGGCAACCTGGATCATGGGCCAGGCGGGATTGCGTGAGCGGCAATTGCCCTATGGCCCGCATTTGTGTCTGGCGGTGGCCCTGGTCGTGCTCGGTCGCCCGTGGGTGATGGCCGGGTGGGATGCGCTCTTCCCAATGTTGGAACTACCTGCACGGCAACTGTATGTGGAACCCAACGAACAGGCCACGGGGCCACACAGCGGTACGGACAAGTCATCCACACTGGTGACGCGGCTGGACACTGGACGATGAAACCGGTTCAATGACCTCATCGACCCGAGACGGAGATCGGGCGGAACGCAGTTTGGAAGGAGACACAACGTCATGGCGTTGATGCGAATGGGACTGGCCGCACTGGCGGCCAGCGTGCTGATGGCGGGCGGCTGTGCTGAGCAACAGCTCAAGGACGAGATCGCCCTGCTGGAAAATGAGAACACCGAGCTGCGTGCGCAGTTGGACAACCGGGACACCGCCCTGGAGACGGCCAACGACGAACTGCGTCGGGCCAATCGCGAACTGCGTGATGCGCAGGATGCGTTCGCTGAAGAGCGTGACACCTGGACCGAAGCGCAGACCAACGCGTTCGACAACATCGAAGGCGTGAATGCGACCTACAGCGACGACGGCGTGACGGTATCCGTGGAGGGCGATGTGCTCTTTGCGTCCGGTCGCACGTCGCTTCGCCAACAGGCCAAGTCATCGCTCGACAAGGTGGCGAGCGTGCTCAAGCAGCAATACGGCGGCAAGACCATCTTCATCGCCGGACACACCGACACCGATCCGATCAAGAAGAGCGGACACAAGAGCAACTACCACCTCGGCTTCGAGCGTGGGTGGGCCGTCCGCAAGTACCTGATGGATCAAGGTGTGACGGGTACGAACATGGCCATCATCAGTTTCGGGCCTGACCGCCCGATGGGATCGGCCAGTACAAGCCGACGCGTGGAGATCGTGGTCGCCGACTGATCACATCGCAACATCATCGCCGCCGCCATGCTGGTGTACTCCGCAGGCGGCGGCGTTGGTTTTTGCATGGGGGGTGCGAGCGGATGCCGTCTTCGATCAAGGCGACAGCATCGGGCCGAGGCCTTCTTCCCTGACCTGTTCCACCAGCAACCGCATGGCGCGGGAGAGTCGGTCGAGTTCCTTGGCCGTGCTCTCAAGTGAGTTGTAGAGGTCGGGGTTGGACACCAACTGGCCGGCGGTACCTTCGCCCGAGCGAAGATCTTCGATCAGCTGCGATGACGTGTGCAGCATCTCAGTGAGTTGTCGGGCCGCGGTCATGGCTTCGGCGGACAATTCACCGGCCCGCTGATCGACGTTGCTCGCCAGTGTGGCGAAGCGTTCCATGGTCTCGACCGTTCGATCGAGCGAGGCCACGGCCAGATGCATGACATCCTTGGTGGACGCCTTCAATTCTGGATCACTCACCCACTGATTGAGTCCCACGCCGACGGCTGTCCAGGTGCCGGCGACCGAGTTGATGGTGTTGAGCACCGGTCCGATGCGTTCGTCGATGGCCGCTTCGAGATCGCGCTGTGTCATCGAGATCAACTCAGCCTCGAGGATGGCACTGTCATCAGTGGGAAGGTGGCCGCTGTCGCTAGGTGTGGTTTCCAGATACAGCCCCGCATTGCCGCCAAGCAGCTTGGCGGTCACCAGTGGCTCCACGGTGGTGGACACCAGTACGCCGTCGTGCAGGTGCGCGATGATGCGCACTTGCCAGGGGCCGTCGTTGATCGTCTCGATGTGATCGACCGTGCCCACCGGCACGCCGTTGAGGCTCACCAGCGACCCTTGACCGATGCCGGCGGTGTGGGGCGCAAGCACGGTGAGTTGCCACGTCTTGCGCAACGACAATTCACCGAAGAGCATGAGAATGGCCGCCAGCGCCACCAAGGTGATGAAGGCGGTCAGGCCCAGCATGGCATCTCGTGGGAGTGGGCTCACGTGTGCTCCTGCAGTGGTGGGGCGGTGCCCTCAAGAAACTGTCGGACGATCGGGTCGGGGGAATCCAGAACGGCCTGTGCCTTGTCGCACACATGCACGCGGCCGTGGTTGAGCAGCAGCATACGGTCCGCCACCTTGCGGGCAAGGGCGATGTCGTGCGTCACCACGATGGCGGTGAGGCTGAGTTCAGACTGGAGCCGTCGGATGATCTGGGCCACGATGTCGCTGCGGACCGGGTCGAGCCCGGTGGTGGGTTCGTCGTACAGCAAGGCGGTGGGTTCCAGCACGATGGCTCGGGCGAGGGCCACGCGACGTTGCTGGCCGCCGGAGAGGTCGGCCAGTTCGGCATGGAGGAACTCGCCCATGCCCACGAGGTCGAGCACGGCTTGGACGCGGTCCATGCACGCGTCGAGCTTCAGTCCCAGATGTTCACGCAATGGGAAGGCCACATTCTGGGCCACCGACATGGAATCGAACAAGCCACCGAGTTGGAACAGAAAGCCAACCTCGCGGCGGACGCCCGCCAGTTCTCGCTCGGAGAGGCCGTCGATTCGCCGCCGTCGCCAGGTGATGGCACCGGCGTCGGCTCGCAGCAGCCCCACGATGCACTTGAGCAGCACACTCTTCCCTGCACCACTGGGGCCAAGCACGACCAAGGTCTCCCCGCGATTGACATGCAGGCTCACACCATCAAGGACCACCTGCCTGTCGAATCGCTTGTGCAGATCGCGAACCTGCAGCAGTGAATCGACGGCGGGTGTGTTGTCGGGGGTGGACGCAGCGGGGGACATGCACCCCAACGTATCATTGTGCCTCGCCATGGACCGTTCAATCACAACCGAACCCGTGCTTTCGGGCAGCATCTTCAATGTGGAACGCTGCGGGTGGACCGCTGCCGACGGCACTCCGGTGCAGCGTCTGGTGGTGCGTCACCCTGGTGCCGTGTGCATCGTGCCGGTGTTACCCGATGGCCGTGTGGTGCTGGTGGGCAACGCCCGTCTGGCGGCTGCTGAGCGGTTGTGGGAGCTGCCTGCAGGCAAGCTGGAAGCTGGCGAAGCACCCATCGAGACCGCCCGACGCGAATTGATCGAAGAAACCGGCTGGCACGCTGCCGACATGGTGTCGCTGGGCAAGTTCTATACCTCACCAGGCTTCTGCGACGAGATCATGCACTGCTTCGTGGCTGCCGGGCTCACCGAAGGCACGCCGCAGCCCGAGCCAGGTGAGGATCTCGTGGTCCGCATTGTTGATCGTGAGGAACTCTGGGCCATGCTTGACGTCGGCGACATGATCGATGGCAAGTCGCTGGCCGCCTTGTTGCTGTGGCAACGGCACATGCATCGGCTCCGCGTCGGAGGCGCCGATTGATGGGGGTGTACGACCGCGACTACTTCGGAGCGCAAGGCCCGCGACACGGCGTTCGGCGACGTGTGCCCGGCGGCGGGATGTTTGGCGGTGGACGTGGCGCGGGCACACACTGGATCAAGACGGTCAACGCCTGGCTCATCCTCCTGTGTGTGGCGGTATTCGTGCTGGATGGTGGCCAGCGATCGGAGTACGTGGAGACCGGTCGGTACTGGGAACAACACGGCAACGTGTGGCATGAAGTCATCGACACGCCATTCACAGGCCGCAGCATTCGATCCGACGCCACCCACCTCGACCCGACGGTGGTGCAGGATGAGGTCACCGTCAAGGCGTCCGATGGCACGACCGAGCAGCGCTACATTCAAGGTCGCAAGGTGGAAGGCCACACGAGTGGACAGGAAGTGGTCGCGGAAGTGGCCCGTACCTCGCCGTTGGGCAAGGCGTTTCACTTCTCCACCAAACGCGTGATCGGCGGCGCCGAACTCTGGCGCTTGTTGACGTTTCAGTTCGTGCACGCAGACATGTCGCACCTGCTGTTCAACATGATCGCGCTGTACTTCTTTGGCTCGCTCATCGAGAACGTGTTGGGGTCGAAGCGGTATCTCGCCTTCTATCTGATCTGTGGGGTGGCCGGCGGCCTGTTGTACCTGCTGCTCAACATGGCCGGCTACGTGTGGGTGGAACAGCTGGGCTTCCGTGAGATTCCGGGCCTGTTGTTCAACGCCACCGGAACACCCTTGATCGGCGCATCAGCTGGCGTGTTCGGCGTGCTCATCGGCGGTGCCTTCCTGGCCCCGCAGGCACGGGTACTGCTGTTCATGGTGATCCCAATGCGTCTGGCCACGTTGGCAAAGGTGCTGATCGTGATCTCTGTCGTGAAGGTGTTCTTCGGCATGGCCAATGCCGGGGGGGAAGCGGCCCACCTCGGCGGCGCGATGGCCGGATGGGGCCTGATCAGGCACCCGCATAGGCTGCACCGGTTCTTTGACTGGCTCGGCCGCTTTGACCCCACGTCGAGACACTTCCGCAGTCGACCTGCCCGTTCGACACCGGGGCCTGATGAAGTGGATCGCATCCTGGCCAAGATCTCCCGCGAAGGCCTACAGTCCCTGACCGATGCGGAAAAACGCATTCTGCAGGAAGCGAGCGAGCGTGGTGAGTCGTGACTGGTCCGATTCGATTTGACGTCTCGTCCAAGTGCCGTGAGTCGGCGGCGCGACTGGGCACGGTGCACACGCCGCATGGGTCGTTCGCCACGCCGGCCTTCATGCCCGTAGGTACTCGGGCAACGATCAAGGGGCTGTTGCCGGATCAAGTGCGAGACACGGGCGCCGAGATCATTCTCAACAACGCCTATCACTTGATGCTCC
>JAKVBV010000055.1 GCA_022446965.1 Phycisphaerales bacterium
CCAGATCGCGAACAACGTTCGCGCACCGACCGCGCCGCCTGAGCGCTTGATGCACGCGCAGGAGAACCAAGAACACAGAAACCACGCCGCAGCGATCGCCTGCATTCTGTTCAGCAACTTGGTGTATTCAGATCAGCTCAATGCTGAGTATCCGCCGGCCAGTGGCCCTTGCCTTTCGCACACCCTGAACGCCACGCTTCGTGCGACGTATACAGGATGTGAACTGGCGAAGTGGGAATATACAACACGTTGGCGGTGCTGTCTAGCCATCAATTGAAGCGGGCGGTCAAGCAGACACGCAGATCAACACGGCCCGAACGCTGCAATGATCGCAAGGATTTCATCCACGCCGACAAGCCCATCCCCCGTGATATCACTGGCACAGCCTGAGCACGGTCCCCAATCGGACAACACCTGCAGAATGTCATCGGTACCCACAGCCCCATCGCCCGTGATATCCGCCAGACAATCAGTACCTGGATCGGCGGCGATCACCGCCGCAGCAACGTTGACGAAGCCATGGCCATACAGCGTGTCCCAACCAGCATTGCCATAGTCCACCGCAGTGGACGCGAGTACATCAGCCACGCCATCAGGACTTAGTGAATCATCCATGGACAATACCATCGCCGCCACACCAGCCAGATAGGGCGACGCGAATGAGGTACCGTCGATTGTGACCGTATTTCCACCGTCATAACCGTCAGCGCCACTGCGGTCCGTGGTGCGGATACCGGCACCAGGCGCCGCTGCAAACAATCCGTTGCCATAGGTGCTGAACGACGCCAACGTGCCATTGGACTGCATCGCCGAGACAGCAAGCACATTCTCCAAACTCGCCGGCCACCCGATGGTGGACGAGCCATCGTTGCCCGCCGCCGCCACATGCACCACACCCTGCGCGTGCGTCTGGTTGAACGCCGCGTTGATCGAACTCGACGCCGAACCACCACCCCACGAGGAATTCGTCACACGTGCACCCTGATCGGCTGCCCACCCGATGCCCTCAACCACCCAAGCATCTTGAAACTCGAGGAAGCCCAAACAGAAGCCAAAGAGGCTGATCTCATTGAACACCTTGCCCGCCCGCACCGTGCACCCGGGTGCCACGCCCACCACACCAACGGCATTGTTGATCGTCGCTGACACACACCCGGCCACCGCTGTTCCGTGGTTATCACAACTGTTGCTCGGGTCGCCGTCAGTGCTGGATCCCGTGAACGTCTCGCCGGGTATCTGATGGATGTCCCCGTGGTTCTGGTCAATGCCGCTGTCGAGTACCACCACTTGGATGTCCTCATCGCCGTATGTGATATCCCAAGCCTCAGGCGCATCCATGTCGTGATCGGACGATTGATGCAAGCCCCACTGGGCAGAGAACTCCGGATCATTGGGGATCTCGCAGGTCTGCGTCCACCGCATGGCATTGCTATGAGCAAAGACCACACGCGCATCCGCCGCAAGATCACGCGACAACGCCACCATCTCCACGCCACTGGCGCGAGAAGACTCCAGCCGCACGATGCCCTGACCACCCACATCCGAATCAATCACGTGCAATCCGTGCGTCATGGCGAGTTCATCCACAACACCCGCCTCGGCACCAGGCGCCAGCTGCAGCATCACTTCCGACGTGGGGCACCAAGGCAACATCCGCGTGCCACCAAGGAACAGCGGCGATGCAAACGCCACATCACCAGACATGGCCATCTGCTGCACCAAGGCCACCACCTGCTGCGCGGACAGATCCTTCTGCACCGGGGCATAGATCAACCGACCCACGGAACTGTCTTCAAAGGAACCGAAATCCAGACCCCAGCGATCCGCCAAGACTCGAACTGCATCCACAGAGACCTCGCCTGGATCCACCATGATCCAGTTGGGGTCGATCTGCATGACCGCTTGGGCACCATCGACATGAAACGTGGCCACATGGTGGCCTGGCAGATCATGCACACCAAGCACCAAACACGAACTCAGCAACAGGGAACAGGGCATTGGGGGGTCTCCTCTACGCCCGAGTCTAGTGGCCTTCACTGCGATGACAAGGCAGATTCAACGGAGTTGGCCCCCGGCACATCCTGCCGCCGATCTCTCATGACCCAAGTACACTCGGATCACACTGCCCCACCACGCTTGAGGTACTGGCCCCATGGACGACACACCTGCACCAGACACCGCGCCCAAACTGTCGCCACCGCGAACTGAGCCCCCGGTCCGGGCCGCTGATACAGCCGTTCCACCGGTGTTGAGCCGGCCCCCTGTGCACTGCCGATGCGGCTACGACCGCACCGGATTGCACGACGATGCAATGTGCCCGGAGTGTGGCCTGCTCGACCTCAAGCCACCGGCAATGCACCGCAGGTTTTTTCTTGCCTGGAAGCGTGAACCAACCAAGGTCGGCAAGGCGGCGTTCATTCTCGCCGTGTGCACACTGGCTGCGGCCGCACTCACCACAGTGCTCACGATCGTGATCGCTGTGATGATCTTCTCAGGCCCACGCCGTTCCACCATGGGCTTGGCCTTCATCTTCCCCTTCTTCGCGTGGGTCTACGTCGTCCTGCCGCTGGCCCTGCCAACATTGATTTGCAGCATCATCGGCGCGTGCAATAAATCAACGCTCGCCGCGGCGAGCCTCGCCATCGCACTGATTGCCCCAGTCCTCCCCGTGATCGCGTTTTTCGTGTCGCTGATGTTCATCTGAGCCACACGGTGCCCCGATACGGGCAGAAGTTCCCGACGCTCATGACCTCAAGAACGCAAGGCGAAATCAACGCGAATCAGCTGCCAACCTCGTCAGCTCAACCCTCAACGTGGAACAACTTGTTGTAGATCAACCAGTCGCCGTCCACGCAGAGCATGCCGAACGTGTCCACGAAGATCATGCCGAGATACGCCTCACGAATGCGAACGCTAGCTGTGTCACCGGCCACCTCACAGGACAAGACCTCCAGCATGCGATCAGCACCTTGCTCATCAGGCGAGGGCTGCTGGGACTGCACGAAACCCGCGAAGTCATCCACCGTCATTTCATGCAGGCCGTCGGGAAGATAGCCCGTTATCTTGGCGCTGGGATGAAACACACTCTGCACACCATCGGCATCGGAGGTACACAGACTCTCGTAGTACCGCTCAATGCACTGGGCAATGTCCGTGCACGTCTGCGTTTGGTTCTCAGTGGTCATAGCCCACACTCCTTCAAGGGAAAGTCCCCTCTGCCCAGCGGTTTAGTTCACGGCATGTCCGCTATCTTCGCAAAGCCCTCGCCACACGCGGCAACCAGGGCGTCAATCTCCACCTCAGTCATCGGCGTGCTCAGCATGGCCGAGCACGTGTTGATCATCACGAAGCCTGCATCGAAGAGATGATCGAGCATCACCTTGAGTCGGGCGTTTTCGGCGGGCGTGCAGAATGCCTCGCGGAAGTTTCGAGGCGGCGCGGCCTTCATGTGAATGCGGAAGATCGACCCAAAACCCGTGACACACGCACGCGCCCCGGCTCGTTCGGCCGCCGCCGTGATCCCGGCCCGCGCCCGATCCGCAAGCGCCGCCAGACGATCCACCGCCGCCTGATCGAAGTGCTCCATCGATATCCGACCGGCAATCATGCTCATGGGATTGGCTGAGAACGTGCCCGAGTGCGGGAACACATACGTCCCGGCGCCCGCACTGGGATTCATCACATCCATCACGTCGGCCCGACCAGCAACGGCACCAATTGGGAAGCCACCGCCGATCATCTTGCCCATGGCCGTGAGATCACCAGTGACCCCATAGTGCTGCTGTAAGCCACCCACCGTACTGCGGAAGGTGATCACCTCGTCCAGCAATAACAGTGCGCCGTTTTCATGTGTCCACTGCCTGAGCGCCGCGAGGAACACCGGTTCCACAGGATTCATGCCGACACGGTGCGGCATGCAATCCAGTAACACGCCCGCGATGTCGTCCTTGTGCGCATCGAGAATGGCGATGGCTCGGTCGACATCATTGAACGGCACGATCAACACGTCGTTGAGGGCCGACTCGGGCGTGCCCTTGGCCAGCGGCACGCTGTTGGGACTGTCCATACTGCCCCAGGTTTCGGGCGTGGGCGCCTGGCTCACTTCGGCGTAGTCATAGCCGCCGTGATATGACCCCTCCACCTTGGCAATGCGGGGTCGACCTGTGAACGCCCGAGCAGCCTTGATCGACACCATGACCGCCTCGGTCCCGGAGTTCATGAAGCGAATGCGTTCAAAGCCGGCATTGCGCGAACACATGTGCTCGGCATGCAGCACCTCGGCCTCGGTAGCCATCATGAACGCCGTGCCCTTGGTGATCTGCTCGTGCAGCGCCTCGACAACCGGCCCATAGGCATGCCCATGAATCAGCGACGCCATGTTGTTACTGAAGTCGATGCGCTCGACCCCATCCAGATCGGTCACTTGGCAGCCTTGCCCGAAATCGACGTAGGCCGGATGCGGGTCACGCAGCACCGTGTTGCGGCTCACGCCGCCAGGCATCACTTGCTGTCCACGGGCAAAGATATTGGCACTCTTGGATTGCGCACCACTCATGACGCAGCTCCACAGCGATCAATCAACGGGGCGCCAGTTGCAGCGGCCACCGTGTCGAACGCCACGCCAGGTGCCCGTTCGATGCAGGCGAAGCCATCCGCGGTGACCTCGATCACAGCGAGATTGGTGTATATCCGATCCACCACAGCCTTTCCGGTGAGGGGATACGCACACTGCTCAACCAGCTTGGGCTCGCCAGCCTTGGTGCAATGCTGCGTGATCACGAACACCTGCTTCACGCCGGCAACAAGATCCATCGCGCCACCCACACCAGGAATCGCACCGGGCTTACCGGTGGACCAGTTGGCCAGATCACCGTGCTGTGACACCTGCATGGCACCCAGCACACTCAAGTCGAGATGCCCACCGCGAATCATGGCGAAGCTGTCGGCGTGGTGAAAGAAGGCGGCGCCATCGATGGCGGTCACGTACTTCTTGCCGGCATTCACCAGCTCGGGATCTTCATCACCTTCGTCCGGAGCGGGCCCCATGCCGAGCAGACCATTTTCGGTGTGATAGATGAACGTGCGCCCCTCGGGCACGTGATTGGCGATCAACTCCGGAATACCGATGCCAAGATTGACATACGAACCATCGGCGATGTCCTGCGCCAAGCGCTGGGCCATCTGCTCACGTGTCCACCCTTGCGCACCGTCGGTCATGGATACGACACTCCCGCCGCGATCAGCTTCGATTCGACGAGCGGATCGACCACATGGACCACCCGATCGACAAAGATCCCCGGCGTGACCACGGTTTCTGGATCGATCTCGCCGGCCGCAACAACATTCGCCGCCTGCACGATGGTCGTGGCACCTGCCATGGCCATGATGGGGCCGAAGTTTCGGGCGGTCTTGTTGTAGAGCGTGTTGCCGAAGGTGTCAGCCTGTTGGCCCTTGACCAGGGCGAAGTCGGCCGTGAGCCCGAACTCCAGCAGGTACTCGCGGCCGCCGAGCACTCGAGTTTCCTTCTCTTCTCCCAGCGGCGTACCCACCGCGGCAGGTGTATAGAAGGCGGGAATGCCGGCGCCCCCGGCGCGGATACGTTCGGCGAGCGTGCCTTGTGGCACCAGTTCCAATGCAGTGAATCCCTCGTTGTACAGCTCGGGGAACACGGTGGAATTGGCTGTCTTGGGGAAGGAGCAGATCACCTTCGTCACACGACGTGCCTGGAGCAGCGCCGCGAGACCCACTTCGCCTGAACCGGTGTTGTTGCTGATGACCGTGAGGTTCTTGGCGCCCTGATCGATCAGGGCATGGATCAACTCGATCGGGCTGCCGGCTTCGCCGAAGCCGCCGATCATGATGCTCGCGCCGTCGGGGATGTCGGCCACGGCCTCGGCGGCGCTGGCCACCTGCTTGCTGATCATTGGCAGCCTGTTCGTGGAATGGAGTTCGTCAAGCTGCCTGCCGCATCACCGGATTCGGTGACGCGCTTGTAGTCATACAGCCCGGCCTCATCAAAGAGCACGCGGTCTTCGTAATCGTCGAACCACACGGCGTCTGGATTGCGGCCCACGATGCAGACCTTACCGCGATCCGGGGCATCTGCAGCATTGCGGAGCAGCTTGAAGATCACCACACCGTTCTCACTGCCGGCAAGCCCTGGAATGGGCTCGTTGGTGACGGCGTTTACTTCGGTCTTCCCCTTGTAGTGCGTGATGGAGAGCCGGGCATGGTTCTCGATGCCGCTCAGGCCCTTCTGCGAATCGTTGAGCGTTTGCCATGCCGTTTCAATCGGCACGTTGAATGCCTTGTACGCCACGATGTCGCGGCCACAGAAGAAGTAGTGATTCTCACCGCCGACACGCTTGAACTCACGCTGCAGAATGCGAAGGGCATCTGGGTCGTCGTTGATGTCCTTGATGATGGGCGACTGATTCTCCACCGTGAGCCAACCGCGAGAGACGAGGCCGGTCATGGCCTTGCCCGTGGCGGGAATCCACTGCAAGAAGCCCTTCTCATCACGGATGTAGTTGCCCTCGTCATCCTTGGCCAGGATCTCATCGGGATGCTCGAAGTGCAGCATGAAGTGCAGGCCCACCTGCGGGTATGTCTCGTGGAACGAGTCGAGCATGGCGAGAAAGGAGTCGTCGAACCGCTGTGGGTAGAAGGCCATCTCCTTGGTGCCGATGCGGATCGACTCGATGCCTGATTCAGCAAGGGCGCCTAGCCACGCGGCGATCTTGGAGTTGTTGAGCACCATGGGATCGCCACCAGACAGCAGGATCTCACGCAGCTTCTCGCGACCTGATTCGGGGTGGCGACCACCATTGGCAGCCACGATCGCGTTGTGCTCTTTGATGTACTTGACGATGTCCGGAATCTGCGCGAGTCCCTTCTTGGCCACGGTG
>JAKVBV010000056.1 GCA_022446965.1 Phycisphaerales bacterium
TGCGCGGACATCAAGGAAGTCGACCCGGACATCATCGTGTTCCGCTTAGCGACCGCCTCGTTGAACTCCGACTCAGAATTCACGGACATCATCGAAGGTGACCAACAGCGTCGCGGTCCTGAAAGGGATAAGACCGACTGGAATCTACTGCGTGATCTTCGCCGGCAGTTTGCCAACGAACTTGTGGGCTACGAACAGGTGCTGTGGGTGGAGAACGCCAACGGCTTCATTTCACCCATGGCCTTTGGGTGGGAAGATATGGTCATGTCGCCCAACGCCACGATCGGCGATATGAATATTTGGTTCCGCATGGCCGCTGGCAGTGCCAATGGCGAAAACATGTTCGGCAAGTACTTCGACGCTATGCTCGGCACCATCGAAGGTGTTGCCGAGCGCGGTGGCTGGACGCATCCCGAGCGATGGCCGTTGCTTGATGCGATGGTCGACCCGCGACAGCGTCTGAGCACGACCTGGGTCGGCCGGCGTGCCATCTTCCATCCGCATCCGGACGGCGACTTCGTACTGAACAACAGTTTCGAGGCGCCCATGTTCTCCATCACTGCCGGTGATGCAGAAGATTTGCTGATCACCAAAGGTGTGGTGCAGGACATGGACGATCTGGCCATCCTCATGGGCTGGCCTCGATACGAGATCACCAAGGATGCCAGCACTGTCGTCAACGCCCATCGCTCAGAGTGGCGGAGCCTGCGTGACCGAGCCCGTGGTGCGATGCGTGCATTCACCCAAGGTCGGCAGTCCGGTGACATCCAAGGCCTGAGCACCTGCTTGCGTGCATTGCGGCAGCTGCGTGGTATCGAGCGATCGAACCCGGCGATGACCTACGCCTTCCAGATCGAGGGCATTCCCACGGGCACCCAGATCGAGATTCTAATTCAGCAGATTGAGGAAGCGATCAAGGCGATGCGAGAAGGTGGCGGTGGCCGAGGCGGCGGCGGTGGTGGCCGTGGTGGCGGAACCGGCGGTGGTGGTGTGAGCCCCGGTGGTCCCACGCCTGGCGGTCGCTGAGCCCGCAGACGTTTACACGGGCAAGCACGCTTGTTGTCCGTGAACGTTGGCGCGTGACGCTCAGTCGCAGTCGACGAAGCGGAGGAGCGCCGGTCCGACGAGCACTTCGAGGCCGTCCTCGATTCGAATCTCGTCGATGGTCTCACCGTCAACACGAGTACCGCCGGTGGAATCAAGATCACGCAGTCGGTAGTCACCATCCACGTGTTCGATCACGCAGTGCTCGCGCGAAATGCTTGGTGCGTTGATCGTGACATCGCAATCACTGTCGCGACCGATGATCACTTCGGCCGTGTCACCCAAGGCGAACGCCTTGAGGGTGGCGCCGGTTGCGCGATTCACGATGTGCATTTCCATCATCATGCGACTACTCCCCGCCTCACAGTCCCTGATTGTTGCGACCTGCGCGGTGTTTGCCAAGCCTTTGGCCCAAATGCTTTGATTGAAGCACAGTAATTGGACCTTCTGTGTTGGTTAGGATTCCGCCATGCGGTGGCTAGTCGACTGTTTCTGGCTGTGTGTGTGCCTCATTGCGAGCCCTCTTTTGGCGATCCGCCTGGCGCGGCGCGGTGGCCTTGGAACGCTGTGGCGGTCTCGGCGCGGACACGTGGATGCTGCTGAGCAGGCCCAGGCGAGTGATGGCCCACATGTGCTGCTGGCGGCTGTATCGGTAGGGGAGGTCAATGCCCTGCGCGCCCTCGTTCCCTTGCTCGTGCAGTCGGGCGCCCGTGTCACCATCGCTGTGACCACCGATACCGGCATGGTCAGAGCCCGATCGTGCTTCAGCCAGAATGCACGCATAGTTCGCTTTCCGCTGGACCTCTCACGATGGGTGGACCGGTTTCTTGATGCGGTCACGCCGGATGTCGTGGCGTTGGTCGAACTTGAGGTGTGGCCCAATTTCACCGGCGCCTGCGCTCGTCGCGGCATCCCTGTGCAGGTGATCGGCGGTCGGCTATCAGCTCGGTCGTTCAGCCGGTATCGACTGATCAGGCCACTGGTGCGTCCCATGTTTGCCCGGCTCGCGGGTGTCCATGCACAAGACGAAGAGATCGCGGAACGATTCACCGCGTTGGGTGTGCCGCCAGATCGGGTAGCAGTGGCGTCTAGTTTGAAGTGGGACACTCTGCCGCGGATCGAACACGATGAGGCCGAGTCCTTTGCCCGGAGAATGGGCATCGACTGTTCGAGGCCGCTCGTTGTGGTGGGATCGTCCGCGCCTGAAGAGCACGAGTGCCTTCGCGACGCCGTTCCCGACGGCGTGCAACTGCTGTGTGCACCTCGTCGCCCGGAGTGGTGGGATGACGCGGCACAGGTCCTTGATGGATGCGCTCGGTGGAGCGAAGGTGCCACCGACTGCAAGACCGACCGCTTCTTGCTCGATGCGATCGGGGTGTTGTCCATCGCCTATCACCTTGCCGATGTGGTCGTGATCGGTCGTAGTCTTGGGCTGGCTGATGGTCGACATGGATCTGACCCCATCGAGCCGGCCGCCTTGGGGAAACCGGTCATCTGTGGACCGGCCATGGATGACTTCAATTCCTCCACAGCGCTCCTCAACGCCGCTGAGGCGCTGTGTCAGGTGCGTCCTGAAGACCTCCGGGGTGTCCTACAGGCACTGCTGGAACACCCTGACAAGGCCAAGGCCATGGGCCAACGCGGCGCTGATGCCATCGCAGCCAAGCGGGGGGCGTCAGTACGAGCCTGCACTCGATTGCTTGCATTGGCCGCTTCCACCGCGCATTGACGGATTCAAAAACATCGCCGCCGCGACCGAGGGGAGTCGCGACGGCGGGGGAGAAAGGAGCTGTTCCCGGAAATGGAAGAGCAGAAGAAGGTCGGGCTCATCCGACGTGGATCTATACGCCCCCAATCAACTCAGGGTTCCTATGCTTCCCACAATGCGTGAATCTGACCTACTAGCCTCGATTTTGCGTGATCCACCACCCCTAGGACACGGTGATGCCGCTGGAGCACGTCTGGACATCGGCCCCGGCGACGATCTGGCCCAGCTCACGTTCCCCGGTGGCCAATCCGTGCTGATTGGAGTAGACCAGGTGGTTGACGGCGTGCACGTGGACAGCCGCAGCCAATCGTGGCACGGCATCGCCCGCAAGGCGGTGCACCGATGTGTGAGCGACGTGGCGGCGATGGCGGCTCGGCCGATTGCCAGTGTGATCTCGGTGACCTTTCCTGCCGACTGCACACAGGACGATGCCGAGATGCTCCGGCGTGGACTCGGCGACACCGCTGCCGATGCCGGTGCACCATTGGTGGGCGGAGACATCGCGGTGCACGCTGCCGCGGGACCGCTCACGATCAGCGTGACCGTGCTGGCTGTGCCTGGTGACCACGGTGTGGTGCGGCGTGACGGTGCACAGGTGGGCGACGGCATCTGGGTGAGCGGTCAGCTTGGCGCCACGATGGATGCCTCCGGTGGGGGACACCATCTTGCATTCATGCCTCGCACGGACGTGGCGGCCGCCTTGCATGCCCATCTTGGCGCGGACTTGCATGCCATGATCGACATCAGTGATGGCCTTGGCCGTGATGCTGGCCGAATTGCCGCCGCTTCACAGGTGGGCATTGAACTCGACGCCACGTCCGTGCCGTGTCGTGGTTCGGCTTCCTGGCGGGCCGCGCTGGGAGATGGTGAAGACTACGAACTGTGCTTCGCTGCCGCCGCGGATGCACAGGTGCCCTCGAGCATGGATAGCGTCGCGTTGACGCAGGTGGGCCGTGTCGTTGCCGGCAGTGGGATTGTGGTTGTGACACCTGAGGGCGAGCGACTCGATGGCGCCGACCTGGGATGGGATCATGATGGTCGAAGCGGGGACACGTCATGACGGCCGACGTGCATCTGGATACTGCAGAGGCGACCGAGGACGCGGGCGTGGCGCTCGCAGCCAGGTTGGCAGACGGTGCGGTGGTTACCGTCGACGGCCCGCTGGGCGCTGGCAAGACCACGTTCGCACGAGGCGTGGGCATGGGTCTTGGGTTAGATCCTGTGCACATTGCCAGTCCATCCTTCACGATCGTGGTCGAACACCGACTCGAGAACGGGCGTGTCTTTCGACACATCGATGCGTGGCGGCTTGGGGGATCAGAAGATCTCGAACCACTGGGGTGGCACGAGTGGATTGGTGCACCAGGCACGATCACACTGATTGAATGGTCCAGCCGCATCGCCGACGCACTGCCCCAAGACGCGCAACGGCTGCTGCTTGATTACGCCGAAGGGTCAGGCCGCGTGTTGGTGGATGCGTCAGGCGAGATGCCGTAGATCACGAATCGATGCCCGGTCACTGTCCAGCCATGTTCTTCAGCCAGCTTGTTGCGCAGGGCCTCGATTTCAGCGGAGCGCAGTGCCACGTGCTGGCCGGTTTCCATGCACACCAGGGTGTCTGCCGGCGTTCGTCCATACACCAGCTGGTAATGCGTCTGCTTGGGATCGATCAGCGTGGGGGTGATGATTCCAGCTTCCTGCAGGAGCCGCAATGTGCGATACACCGTGGCCTTGGATACGGTGTGGGCCGACCGGGCTCGGACCTCCGCGAGCAGGCCTTCTGCCTCGAAGAGGCCATCCGTCGCCATGACTGCATCGAGCACATCGGCGCGTTCCTGCGTGTAGCGCAGATTGCGCTCCTTGAGGAAACGGCGGAACACCGAACACAGCGGTGCCAGAATCTCGATGTTGCCCAGCGGGGCATCCGCGGAGGTGTTCATGACTGACCATTCTATACGTATGCTGGCGATCGAGGCGTGGGATGCCGGGTCGCACAGGGCAGTTCGAGCGTCCATTGAGCGACATGCCAAGGCGGCCTGGACCTGGGTCTGCCTTGACCCTGTGCCATGGCGCTGGCGACATCGCCTCGGTGCTCTTGAGGCCGCGGCGGCCATGCGTGACGCGGGCGTGTACGACCAGCATTGGGACTGCATCGTCTGCACCAGTTTGCTGCCGGTGGGGGAACTTCGTGGCCTGTTGCCGCCAGCCATGCGGTCCATTCCGGTGGTGATGTACGTCCACGAGAACCAAGTCGCGTATCCGGCAGGCGCCACCGGGGCGGATGCTCGGGATCTGCACGCGCCCGTCACCGATCTTGTCGCCTTGGCTGGGGCCGATGCTGTCATCTTCACCTCCCAGTGGAACAGGCAGTCGTGCCTTGATGGCCTCGGCAGCGTGCTCGATGCATCGCCAGTGCGTGGGCTCGAGGGCACGCTCAAGGCGATCGAGTCGAAGTCGCAGGTCTGCTGGCCACCAGTCGAGGATTCGGTGGCCGAGGCCAATCTTGGCGCCATTGAACATAACCCCGATAAAAGCGGACGTTACGAAGACGGCGACCACAGGCCCGTGGTGTGCTGGCCGCATCGACACCAGCATGACAAGGGGCCTGACGACCTCATTGCCTGTGATCAGGCGTGCGATGGTGCGCTCCGCTGGGTTCTGCTTGGTGAACGACGGGGGCCTGAACCGCCTGGATTGGCTGCGTTTCGTGCCCATGCGGGCGACCGGATCATCCACGATGGCTACTGCGATCGGGGGACGTATCTGCAGTGGCTCGCACGCAGCGACTGGGTGTGCTCGACAGCCCAACATGAGTTCTTCGGCATTGCCGTGGTCGAAGCCTTGTTGTCAGGCTGCTTGCCATGGCTGCCAGGCCGTCTGAGTTACCCCGAGCTGGTGCCAGCCCAGTGGCATGGCTTGACGCCGGCAGCGCCACCACAGGCCGAGTCGATCGATCAGATTCGAGCTGACATTCGATCCCATCTGGGGCCGGCCATTGCACCTGAAGCCGTGCGTCGCCTCGAGGCGCTGCTGCAGGCCGCCGTGTGCACAAGGCAGTGACGGCAGTGCGGCAGCGAAGCCCAAAACGGCCCGCACAGCCCCGTAGGCCGCGACTCCCCTGTGATCGCCGATAATGACCATTATGTTCAATTCCACCATACGGGCATGCAGCCCGGGGCACCGCCGGCTCAGGCGGTGGCGATCGTGGCCGTGCAGATGCCACATGTCAGCGGGACTTGCCGCTGCACCGTGAAGCCCTGCGCCTGCAGCATCGCAGCCAGATCCGCCGGTGTGCTGAACGTCTCCACGCTCTTGGGGAGATAGTGATACGCCCCAGAAGTGTCACGGGCGATCAGCGATGCGGTCCAGGGCATGATCCGCTTCGTGTACAGGGCGTTGAGCTGCCGCAGCAGGCCGTTGGCAGGCTCACTGAACTCGAGAATCCCCAGCCGACCGCCGGGGCGAAGCACGCGGTGAAACTCGGCGATCGCCGTGGCTGGATCTTGAACATTGCGAATGCCAAAGGCGATCATCGCCACACTCATGCACGCATCTGGCAGGTCGAGTGCCATCGCATCCCCCCACCGATACGTGGGTTCAACGCCCGGGAACGCTGTCCGGTCCGCCTTCGTTCGGGCGATCTCAAGCATGGCCTCCGTGAAGTCCAGCCCCACCACACTGGCCGGCCGGCGACAGGCCGCGATGGTCGTGAGATCACCAGTGCCGCACGCCACATCCAGCACGTCATCGTCATGATCGACGGCCAGCAGTTCCACCAGTCGGCGTCGCCACGACTGGTCGAGCCACAACGCATGCAGGCGGTTGTTGAGGTCGTAGGCC
>JAKVBV010000057.1 GCA_022446965.1 Phycisphaerales bacterium
CATCACACGAACCATTCTTTCGGGCATCGGCATGCACGTGCTGCCCCAACAGATGGCCGTGGGGAACGTGGCCGATGCGATGCAGGACGATACCCGACGAGATCAGATTCGCGGCATCGGCGCAGCTGTGGCTGACGCCGTCCGTCGATTGCACGGGTAGCTGCTCAGACCTTGGCGATGGCCCCGACCCGTAACATCACCTGAGACACCATGCCATGCAGGCCGTTGCTTCTGGTAGGGCTCAAATGGGCATGGAGATCGAGTTGGTCAAAGAGCCCGGCGAGATCAAAGCCCAGCACACCTGACACGTTTCGGCCATCGAGCGATCGAACCACGATGGCAGCGAGACCCTTGACCAACTGACTGTCACTGTCGGCGTGCAGATGGACTATCTGGCCCTCGGTGGTCACCGCAACCCAGACCACGCTCTGGCACCCATGCACCTGCGTGTGCGCGGTCTTGAGGGTGTCATCCATCGCCGGGAGCGCTTCGCCGAGATCCATGATGTAGCGATAGCGATCTTCCCATGCATCGAGGAAGCCAAAGGCCTCGGTCAGATCGGCGACGGCCGAATCGGGATCACTGTGCGTCATGACAGTGATTTTAACTCTTGGGCCGCCACGCCGGCGGGTCCGTCTCGAGCCGCGGCCCACCGAGCAGATCAATGCAGTAGGGCACGGCGGGGAACACCGCGTCGAGACAATCGGCAACCGCCGATGGTTTTCCCGGCAGATTCACGATGAGCGATGCGCCCCGGTGCCCGGCTGTCTGCCTCGACAGAATGGCAGTGGGCACCACCGCCAATGATGCCGCTCGCATGCACTCACCGAAGCCAGGCAGCATGCGATCACACACTGCTTCTGTCACCTCCGGGGTGATGTCTCGGGCCGCCGGTCCTGTGCCACCGGTGGTCAGCACCAACGGACACTGCAGTTGATCCGTACAGTGCAGCAGTGCCGCCGTGATGGCGTCCGTCTCGTCGGGCACGATCTGCGTGTGCGGCGTCCAGTCCATCGACAGATGGACGTTGAGCCATGCTTCGATGGCTGGTCCACCACGGTCTTCGTATTCGCCGCGTGACGCTCGATCAGACACCACCACTATGCCGACAGGAACTGACATGACCAGCCACCCTAACACTCCACCTGAGCGCCAGCACATCAGTTCGGGCACTGTATGGGAAGAAGAGGTGGGGTACAGTCGCGCCGTGCGTGTGGACCAACTTGTGTTCGTCACGGGCACTGTCGGCGCCGACGCCAAAGGGAACATCCTCTCCCCTGGTGATGGCTATGCCCAAACCAAGCACGCATTCGCCAAGATCGACGACGCGCTCGCAGCTGCCGGTGCCACCCGATCCGACATCGTCCGCACCCGCATCTACATCACACACATGAACCACGCCGCAGACGTGGGCCGCGCCCACAAGGAACTGCTGGGCGATGTCCGGCCCGCGACCACGATGGTCGTGGTCAGCGAATTGTGGGGAGACGGTTCTGTCGTGGAAATCGAAGTGGACGCGGTGATCGGCACATGAGTCGAGCCTCCCGGGTCACCCTGTTGGGCGCGGTCAACGAAGTCACTGGCAGCTGCACGCTTGTCGACACGCAAGATGCGCGGGTGCTGGTCGATCTCGGACTCGCCCAAGGCGTGAACCAGGCCGGCACGCGCAATCTCGCCCTTCCTGACATCGACCTCCGTTGGCTTGACGCGGTGGCGGTCACACACGCCCATGTGGATCACTGCGGTCGGCTGCCCATGCTGGTACCGCACGGCTGGCGAGGACCGGTGTTCTGCAGCGAACCCACGGCCGATCTGCTCAGGCTCATCCTCCCCGCTTCCGCCCGTTTGCAGCGCACTCAACTCGCTGAATGGACCACCCGCAAGGAACGCGGGATTGAGGTGCCCGACGCACCCCCGCCGGTGCTCTACGGGCAACCCGAAGTCGATGCGCTGCTGGACATGCTGGTGCCGTTGCGCCCCGACGAGACGGCGTCTGTTGGCACCATGACGATCGGCCTGCAGAGCGCCGGCCATATTCTCGGCGCCAGTTCCGTTGTGCTTGACACACCCAGCACTCGGATCGTGTGCAGTGGCGATCTGGGGCGTCGCGACGCGCCGCCAATTCCCGACCCCACCCCATGTCCGCCGTGTGACGCCGTTGTCATGGAGTGCACCAAGGGCGGTGACGTTGATGCGCAATCCACCGAGCCCGTCCAAGGCCTCCGTGCCCTGCTCGCTCGTGCACAGCTGCGCGGAGGACCGGTGATCATGCCGTCGTTCGCTTTGGGCCGAACACAGCAGGTGCTCTTCGCATTGCGAGAGATTGCCGGACGTGGCGAACTGCCCATGTCCGTGTATCTGGACTCCGCGTTGGCGGCCCGAGCCACTGCGATCCATGCGCACTGGCCTGACGGGCTCCATTCCGAGGCGGCACATGGCCTCGACGATCCACTGCACTTCGACGGCCTGTTCATGTTGCGGTCACGACGCGCGTCCAAACGCATCGATGCCCTTGGGGGCCCGGCGGTGATCATGGCAGGCAACGGCTTCGGTCAGGGAGGCCCCATCCTTCGCCACCTGGCCCGCTGGCTGCCCGATCCAGACGCCACGATCGCGCTCACGGGCTATTGCATGCCCGGCACGCTGGTGGGCCATCTGGAGACCGATCCACCATTCGTGCTGATCGACGGCAAACGCGTGGATGTGCACGCCACCATCGACGTGCTGGATTGCTTTGGCGGCCACGCTGATGGCCCGGCGCTCACCCAATGGGCCACGGCACAGGCCGCAGATGCAACGATCATCCTGAATCATGGGGAGGCCGAATCTCGAGCCTCACTTGCAGCTCACTTGCAGGCAAAGGGATGTACAGTTTGCCGCCCTGCCTTGGGCGACCCCGTCGAGATCTGACGCGCACCAGCACCATCATGAACACCGCTTCTACTCGCCGCCGTGCCATGCTCGCCTTGTTCGCAGGCGCCATCTGCATTTCGTTCGCAGCGATCTTCGCCAAGAAGGCACTGCAGGCCGACATGGGGCCGATGGGATCGGCCTTCTGGCGACTTGTGTTGGCTGTTCCTCTTTTCGCGGTCGTTGCGCTCCCTGCCCTGCGAAGCGGCATCACATGGAGTTGGATGCTGTGGCTGCCAGCGTTCTTCTTCGGCTTCGATCTGCTCACGTGGCATCTGGCGTTTCAATACACGACTGCGGGCATCTCCACGTTGATCGTGAATACGTCCGTGGTGCTGGTGGGCCTGGGTGGCTGGCTGTTGCTCAAGGAACGCATCGGCATGATGTGGGCCGCAGGCGCTGCGCTGGCGATCGTGGGCGTCGGCGGCATTGCGCTCACGGCGACGCCTGGGCACGGTGCATCCAATCCCCTGCTGGGCAACATGCTCTCCCTGTGCACCGCGGTGTGCTACGCGTGCTATCTCCTCAGCGCCAAGGTGGTACGCCGCACGGTGCCGACCAGTGTGCTGATGCTGACTGTCGTCATTGGGGCCGCTGTGATCTTGTTCATCGGCATGGTGCTCACCAGCGAACCGCTCATGCCCGGCACGGGCGAGGCCTGGTTGTGGGTTGCATTGATGGCCCTCGTGCCTCAGACGCTCGGCCAAGGCCTGGTGATTCACGGGCTCAAGGACCTGCCCGCGAGCTTCAGTGCCATCGTGTTGTTGTTGCAACCGGTGGGCACCACCATCTGGGGCGCGATGTTCCTCGATGAAGTGCTCACGGCCGCCGACCTCGGACTCGGCGGACTCGTGCTGGCAGGTATCCTCCTCGCCCGCTTGGGCACGGTGGATTCAGAAGAGACGAGTGCCGCATGCACCCGGGCCGCCACCAAGGACACCTCCCCATGACACCTGATGAACTGACACCACTCGTGGATCTGCCGCTCGATGGCATCATCGCCGCGCCACAGGGCGACGCTCATCGCTGCACACTTGTGCTGCTGCATGGCTATGGCGCCGACGCAGGTGATCTGCTGGGCCTGCGTGATGCCATTGATCCGTCTCTTCGGTGCATCGCCCTGCAGGCGCCGCATGATCTGGGTCCGATGGGCATGCCCGGTGGACGAGCGTGGTTCCATCTCAACATGACACCTAAGGGTGACATCGCCTACGACACGCCCGGCGCGCTGTCGTCGCTCGCTCAACTAGCCGAGGTGATCCCCGCTGCGGTCGCACAGGCAGGTGGTGATGACACCATCGTGCTTGGATTCAGTCAGGGCGCGATGCTCGGACACGGCCTGCTTCTCAAACACCAGCTGCCCGTCGCCGGCCTGGCCGCCTGCAGTGGCCGGCTGGTGCCGGAGGTGTTCGACGTGTCGCCACTTCCAGTGCCAGCAGGCACACCTGTGTTCCTTTCTCATGGCACCCACGATCCAGTGATTCCTGTCACCAGTGGCCACGCCATCCGAGACGCCTACACCTCGGATGGCAACGCCGACGTGACATGGGTGGAAGAACCCGTCGCCCATGGCATCGGCCCCGAAGCGATGGCCGGCCTGCAGCGCTGGTGTGCCGCACTGCGATAGCCCTCGATCAGCCCATCACTGGTCGTATACTGTTCGTCTCTGAACACGTGACCACATCAGGAGACTCACCATGGCCTTTTCGCTGCCCGACCTGCCCTACGCCTTTGATGCCCTCGAGCCGCACATTGATGCCCGCACGATGGAGATCCATCACGGCAAGCATCATGCCGGGTATGTCGCCAAGCTCAACGCGGCGCTTGAAGGCCACGATGATCTGGCTGGCAAGGACATCGCCGACCTGTGTCGTTCGCTGAGCAGCGTGCCCGAGGACATCCGCGGTGCCGTGCGCAACAATGGTGGTGGCCACTACAACCACTCGCTGTTCTGGGGCAGCATGTCCGCCAATGGCGGCGGCGCACCTGAGGGTGAACTGGCCGAAGCCATCAACACCTGCTTTGGCTCGTTCGACGAATTCAAGGCCAAGTTCGCCCAGGCCGCTGCAACTCGATTCGGCTCAGGATGGGCCTGGATGTGCAAGTGCAGCGAAGGCGTGTGCGTGTGTTCCTCCCCCAACCAGGACAACCCGCTGATGTGCGACGAATCGTGTTGCACGCCACTGCTGGGCCTGGATGTCTGGGAGCACGCCTACTACCTCAACTACCAGAACCGCCGCCCCGACTACATCGAGGCCTTCTGGAATGTGGTGGACTGGTCCGTGATTGCCGAGCGATTCGAGGCCGCCAAGCAGGACAGTTGCTGCTGCGGCTGATGCCAACGTGGATGTGATCTTCGTGCTCGCGGTCGCTTTAGGTGGCGCCGCCGGTTCGATGCTGCGCTGGGCGATTGCAAGCAGTGTGCAGGCGTACACGCCCTGGCCCAAATGGACAGGCACGTTCCTCGCCAACATGCTGGCCTGCCTGCTCGCTGGCTGGCTGCTGCACGATGACGCATCGTCGCCCTTTCATCTGGCCGCTGGCGTTGGTGCCTTGTCCACCTTCAGCACGTTCGCACTGGAAACGGTGGAGGACTGGCATGCAGGACGTCGTCGTACGGCATGCACGTCCGTCTGTACCTCGCTGGTGGGTGGGCCGGTGCTAATCCTGGCCGGAGCCATGCTGGCATGACCGTGCGCAGCCATCTGCTTGCGGTGACCTTGGGGGGCGCACTTGGCGCGGGCCTTCGGATCGCCACCGTCGCGGCAACCGCCATGGTGCTCCCGAAGTGGTTCGCCATCATGGCATTGAACATCGCCGGTTCGGCCGCCATTGGCTGGTGCATGCACGCCGTGTCTCCACAGCGACACACCCTGCGATTGTTCTTGTGCACAGGGCTGCTGGGTGCGATGACCACCTTCTCAGGATTCGCAGATGCGCTGGTCAACCAAGGAAGCGACCATCACATCGCCACGGCAATGATGAACATCACCGCCTCCATGTGTTTCACGGTCCTGGGCGTGGTCGTCGGCCGACGTTGTGCTCAGCTCAAGGACACGCGCCGAACTGCGAAATCACCATCAGCAGATCGTCAACCGTGACGGCGCCATCGTTGTCGATGTCGGCGCTGCACGAGCCACAGTCAGATCCTTCGCAGTCGGAGTCGTCGCCTTGATAGACACCACCGAAGTAGTCACACAGTGACGCCGTGCTGAGGACGCACTGGCTGTTGGTGCAACAGGCGCCTGTGCCTTCTTCGATCGTCAGGCTGAAGGCGTAGACGGCACCGGCATCGGCCACACCGTCAACATCGGCCCAGTCAGCGCCCACGAGCAGGGTGTCACCCTGAACCGCCACGGATCGGCCGAAGATGTCGTACTCGGCCCCATCGCTGGCCTGCGCTTCAGCCAAGAACCCCCACGCACCTCCGGCTG
>JAKVBV010000058.1 GCA_022446965.1 Phycisphaerales bacterium
GCTGCAGCCGTCGACCAGGCCGGACGCCGTCCGATGGCGCCACACGATGGTGTTGTACCAGATGTTTCACGTGAAACGCCAGTCACCTTCGGAAGCGAATTGCAGATTCACGCCGTGCTCAGTGCCACTGATGTTTCACGTGAAACATGCGATGCCACAGGCCGCCTGCCGTCGATTGTCACGAATGAGTCCTATAACGCGGTGTTCGGGGCCAAGGGACAGTTGAGACCAGGCCCCAAGCGGCGGTAGAGTTGAAAAGCACGATCGTGCATGATGCGGAAAGATAATGGCAGATAGAGGTGTGTTCGTGCGAGAAACTGGCTTTAGTCGCCAATAATCACGATCTCGTCAGGATCGATCGCGAACGTGCTGGCTTCTTCGCTGATCATAGCCGTATCTGGTCGGGCAATTGATGCCTCAACCAGCAAATCATTGGCGGCCTTGAGTGAGTACCGCACCCGCTCACCGAGAAAGACACTCGACATCGCTGCTGCTTGGAACTGGTTCGCCCCAGCAACACCTGGCGTGATCGCCTCTGGGCGAATCGAGCACCGGACAGCACCAGATGGGGGCACATCCCCAGCCCAGGCAGAGGACACCAGTGTGCCCAGAGGCGTGTCGAGGGTCACCAGGTCGTTCTCTAAGCCCTTGACGGTGCCATTGATCAGATTGGTGTCACCCAGGAAGGTGGCCGTAAACTCAGTTGCAGGGCAGGAATAGAGCTCACGCGGCGGACCACACTGCACGATCTGGCCGGATCGGAGCAGGGCTATTCGGTCTGCCATTGACAACGCCTCGTCCTGGTCGTGGGTCACATAGAGGCCTGTCAGGCCCGCATCCTTGCAAATCCGGCGGATTTCGGCCCGCATGTCCTGCCGAAGCCGGGCATCAAGATTGGACAGGGGCTCATCGAGCAGAATGACTCGTGGCCGTACAACCAGCGCCCGGGCCAGGGCCACCCGCTGTTGCTGGCCGCCAGAGAGCGCATTTGGCTTTCGAGCCGCCAACTCGCTGAGCTGGGCAATCTCCAGCGCTTCGTCCACCCGAGCATTGAGTTCTGCCCGAGGCGTCTTCTTGATCTTCAGGCCATAGGCGACGTTGTCCCGCACCGACATGTGCGGCCACAAGGCGTAGGACTGGAAGACCATGGCCATTCCACGATCACTGGGTGGCTTTTTGGTCACATCCTCGCCATCGACCAGGATTCGGCCATTCGTGGGCTCTACAAAGCCCGCGATCATCCGGAGCAGGGTGGTCTTGCCGCAGCCCGAGGGCCCAAGCAGAAAGAACAATTCGCCCGGCTCGATACGCAAGTCGATCGCATCGACGGCCGTGACGGTGTCGAAGCGTTTTGTCAGCTGTTCAACCTCAACCGCGGTCATGGTCGAAACGATAGCAGAGGCGACATGCTGTCCCCGGCTGGCCCACATCGCACAGGGCCACAGCTTCCGCCGATAGCATCTGATCGCCGCCGCATCACAGGGCAGCCAAGGAGTAGGACGTGTCGAATCAGATCAAACGCACCGCAGACCGCATCGAGCAGGTGCGATCGTGGCGTGCCCGCCGGGGCGGCGACCGGCACGCCAGCGAGTTCATTGGTCGCATTGCTCGGTCCGCTCGACGCTCGGAACGTGAAGTAGGGGGCTTTGCCGAGGCCTGGCATGCGTGCGTCGATCCGGCAACGGTGTCGCAATCTCGCATCGTCTCGTTCCGGCGCGGCGTGGCCACCATTGCGGCCCCCAGCGCCTCAGTGCGATGGACGATCAACCGTGATCTTCGCGCTGGCCTCCTGACACAGCTGCGCGCCAAGAGCGCTGTGGCCATCACCAGCGTGAAAGTGCGCTCCGGCTGAATCGACTGCCCGTCAATCGGGCGACAGGCATTGCGGCGGTTCCACACCAGCAGCGCACCACCACGATCATCGCCGAACAGCGTGCCGAAGGGCACGAGCCAGATGCATGTGCTCTGCGAACATGCCGCGGACCCTCAATGCACCATGCCCAACATCCCGCAGCGTGCCCCTGTGCGGCGCCGCGTGCCCGACACTGGCGTAGCGCATGTGTGCCCTTGCCCTCAGCAGGCGTCGATGCGAAACAAGTCGGGCACGGCTTGCGCTTTGCCCTGAGCATTCAAACACACGACCACTGTTTCGCCTGTGGCGAGCACTTGATCGCCGCGCAACAACTCGTACGTATGGTGGATCTTGACCTGCCCGCCATCATGCAGTGTGGTTCGCACGGTTAACTCGTCGTCGTAGTGCGCCGGCGCCTTGTAGGTGATGTGTAGATCCACCACGGCGACGGCCATGCCTTGCGCTTCGAACGCCCGGTAGTCACCACCGCGAGCGCGAAACAACTCTGTGCGTCCCATTTCAAACCACACCGTGTAGGCCGAGTGATGTGCAACGCCCATCGGGTCGCATTCGCAATACCGAACTCGAACCGCGTGTTCGTGTGTGTTGATCATGTGCGAAGCCTACTTGCCGATACAGAATGAAGAGAACACCAGGCCAAGTACGTCATCCGGTGGCACATCGCCGGCAATGGCACCGAGCGCATCAAGCGCAGCACGAAGGTTGGCCGCAACGAGTTCCTCTTGAGCCACGCCACCGATTGCGTTGGCTTGTCCTGCCATCTGTTGTGCACGCTCGCAGTGATCGATCGCTGTCTGCACGAGTGAACGCTGGCGTTGCGACAACGCCACGACCGTTCGGCCATGGCTCGCATCCACAGCGGCGCTGATCAGCGCATCAAGTGCATCCATGCCATCACCCGTGTGGGCCGACACCCCAACACCGTTCCGAACCGCCTTCACGTCAGATTTGGTGTGCACAACGATCGCCGGCTGTGGGGGTGGGTCTTCGTCCGGAGGGACACACCAGATGTCCACATCGGCGCTCGCCAAGGAATCGTCTTCGCCCTTGGTGATGCCGGGGCTGTCAACCAAGCGAATGGCACGCCCATCGCGAAGCGTGTGCGGCTCGACCAACTCATCGCGGGTCGTGTGATGCGTCTCCATTGTCACGGCGCGATGTCGCCCGAGCATCGCATTGAACAAGGTGGACTTGCCCGCGCTGGGTACGCCGCGAAGCCGCACCGTCGGCCTGTCATCATCCGCCGTCGCACCGGTGGTCCGGCCCTGCATGGCATCCAGCGCGGCCATGACCTGGCCAACTCGCGCCGCCATGTCCTCAGCCGTCACAAGCACGACATCCTCTTCATCCGCGAAATCGATGCCCGCTTCGACCAACGCTAGCACCATCGCCAGATGCTGGGACACCTCGCCCACGCGGCGCACGAGTTCGCCGTCAGCCGTGCGGTGGGCCGCTTGCAGGTCGGCCGCCGAGGCGGCATGGACCAGCTGCATCACACTCTCGGCCTCGTGGAACTGAAGTGTGCCGGCCTGCCACGCGCGGAACGTGAACTCGCCCGGTGCGGCATGGGCCACAGCAAGACCTCGAACAACCCCGGTGTTCACCAGCGCCGCCACGATACGTTCCAACAGCAGACTGTTGCCCGGCAACAGCAGTTCCACGACATCCTCGCCGGTGTAACTGCGCGGCCCTGGCATGCACAGCACCGTGCACGGCAGATTCATGGTGTCGATCTGAAGCCGGGCGGCGATCACTTGTCGTCCTTCCGGTACCGCAACATGCGGCGCCAGCAGCGCTCGTACGTCAGGGCCGCTGCACCGCACCAATCCGACAGGCGCGCTGCCATGGCCGGATCCCACCGCGATGATCGTCATGGTCATGCGCTACTTGCGCTTCTTGAACTTCTGATCTGGTCCACGACGCTTCCGGTCGGCGTCCTTCTGACGACGATCGAGCATCTTCTGATACGCACGGCCCTGAGCATCCTGTGCACCCTTGGCGGTCACAGCTCGCTTGGGTTGCAGCTCATCCAGATCCATCGCTTCGACCTTCTTGCGAATGGCCCGACTCTCGGCTATGCCGATCATGGATGACGTGATGATGTACAGCAACAAGCCCGAGGGCGCGCTGTACAGCATGACCGGGAACAGCACCACCATCATGACTCGCATGATCTTCTGCTGTGATTCCTGCTCCGGCGACATCGAAGCCGCCTTGGGCGTCATGTACTTCTGCTGCACAAAGAAGATGCCGCCCAGCAAGAAGGGCAACAGGTTGATGCCGGTGACATCGAAGATCAACAGTTTGAACGGTTCGTCAAACGTCCAGAAGAAGTGGTCGGGCTGCGCAAGGTCGCCAAGGAATGGCCATCCCGCGAAGAGCTGGAAGAACCCGTAGAACGCTGCTTCCTGACGAAGATCAAACGCGAAGTACAACGCCGCCCACAACGCGATCCAGATGGGAGTCTGCAGGAACAGCGGCAGGCAACCGAGCATCTGCAGCGGGTTCACACCGTGCTCGCGGAACAACTTGAGTTGCTCCTGTTGATATCGCTGCCGATCGTCCTTGTACTTGCGCTGGATGCGATCCAACTCGGGCTTGAGCTTGGACATCTTCTTGCTGAAGATCTGCATGCCCATCTGGCTCTTCTTCGTGATGGGGTGCAACAACGTGCGCACACACAGCACGAGCAAGATGATGGCAAGGCCCCAATCGAACACCACGAAGTGATCGAAGAATGTCAGCACCTCAACGAGGAAGACCGCCAGCCACTGGAATGTGCAGAACGCACAGAAGTCCGACATGCGATACAGCACCAGACCGCCAAACTGCAGTGTGCTGTAGGGCTGTTCCTCTTCGATGATCGACCGCTTCAGAGGACCGGCGTAGGCCGTCAACGATGACGTCACTGTGCCACCCGCCGTGAGCGTGTGCTCGGGGCTGAACATCACTGTCACAACCTTGGCGACACCGTCCACTTCATCGAACGCTCGCGTGATGCGTTCGATCTCACCGCCCAAGTCGAGGGCATCGCCGCCTTGAGCGGCATTCGGTGGATACACGACCATCGCGAAGTACCGGCTTGAAGAGCCAAACCACGACAGCTCGTAGCCTTCTTCGGTGGACAGTGGGGAGGGCCACAAGGTGGACGACGCTTCGTCGTCTGTGGCTTCAGAGAACTCCACCTTCAACGCGCCGTCAGCAATGACGCCGGCAAGACGCTGCGGGTCTTTCTCTTGCCCGAGCAGATAGCCGATGCGGAATCGGCGGCGATCCATGTACGAACCGGTGTCCAGGGACAGGCCAGGAGGACCGAACTGGCTCCAAGACACCTGAAGATCGTCTGCACCGTGGCTGCGAATGGTCTGCTCAATGCCGATGGACCACTCATCCAGCGAGAACCGACGCTCGATTTCGAGCACGGTGTCGCCGTCGCCGTTCTCAACGATGGCTGTAAAGACACCCGGCCCGTTTGGCGTCCAGCACGAGGCCGACGCCAAGTTCAGTTCCGTGCCGTTGATCGTCACGCTGCGCGCGCCAAGGATCGGGAAGGGGGCCACACGGCCGCCGCCAACAGGCAGCATCTGCTCCTGCGCCAACACGTATCGCGCATCATCACCGGGCATTGGTGGCGGATCGGATTGACCTGCGGCCACCGCGGCGCGGTGCGCCGATGCTTGTCGTTTGGCCTTGGCCGTCACCCAGATGTCACTGAACACGATCTGTTCGATGCCGCCGCCAATGCGGGTCATCGACAGCGTCATGTGGTCAGTCTCTGGTGCGATGAGCGATCCAAGATTCGCCAGCGGCGAATCGTCGGGAGTCACCAGGCGCACACGCAGTTGGTCCGCCGTGGCCGTGCCTGGCGCCACCGCAGTGGTCGTCTCCGGAGCAGTGCCGCTGTCAGACGGGGCGTCGTCCGCAGAGGGCTCGGACGCCGGCGGATCTGCCGGTGGCGTCTGGGCGGCTGTCTCTTCGACCAGTGCTGCCGTGGGCGCCTTCATCCCTTCCTTGGGCTGCTTTTTGTTGCCCGGTCCGGTGATGACGAATGTCAGCACCAATCCGAGCACACCAGCAATCACCACCGGCAACCACAGACGCCTGCGGCGTGCTGCAACTGCGTCGGGATCAGTTCGACGATGCCCCTGTGAAGCCATGTGATGTGTGCTCAGCGACCTTCAAGAAGGCGATCACCGAGCCAATTGCTCAGCTCGGGGATCGCGTGGATCTTCTTCACCACCGATTCGACGTCGTACTCGACGCGATGAAACTCGACGGTGCGTTTCTCTTCATCCAGCACGGCATAACTGGCCCGCGGATCGAGATCTCGCGGCTGACCAAC
>JAKVBV010000059.1 GCA_022446965.1 Phycisphaerales bacterium
CCAGCCATCGAGCGTCTCACCATCGAAGAGGGTGCGCGTTGACTGGCTGCATCCGCCGCAGCAGATGACCGACATGAGCGCGACCGCAACAGTGAGTTCCCGAAGCATGATGCGGGAAGATTACCCGGACGCTCAGCCATCCGCCATGTGCCATGACGTCACGATCGCAAGTGAACCGAACGTCTCGGCTCAGCACGGTCCCCACGCGGCCAGGATCATGAGCAGGTCGTTGGCGTCCACGGCGCCGCTGCCATCAAGGTCTGCCGGTGAACCCGTAGTGCCCCAGTCGCCGATCAGCACGAGGATGTCGTTCACGTTCACGATCCCGTCGGCGTTGATGTCCGCCGGGCATTGCACGTAGGTCGGCGTGATGTATTCGAGGCCGTTCACACAGAGCTCCTCGATCAGCACGGTGACTTCGCCAAAGATCGGAATCTCCACCTCGGTCTGCCCCAACTGGATGTTGGTGATGTTCACGGTCATCATGCCTTCAGCATTCATCACGGTGTGCAGTTCAAATGCCACTGCGACGGGATCGGGTGGTTCAGGAAAGACAAACACGGTGGGATCGAACTCGGTGGGACACGGCCCAGGCGCTTCGCCAGGGAACGTCAGCTCATCCAGCATGTACGTCACGTCGATCGGACCAAACTCCTGACCGAACCAACTCACGGTCACTTCAACTGTGACAACTTCAAACAGATTGACGTAGGTGTCGGCATCTGGATCCACGGTGTCTGGGCTGTTCCAGATGACATCATCGCCATCGCTGCAGCCATCCAGCGTCCACGTGGTTGTGCCACTGGACATCCCGATGGCGCTGAGCATGAGTGCGGTGAGCATGAGGCCTCCTCCGGGCTCGCCAGCACGGCGAGCTGTCGTGACCTCTACCCTAGCGTGTGACGGGGCAGATCCCACCAAAAACCGCGATCGATGTCCTGTCTGCGGATTGACGCTGATCTGAAAATCGTCCAAGATCGGGCGGGGAACGGGTAACCACAGGAGCCAACCATGTCCACGGAAGATCGCATTGCTGTACTCGAAGCTCGACTGAACCGCCAGCGGTGGTGGACCTTGGCGCTCGCCCTGGCCTGCGTTGGTGCATTCACGGCAGGCATGGGCCAGGATGCCCCCAAGACCATGCAGCTGGACAGACTCGAAATCATGCACAAGGGCAAGGTGGCCATCGGTATGGGGCTGAATGACAAAGGCCAAGTCGGCATGGCCTTCATGGACCCCAATACCGGCAAGGCCCGCATCGCCCTTGGCGTGGATGCCAAGAGTGAGGCGGGCATCGTGGTGATGGACAAGCAAGAAAAGCCACGCATCGTGCTGGGCGATGGCGCTCAGGGTGCTGGCATCGTGCTCATCGGCGCCGGCATGCTTGAATTGCCGTCGCAGTAGAAACGGTTTCAGGCACTTATTATCAACGTGATCACAACGGCAACGGCGTGATCAATGTCGACATCCTCCTGCTGCTCTCGTCGTGGAGCCCCATCGGTCCCCGAACTGGAGGCGGCTCCACACGATGTGACCTGCTCGCATCAACTCGATTGGAGACGCACCATGTCTCCGAACCCCCTCACGCTCGATACGGCGCTGTCATCCTTTTCTGACCATTGGTCTCCCAAGATCATCGCTGCGGTCAATGGCCAGCATGTGAAGTTGGCCAAGTTCAAGGGCGAGTTCGTGTGGCACGCCCATGCCGAAGCGGATGAACTCTTCCTTGTGCTTGATGGCAAATTCACGATGGAGTTTCGTGATCGAGCCGTTGAGCTTGGCACGGGTGACATGATCGTGGTGCCACGTGGTGTGGAGCACCGGCCGGTGGCCACATGCGAGTGTTCCGTGCTCTTGATCGAGCCCGCAGGCACGGTCAGTACGGGCGATGCGGAAGATGACGACAGAGCCGGTCGCGGGGAGTGGCTTGTGGACCGGGGGCCGGCCCCACATGCTCCGTGACACGTCGGTCTACCTTTCCTTCTGAGCCCTACCGTACCAATCTCCTGTTTACCGCTTCCCCGCCTCAGCAAGCGTGCTCGACACGTGCTCGATTGTCGCCGGCGTGGTTCCGCAGCAGCCTCCGACGACGGTGGCTCCAGCTCGCACCCAATCCATGGCATGTTCCGCAAACCGCTTGGGCGCCACGGCATCGGTACTGATCCATGCTCCATGCCCATCGGCGTGACCGACATTGCCATAGGCTGCGATGCGAGGGCCGGCATCACCCGTCAACCCCGCTATATCAAGCGCCGAGCGCAACATCGCCACATGCCTCGCGAGCACCGTCGCCGCAACACAGTTGATGCCGATCCACCGAGCATCGGCGATCGCTGGAATGATGTCCTCCAATGCCGTGCCATCGAGCACTTTGCCATCATCAGCGAGACAGAAACTGATCCCCCACCGACTAGGGGCAATCGACCGAGCCGCATCAGCGGCAGCCGTCGCCTCGCGAGCACTGCACATGGTTTCGATCAACACCATGTCGACACCAGCCTCAACAAGGTGCTCGATGCACTGGGCGTGTTCGCGGTGACATGTATCGGCATCGGGCGCCAGGTGCGGCCTGTAGCAATCTTCCAACGGCGCGACGGCGCCCAGTACCAGTGCATCCGTTTTCTCGCCATCTCTCGCCGCGCGGGCAATCTCTACAGCGATCCGCGTGAGTTCACCCGCACGATCGCCCATCCCCGCCTTGGCCAGTGACCGTTGGTGCGTACGAAACGTGTTCGTCGTGATGGCCCGGGCACCTGCCTCGAGGTAGTCTCGATGCACCTGCTGCACGACCTCTGGCGCGTGCAGGATCGCGTTGGCCGACCACAACGGTAGCCCGATTTCCACACCACGCCGCTCGAGTTCGCTGCCGGTGGCGCCGTCAAGAAGAATGATGTCTGACATCATTTTGCTGCCACCTCGAACTGGCCACCGTATCACTGGTGCGGCGGGATGCCCGATCCTACCTCCATCGCCAACTGGGGGCGTGCCCGTAGACACGGTGTCTGACACCTTTGTTTGCTCTACAATGTGGGGCTGCCCATGCCCCACTCAGCCGACCCCAATCTACGGAACGTGGCGATCATCGCGCACGTCGATCATGGCAAGACCACCCTGGTGGATTCGCTGTTGGCCGACTGTGGCGCGATGGCGCTGGATCGCGATGAATCCGACTGTGTGCTTGATTCCGACCCGCTCGAACGCGAGCGCGGCATCACGATCACATCCAAGAACTGCGCGGTGACCTGGCGGCCTTCCACTGGCGACCACGCGGGCAAGACCTGCCGCATCAACATCATCGACACGCCCGGCCACGCCGACTTCGGCGGCGAAGTGGAACGTGTGCTCAAGATGGCCGACGGTGTGTTGCTGCTGGTGGATGCCTTCGAGGGTCCCATGCCGCAGACCCGCTTCGTGTTGGGCAAGGCGCTCGAGTTGGATCACCCCATCATCGTGGTGGTCAACAAGTGCGATCGCCCAAACGCCCGTGTCGAAGCCGTGGTGAACGAGGTGTTCGATCTGCTTGTGGCACTGGGTGCCAGCGATGAGCGTCTTGATTTCCAGACGATCTATGCCTCGGGACGCGACGGGTGGACGAACACCGAAGAAGGTGTGCATGAGGGAGACATGCAGCCGCTGCTCGATGCGATCATGGGGCACATTCCGGCCCCGGTCGGTCAATCCGATGTCCCGCTGCAGCTATTGGTGGCGTCGCAGGATTACTCCCCCTATGCAGGTCGAATCGCCATCGGCCGAGTGATCGCCGGTGAGATTCGCGAGGGGCAATCGGTGACGTTGTGTCAGGAAGACGGCAACCGCACCGCCCGAGCGCAGAAGGTGTACCGCTTCAAGGATCTCGGTCGTGTACCGGTGGATGTGGTGTCGGTCGGCGACCTGTGTGCCGTCGAGGGTATCGGCGACTTTGAGATCGGCGACACCATCGCCTGCCCTGATCGTCCTGAGGCAATTGCCCGCATCGCCGTGGATGAACCCACGTTGCACATGTTGTTTCGCATCAACGATTCGCCCAATGCAGGGCGGAGCGGCAAGTTTGTCACGTCGCGGCAGATCGATGAGCGGCTGCAGCGTGAGCTGCGCAGCAATCTGGCGCTGCGTGTGGAACCTGGCGACACCGCCGAAGAGTTCCGTGTGTCCGGCCGTGGCCTGCTGCACCTTGGCATTCTGCTGGAGAACATGCGTCGCGAGGGCTACGAACTGACTGTCGGTCGTCCGCAGGTGATCGAGCGGGACATCGACGGCGTGCGCTGTGAGCCCGTGGAACTGCTCACGGTTGACGTGGATGAGGGCCATCTTGGCGCCGCGATGGAGTTGCTGGGAGTACGCGGTGGCGAAGTGCAGCAGCTCGAGCAGCGTGGTGATCGCATGCACATTCAGTGCGAGATCACGGCGCGGTCGTTGATTGGCCTGCGGAGTCATATGTTGACGGCCACGGCTGGACAGGCAGTCATGTATCACTCCTTTGATCGGTATGCCCCGGTGCGATCGACTCGCTTTCGCCGCAATAACGGCGTGTTGGTGGCCACGGCTGATGGCTCGGCCACCACGTATTCGATGTTGAATCTGTCGCAGCGTGGTGTGTTATTTGTTGAGCCGCAGGATGTGATCTATGCCGGTCAGATCGTGGGCGAGAACGCACGCGACAACGATCTGGGCGTGAACATCGTCAAGGGCAAGGCCTTCAGCAACGTACGTGAGTCCACCAAGGAAGCCACGGTGGTCTTGAAGGCGTCACGCGACATCACGCTGGAGTCGGCCTTGGAGTACATCCAAGATGACGAGCTCGTGGAGGTCACGCCCGATGCGATCCGCTTGCGCAAGCGTGTGCTGAGCGAATCCCAACGCAAGAAGGAAGCGCGGGACATTCGCAACGCGACCGCTGGGCCAAAGGCCTGAGTAGGTGAGCGTCCCGCCGATAGAAGGCGACGCCGGCCGTGCGTCGCACCCCACTGACCCCAGAAACCTGATGACCACGCCGCCCGCCGGCCGAAGTGCTGGTAGATGGCCGCTCTTCAATCCGATTCGCCTCGCCCCACTGCTCGCGTGATGCGACGTAGCATCGTGCCGTTCATCGTCATCGCCACGGCCTTGGCTTCGAATGCTGGCCTGCTCGCCAACATCATCCCGCAGTGTGATTTGCTGGTGCACTTTCAGGTGCAGTACGCGTGGGTGCTTGCGGCCTGCGCACTGTGGTGTGTGTTGCGAAGACGACTGGCTTGGCTCGTGCTGAGCGTGGCCTCGCTCACGCTTCCGGCAGCCCGAATTACCCCCTGGTACCTGCCGCAGCCTGTGCACGAGCACGCCCACACTGCACAGCCAGCGCTTGCGTTGTTGTCGTGCAATGTGAAGTTCACAAACACGCAGTACCCGGTGGTGCTCGATCTCATTCTGACCACAGATGCCGATGTCGTCGTCGTGCAGGAAGCGACGCCCGCCTGGAGCGAGGCGCTGATGGAACTGGGCACTGCTTACCCGCACCAACTCTCGCATCCGGCAGGCGGCCCGCGCGGCATGGTGTTGCTGAGCAGGTTCCCGCTGCTGCACCCAGTCGTTGACATTCACCCGCTGACGAAGCACTGCACGCTGTCGGTAACCGTAGAAGTGGAAAGCGAGCCCGTGCAGATCATTGCGGCCCATCCGTTTCGCCCTGGCCTTCGCCATGGCTCGACCGTGGTTGAGCGGGAGCTGCAGGCATCGGCGGCGCTTGCCAGAGGAGATAGCTCGAACGTGGTCTTCATCGGGGATCTGAACACCACGATGTGGTCGGGCACGTATCAGCGGCTGGTCTCGCAGCACGGCCTGACCAATCTTCGCCGTGGCCGGGGCGTGCTT
>JAKVBV010000006.1 GCA_022446965.1 Phycisphaerales bacterium
GTAGACATGCGTGGGAAGGCCATCACACTTATCTCAAGTGGACCCACTTCCCTCACCATCATTGATGGCGAGGGCGAGAGAGGGGGCATCCTCTGCGACAGTGGTGAAACCCCCGCAACCGTGATCGTAGGATTCACAATCACGGGTGGCTCGGCAACGTGGGATTCAAGTAGCTACTGCGGCGGCGGGATCTACTGCAACTCCAGCAGCCCCACGTTGACTGATTGCACGACGATCTGCGTGTTCGAGGGCAACTATGCTCTAGGTGGCGGTGGCGGGATAAATTGCTCGGAAAGCAACCCCACGTTGACGAACTGCGTGATCGAGGGCAACTACACCGGAAAGGGGAACCACGGCGGCGGGATCCTCTGCTTTAACAGCAGCCCCACCATCACCGGCTGCACGATCACAAACAACACGGCCAGCTTTGGCGGCGGCGGGATTGCCTGCTCTGGGCTAAGCCCCACCTTGGCCGACACGGCCGTATGCAGTAACACGCCTTACCAGATCTATGGAGACTGGACTGACAACGGCGGCAACACCATCGCAGACGAGTGCCCGTCGGATTGCGTCGGGGACTTTGACTCCAGCGGCAGCATTGACGTTGATGACCTGCTCTATCTGATTGCGGTCTACCAACTGAACAGTGAAGGCGACTGCGACGGCGACGGCGACACCGATGTCGACGATCTGCTGATCCTGATCTCCGCTTGGGGCCCTTGTCCCTAGCCCCCTCCATTGCGCTTCTATAGCCGGCCCAGCAGACCGCACACGTCGCCAAAAATTCACACGTAAAGCGGCGTGGATCGGCCACAGCATGACGGTCAGCGGCAAGCACTATGCCAACCACGCGTTGGCGCATCACTTTGAGCAAGCCTCGGGGCGGAGCACATCAGGGGTGGCGCAAAAAGCGGCGCAGCAGAATGCAGCACGGCCCCGCATGGGGCCGCACGGCGAATCTGGTGGGATTTTGTTCGCACGCACAAGTGAAGCCGATGCGAACACTTGCGCTGCAATGCGCTCAAATGCGAGCGCACGAAAAAGTGGAGCCGGGGGGATTCGAACCCCCGTGTCGTAACGGTCGGTCAGCCGCGTCTACGCGTGTAGTTGCCACTTTGCTCTCGCCCGCCGGAACGAGGGGCAACGGTCTTTCCGGCAGCCATGGCAGACAAAGGTCTCACTCCGCCGGGGCCTGCCAGCCCTTTGGAGCCAGCCCGATGTGTCCCTTCAAGCCCTATCGGGCGTCAAGCAAGAAGGGTCGCGGATCAAGCCGCGAGTGCGTACTGGGTGTTGCCAGTTAAAAGTGTGCATACGGATTTACGTGGGAGCATGCATCCACGACGCGCAACGACGGACGTTCCCCGTCCGGTCAATTCCAATCGGCCCCAACATGTCAGAGAACACCACGGCAAACGCCGCGGACACACCAGTGTACTCGCTCCTCCACCAAAGACCAGTTGGAATCGAACTCAGGCGCCCAGCGGATTCGCCAGACGGTTTTCCACCGCCGGAATCAACGTGTTCAACACACGCTGCGTCACCTGCATGGGCAAACCAGTGGCGTCGACATCTTCCACGATCGAAGCGTCGTAGTGATTGAGCACCGGCCGAGTCTCCTCCTCGTACACATTCAGCCGCCGACGAATCACTGACTCATCCGCGTCATCATGCCGACCCTGCTTCTCCGCACGCCGCTGAATACGACCCACCAAGCGATCCTCCTCACTGCACACCAGATGCACGACCTGCAACACATCAATGTGCTGGTCAAGCGTCTGGGCCTGCCCCAAACTGCGGGGGATGCCATCGAGCAACAACAAGTCCATCTGCGGTCGATACGCGTTGGTGTCGATCAACCCCTGCACGTACTGCTTCCACAATCTGCACGTGAGCTCATCAGGCACCAACAAGCCCTGCGAGGAGTACTTCAAGAACTCCTGGCCCAACTCCGAATCGCGGTCAAGACCACGGAACATGTCACCAGTGGCCAAGTGCACCAAGCCAGGAATCCGGCCGAGCACCTCACCCTGCGTACCCTTGCCCACACCAGGCTGGCCAAAGAGCAAGGCGACAGTGAGCTTCGAATTGGGGTCGGCGGCGGTCATGAGGCAGCGAATTGTCGCAGGCTCAGAGCCACTTGGCAACACGCCCGCCCAACAGCCTGTCGGGGCAGTACGCTGCCCCCTCATGACCCCCGATCGCCGAGGACTGACCCACCGCTGGACCGTGCCCCAAGCCACGTCAGGTAGCGATCTCCCCCTGATCGACCGAGTCCTCGACGCCCGCGGATACAGCGATCCACAGGCCCGCGCCGCCTTCCTCAAGGGCAGCCTGATGGACCTGCCCGAACCCGACACCCTGCCCGGATGCACACAGGCCGCCGGACTGGTGCTGCAGGCCATCAAGAACAACACCCCGATCACCATCTACGGCGATTTCGACGTGGACGGCGTCACCGCCACCGCCATGCTGTTGCACCTCATCCGCACCATGGCGCCACAGGCCGATGTCGACTGGCACATCCCACATCGCATCGACGAAGGCTACGGCCTCAACGCCGACGCCCTCACCACCATCGCCGCCACCCGCAAAGGCCTCGTCATCACCGTGGACTGCGGGGTGACGGCCATCGAAGAAGCCGCCCTCGCGGCCGAACTTGGCCTCACGCTCATCATCACTGACCACCACACGATCGGCCCCGACGACCCACTCCCCCAAGCCGCCGCCATCGTGCACCCAGGCCTGCCCAACGACCCGTACCCATTTCGAGATCTCGCCGGCGCGGGCGTCGCGTGGAAACTCGCCCTGTGCATGGCGCAGCAGTTTGTCGGCGGCCCCACCCTCACCCAAGACCTCCGCCAAGTCATCTTGGACGGCCTCACCCTCGCCGCCTTTGGCACCGTCGCCGACGTCATGCCACTGCATGGGGAAAACCGACACATCGTTACGGTCGGCCTGCGGCACGTCTCCCAATGCAGCTTGCCCGGCGTACACGCACTGGTGCAGGCCTGCACCAAACCCGGCGAGAAGGTGGCCGCCGAAACCGTGGGCTTTCGCATCGGCCCACGCCTCAACGCCGCCGGCCGCCTCGGACACGCCCGCGATGCACTCGAGGTCTTGCTGACCAAGGATGAAGACCAAGCCAGGACCATCGCCGAAGCGCTGGCGGCGTGCAACGTGAAACGCCAAGACATGGTCCGCACACTCGTCGCCGTAGCCCAAGACCAAGCCACCGCCAATGGCATGACCAGCCCCGACACACGCATGATCGTGCTCGCCGGAGACGACGACATCTGGCACCGCGGTGTGTTGGGGATCACGTGCAGCCGGCTGGCCGAGCAATTCAGACGACCCACCATCCTGCTCCGCCGCGAAGACGATCTCTACGTGGGCTCCTGCCGCAGCATCGATAGCTTCAACATGTACGACGCCCTGCAGCAGTGCGACGACCTCCTTGCACGGTGGGGCGGCCACCCCATGGCCGCCGGGCTGAGCGTGCCGGCAGCCAACCTGCACGCGTTCACCGAACGCATCACCGCCTGGGCCAACAGCTACATCACCGAAGACGATCTCATCCCGCACATCCAGGCCGACTGCGTCGCGATCCGAGGCGATCTGAACACGACTTCGATCAACGCCCTCGACACCATGGCACCCTTCGGCCGTGGCAACCGCCGCCCCTGCATGGTGATCGAAGGCGCCACCATTCGCACCGCGCGCCTCTTTGGCAAGGGCGACTCGCCTCACGTGGGCCTCAAACTTGACGCGGGAGACGTGGCCTACAGATTCGACAACGGCGTCGAGGCCAACTCGCTCGTGGACGCCGTCTGGTGGCGGGCCGCCGAACACATCGACGACCTGCACGAAGGCGTCCGCGTAGATGCCATCGGCACTGTGGCCATCGACGACTTTACCCAAGGCGTGCGGCTCAACATCACCGACATCCGCGTGCTGGATTGACCCGTGCTACCAGGCGACAAGTTCGCCGGTGAGCGTTTCCACCAGATCCTTCATTGTGACCAGGCCCACCGGGCGTCCATCACGCTGCACAACACCCAACGGCTTGCCACTGTGCCGAAGCCGAGTGAGCGCCTCAGGCACCGAGGTCTCCACCTCAAACTGTTCGGCCTCTTGCAACAGCGATCGCACCGCTTGATCCGGCGACAACCCAAGATCGATCACCGACACCACGCCGAGTACTGCACCTTCGGTATCCACCACCGGGAGCCGGGTCCACGGCGAGGCCAAGGCCGCTGCCCTCGTGTCCGCCGACGCATCCGCCGAGATCGTGCGCACCGAAGACCATGTGATCATCTCATCGCCAACCGTGCGATGACGTAACTCAAGCGTGCGATCAAGTAGTGCCGTCTGCACGGCGCTCAACACGCCAGACCCGGCACCTTCCTTGAGTAGATCACTCATGCGATGCCGGGCGCTGATCGAAGCCGAGCCCGCCGAACCCATCACATGTGCGGCGCACCGGCCCACCAGCTCCACCAACGGCACGATGCCGATGGCCGTGAAGGCATGCCGCGTGATCGTCATGGGCGCCGAACAGGCGTAGCACCAGCGATCACCATGCAGACGGAACAGATCCTTGGGCAGGATTTCCGCGAGCAACAACAACACCGGTACTAACACCAGGGTGTTCACCACCACGACCCAGCCGCCACTGAGGCCGGATTGCTCCAGCAATACGGCGGCCGCACTGGTGCCCGTGGCGTTGGCGATGTTCGTGCCAAGCAGAATCACGGCCAACATGCGGGTGGGCCGATCGATCAGACGTCCAAGACGCATCGCGCGGGCATCGCCCTCGTTGCGTCGCAACGCCAATCGCACACGATTCATCGTGTACAGGCCTGTCTCCATGCCCGAGTACAGCGCACTCAAGCCAATGCCGAGCACGGCAAGCGTGCCGTACAGAATGAGTGCGTCGGTGGTCATGTGCCCACCTCACCGGCCGGGGCGAGTCGGGCAGGATCGAACGATCCTGTGAGCGGCTCCACCAGATCTCGCATCGACACCACACCCGCCGTGCCACCGTACTCATCGACCACGATCGCGGTCTTGCGGCCCGATTCTCGCAGTGTTTCGAGCACCCGTTCCGTTGCAGCCACTGACGGGACGAACACCGGCGGCAACAACAGCGCGGTGATGTCGGCTGGGCGGCCAGCATGCAGCCACGCACGGGCGGGCAGCTGGCCGATGATCGTGTCGGGATCACCGTCGTGCACGGGAAGACGCGACAGCCCTGAACTGCGGAATGCATCTGCGATCTCATCGGAGGTGTCGTCGGAACCGAGCATGGTCATGCGCGTGCGTGGCGTCATCACCTTCTTCACCGGTAACCGGCCAAGCTGCAACACACCTTCAAGATGCACGTGTTCCCAACGATCCACCACGCCGGCGGCGGTGGATTGATCCAGCAGCGCGTCGAGGTCGTCTTCACTGACGGTGGCGGCATCCGGGCGATTACCGGCAAGCCGAGACAGCGGTCGCACCGCCCACCGTTCGATAGTGGTACGCACTGGTAACAGCACCAAGTGCACAGCGCGAAGCGGCATGGCGATTCGACGTGCGGTGCGCACCGGATCGGCCGACGCCATCACCTTGGGGATCACCTCGCCGGCGAGCACGATGACCAACACACCGGCCACCTGCACCGCGGCGGCGCCGCCGAGCCCCCAGGGCTGGCTGCCTGCGAGCACCGCGACGATGGTGAACCAGCACACGTTGGCCGCCATGTTGCCCACGAGAATCGTGATCAGCAGCTGCCGCGGGTGTTTGAGCAACGACAACGCCGTGCGGTCGGCCAAGGCATTGCGGCGCTCAAGATCAAGACGCTGCCGCGTGCCCAGCCCGAACAACGATGTCTCGCTGCCCGAGAAGAGCGCACTGACCAACAGCAGTGGCGCGAGCAGCACCAACAGCAGCGTTTCAGTCACGCCCCAGGTTGCCCCGGCCGCGACTGTACTCACGGCGTGTATGCCGATGTTCAGGATCGTGACTCCGGTGCCTCACCGGGCGGGCCACCACCGGCGATGGAATCGCGCATGTCGGTGTCGGCCATGATGTTCTTCATGCGATAGAAGTCCATCACGCCCATGTTGCCCTTGCGGAACGCCTCGGCCATGGCCTTGGGCACTTCTGCTTCGGCGAGCACCACTAGGGCGCGGTTCTTCTGCACCTCAGCCTTGTGCTCGGCTTCTTGAGCCACTGCCAACGCGCGGCGCTGTTCGGCCGTGGCCTGATAGCGCTTGGTGTCGGCTTCGGCCTGGTCGGCCTGCAGCTGTGCACCGATGTTCTCCCCCACGTCGATGTCGGCGATGTCGATCGACAGAATCTCAAACGCCGTACCGGCGTCGAGGCCCTTGTCGAGCACGGTCTTGGAGATGTTGTCGGGGTTCTCCAGCACGGCGAGGTGGTTGTCGGCCGAACCAATCGTGGACACGATGCCTTCACCAACACGGGCCACGATCGTCTCTTCGGTCGCACCACCGACGAGGCGGGCAATGTTCGTGCGCACGGTCACGCGGGCGCGGGCACGCAGCTTGATGCCGTCGCTGGCCACCGCGTCGATCGTAGACCGACCACTCTCCACGCTGGGACAATCGATGACCTTGGGGTTCACGCTGGTGCGCACGGCGTCGAGGATGTCGCGGCCGGCAAGATCGATGGCCGTGGCCGTTTCCCAGGGCAACTCAATCTTGGCCTTGTCCGCAGCGATGCAGGCGCGGATCACGCTGGTCACATGGCCACCGGCGAGGTAATGCGACTCGAGCAGACTCGTAGACACATCGATACCGGCCTTCTTAGCGGTGATGCGGTTTTCCACGATCACGCGGGGCTTCACCTTTCGGAAGCGCATCATGACCAGATCTATCAGTCGCACGTGGGCGCCCGACACGAACGCCTGCACCCACAGCCCGATGAACTGGAAGAGAAATATCGAGATGATTAGCAGAATGACACCGCCGACGGAGATGCCGACGATGGCAAGCGGGTCAAGTGCGAGCATGTGTGTCATGACTGTTCCTTCTCATGCGGCTGCGCCGCACGTACCTTCAGTTGGTTGTCGTGATCTTCAACCACGACGATGTGTGTGCCTGCTTCGATCACACCCAGTTCAGACAGGGCGTCGCGGCGCTGGTCGTTCACCCGAACGGTGCCGATGGGTCGCAGGGGCGTTTCGGCCACGCCCACTGCACCCTCGAGCGATTGCTCATGTGGTGTGGTGGGGCCTTCGTCGGTGAGGATCATTTTGTCGGCCAGAGGCGACTTTGACCAGATCTTGAAGCCGTACCAACAACAGATGGGCCCCAACACGATCATCAAAGTGAGTGCGAGCCAACCGGCACCAGGGCTGTGCTGGAAGAACGCCACCAGCGAGCCGACCAGAAGGAAGCCAGCCACGAGGGCCAGCAGTCCACCGGAGGGCAACAGCAATTCCAGCGCCAGCACGATGATCGCGGCCCCAATGAGCAGCAGCCCCCAGAGCATCGCAGATTCGGCGCTCTGGGCTGAAGCCGCGGTCGCGGCGACTGTGGCGAATTGGCACACGTAGATCATGCGTCCTCCGGTTCGACTTCAACTTCCATGCCGTCACGCACAATGCGCACGGCCGTACCGGCATCGATCCAGCGACCTGAGCATATCGCGTCGATCACATGGTCGCCCACCTGCACGCGGCCAGCGGGCCGCAGATCGGTCAAGGCCAGGCCGGTTTGTCCAGTGCGGTCGGTGGCGGTAGCCACATGCACCGGGGCTGGCTCGGTATGCAGCGTGTATCGAGACGCAAAGGCCGATCCCAGCCCCAATGGTCCGGCGAGCAGCCACAACACGCCGCCTGCCAGCAGTACGCCGCCCATCGTGAGCAGCAGCCCTTGCATCAGATGCAGCATGTTCAATTCACCTGCGGCCATAGGGGAAGCGACAGCGAACACCAACCCGCCCAACAGCAAGATGGCACCGGCGATGCCGGCCACCAGGGTGCCCGGTGCGACGATTACTTCCAGTGCGATCAATGCCAAGCCCACAATCACCGCAATCAACGGCCACCATGTGGACAGCCCGGCCAACCACGGCGCGCCCATCAGCAGCGCCAACGCGAGGGTGCCGCCCAATGCGAACAAGCCCGTGCCCGGCGCTGCCATCTCCACCACGAAGCCGATCAGGATGACGGCGATGAGAACAACCCGCACCGGCCACGACATGAACAACCGAGCAAACGACTCGGACCACTGCTCATGGCTGCGGTGAATCACCGCGCCGCCAAGGAAGGCCGCCAGTTCGGTGTCGGTGTCGACCATGGCCGATGACAACCCCCAGGCGCGAGCCTGTGGATCGGTGAGGGTGAGCAGGCGGGAGCTGTCGGTGATCTGCCCGATCAGCGTGAGCGTGGCGGCGTCGTCCGGGCCAAGGCGCGACCGACTTGGCGGTAACGTGCTGGCGGTGTCGATGTCCTGCACATCACGGGCCATGGCGCCGCCGAGCCAGGGCACGATCGACTCGGGTGAATCGGGGGCGTCGGCCGTGAGATCGATCAGTTCACGGGCGGGCGCTTCGCCGAAGACGGCTTCGTACTCGCCGGCGTCCACGATGATCGCTTCACCGGTGTCGGTCTTGCGCAGCAGCCAGAGTTCGGCGCCAACACTGACAAAGGCCTGGGCCAACTGTTCATCGTGGCCGTTGCGTCGGGCGGCGTCGGTGACTTCCGCCAGCAGGGGGGATTCGATCTTGGCTCGCTCTGCCGCGGGCAGTGGACCAAGAGGCGTGATCGGGGCGGCATCGCCTAGGCGAGCGCCTGGTGCCGTGATGATCTCGCGGGTCCCCAGGGCAATGATTGCGCCAGCACTGAAGGCGAACGGACGAACCCAGGCCACGGTGTTGTCGGGGCCGTGATCGCGCAGCGCATGCAAGATGCGCAAGGTGGCCTCGAGATCGCCACCGGGTGTGTCGAGTTCGAGCACGACGGCATCAGCGCCAGCCTGCTTGGCCGCCTTGAGGCGGCGCTCCAAGGAGACCAACGTGATGGTGTCGATGGGGCCTTCAACCGGCAGCACCCAGGCTGTGGAGGCCGCGCGGCCGGCAGGAACAATGTCCTGTGCCACAGCGGGCAGCACCATGAGGGCCGCCAAAACAGAGATCAAGCAGCGTCGCATGTTCCCCCCAATTTACCCGCTACGCCCCTTCAATCGTGCAGCACGGTGTAGCTCACGTCGAAGGGGTTGGTCTGGGAAAGTTCCGTGACGGTACCCACGTGGGTGAGGAAGGCATCGGAACCAAGCGCCTGATTATTGCCGGCCCATGTGCCTTCGGCGGGCTTGTCGTCGTTGAAGACGTTGTCTGGAACATCAGTGGTGCCCATTCGGTACACCATCTGCGCCGGATAGAAGCCGTCGTGGATTTCGGTGTGGCCGTCGGTGAACGTGAGGACGCCACGCCATGCACCAGGGGTGGCCATGATCAGGCCGGTGATGGACGCGGGGCCACTGGCATCGGGGGCCACATAGATTTGTTGTTCGTCGCCGTCCATCGGGCCACGAGTGCCGATGATCGGGAAGTTTGAACTGCCTTGGCGATCCCAGTTGTCACGACGACGCTCGCCCGCCAACGGAATGAAGGCGTACGAGTTGTTGCAGCCCGGGTTGGTATCGGGGCCTTGGCCGTCGAGATGGTTGCCAAAGGACGGATCCCACCGATGCGGACGGTCGTCGTGTTCGGAATCCAATGAACCGTAGAGGTTGTAGTTGTAGTCCTCGAGGCGATACACGTGCGGGCTTGGTTCGTTGGGAGAGATCAGCTGGCTGGGCGTGAACAGGGTGTTCATGATGCACAGCGAGAGCATCGCGGCGTGATCATTCCAGTTGGGATCTTCGGCGCCTCGGCCTTCCACGAACCGGTCGGCGGAGCCGTTGCCGTCGAAATCAACGCCCTTGCGCCGCACCAGACCCGGAATCGGGTTGCGGTTGTTGTTGGACGCTGCCCACCCCTTGAGCCCGCCGTGGATCTGCCGCATGTTCTCGCGTTCCTGCAGTTCCATGGCGGCGCGTTGGGCCGGCGACATGGCCGTGAACAATACGGCCATGAGAATCCCGATGATCGAGATCACCACGAGCAGTTCGACAAGTGTGACGCCACGGCGGTTCATGACAGGCCTCCCGGTTGTTGCCTTGGCATGTGCCAAGGTGAATCGAATACGGGCCCGCCCCTTTCGAGGCGGGCCCGCGATGCAATCAGTGAAACTGGATCACTCGTTCCAATCCGAATCGGTGGACCAAGAGCAGCGGGAGCTGATGTAGCTGTCAACAACAAGGCCACTGGGCGCGATCGCCGAAGCGGAGCCGGAGGCGTAGTTGTTGTTGGAGTACGTCTGCCAGTTGTCAGCAGCACCAGCGTTGGCGCTCTGGTTGTTGATCGGGCTGAAGTACTCGTCATAGAACTCGGCAGCGAAGATGTTGTCGGCGACCTGCAGACCGCGGCGAGTGCTGTAGTGCATCACTGGGATGAAGGATGTCTCGACTGTGATGGAGCCATCGGCGTGGGCGACATGGCCCTTCCAAGTGGTCTCCTCACCGATCATCTCGATGTCAGGTGCGTTGTCGTAGTCGGGGTTGCCCATGAGCGCACCGTCCTTGGTACCACGGGTGGACCAGGTGATGCGATCGTGACCACTGTTGACGGTCCACTTCTTCAGACGATGGCCCACGAGCGTGGAGCTGGCGTATGAGTTGTGGTCGGTGTCTTCAGAACTGTTAGGGGCGAGGTCGCAGTAGAACGCGGTGTCCCAGAACCCGTAGGGGTCTGAGGTGACCTGCGAAGCGGCGTTGACCGGATCCCAGCAGTCGTAGTCGTAGGGGACAGCGATACCGCCGCCTTCTTCAACCTGGCCCTTGGCACCCACGTACGGGTTCACATCGACGGGGCTTACGAATGCATCGGGCTCGAGGTACTTCCGCATGATGATGGCGGAGCAGAGGCTCTCGGTGCTGTTCCAGTTGATGACGCGCTCGCCCTTGCCCCACATGTACTGACCCAGGGGGGCGTACGGCTTACGGGCAATGAGGTCGGGGCTGATGAACTTGTCGTTGAAGTCCTGCGAGGACATGATCGTGCCGGCCATGACGCCGCGGATCTGTGCCTGGTCCTGCGTCGCCTTTGCACTGGCGAACGAGGAGGCAAGCGCTGGGACCAGCAAGCTGATCAGCAGCGCGATGATGGCGACCACCACCATCAGTTCGACGATGGTGAAGCCGCGACGGATACTCGTGCTCTTCATTTGGGGTTTTCTCCTGAAATCGAATGAAGCATCATGCATACCGATTCAAAGTGATCGGTGGAAAGCCACGGGACGGGACAAAGCCCTATGACCCCATGTTCTGTCCGTATGGGCGACATGCACGGTTGCACGAGACGGGGGTGTCCGTCGCGTGGGCCGTGCCACGGTCGCGTACCGGCACCATGGGAGGGCAGAAAGGGTTGTCAACCGGGTGGACACATGATGACTGGCAAGGCCAGCGAATCAGTACGGGGGATAGGATGATCGAGAATCGACCACTCGGTTCTGCCCAGTCTACGGGCAATGGCCGTCCCGTCAACCCAACCACATCTGGAGCACATCCCATGGGAATCGTGGAAGACACCCTCGCCGCCCTCGGAATCACCCTTCCCGAGCCCCCTGCGGCGGCTGCCAACTATCTTCCGGTACGATTGGCGGGCGATTTTGCCTTCGTGGCAGGCCAGATTCCTCGGATCGACGGCGAAATGGTGGCCTCGGGTCCGGTGCCCTCGAGCCAGAGCCCTGAATCGGCCAAGGCGGCAGCCAAAGTGTGTGCCATCAACGCTTTGGCGGCCTTGAAGGGGGCGTTGGGCGATCTGGACCGCATCACCGGCATCGTGCGGGTGGGGGTCTTCGTGGCTTCGGACGCCAACTTCGACGGTCAGGCCGGGATCGCCAACGGGGCTAGTGATCTGCTTGTGGAGGTGTTCGGCGACCGCGGACGCCATGCCCGGGCGGCGGTGGGTTCAGTCGCACTGCCCCTTGGCGCCACCGTCGAAGTGGAGCTGATCGCCCAATTCAAGTGATATGGGGTCTGACCCCAGGGTTAGGCGATGGCGAGGACGATCAGCAGCAGAAGCAAAATGGCGTTCGCCGCCACGCTGGCGATGGCCCATCCTGGAATGCCGGTGTCGCTGTGCGTGTGCTCTGCCGTCTTCGCCACAGCATCGGGTGACGCCACGGTCACTTCCATGCCCGAAAGATCCAGCTTTGGTTTGGCGAAGTGCGGTGCCTCGCCACGGTGTAGCAGCTCGAGGTCTTCAAGGAGATCGTCCGCGGTCTGATACCGATCGTCGAGCGACTTGGCCAACATCATCTCCACGACGTGGCAGAAGTTCGCTGACAGCGTGTTGTTCAGTTCATCTGGTGGCTGCAGCGGCGTCTTCAGATGTCGATGCATCACTTCGCTGGGGTTCTTGCCACTGAAGGGCACCTGGCCCGTCACCATGTGATACGCCGTGGCACCGAGGCCGTAGATGTCCGCCTGTGGGCCGATGTCCATGCGCCCACGGATCTGCTCGGGGCTTATGTAGTACGGCGTGCCGTAGGCCCGGCCCGCTTCTTTCTTGGCCGCCTCGACATCATCGACACTTCGTGCAAGACCAAGATCCGCCAGCTTCACCTGGCCACCTTTGGTCAGCATCAAGTTCTTGGGCTTGATGTCGCGGTGGATGAGCCCCTTTTCGTGTGCATGAATGAGCGAGCGGGTGGTCTGGCGAAGGATGTCGACGACATCCCGCTCAGCCATGCGCTTCTCCTTCACGATGCGGTCGTACACCGTGTCACCTTCGACGTACTCCATGACGAAGTAGTGGTGATCACCGGAGTTTCCCACGTCGATGGCCTGCACGATGTTGGGGTGGTTTAGGCTCGCTGCGGCCTGCCCTTCCTTGTAGAAGCGGGTGATGAAGTCCTTGTCTTCGGAGAACTTCTTGGGCAGCACCTTGATCGCCACGAGCCGGTCAAGGCTCACCTGCTCGGCGAGAAACACCGTAGCCATGGCGCCAGCCCCCAACTTGCGCATGATGCGGTAGCCCGGAATGCGTTGTGTCGACTTGCGAGCCTCGAACTCCTTGCGAAGGCGATCGAGTTGACGCCGGGTGACGTACTCATTGCCCACGAGCAGATCGCTCAATGTGCCCGACTCAGACGCCCGCAACTGGCTGCGACACTGTTGCACTTCGTCGGCCGTGACCAGCCCTTGCTTGACGACCAGTTCGCCCAGCATGGTGTCGAATCCGCCGGTGCTGCTGCCGGAGGCCTTCTCCGCCGGTTTCTCAGCGGGAGGCGAGGCAGCCTGGTTCATGCCCGCCTGGGCGTCAGATTGTGCGTCGTCGTGTGCCATACATCTGGGTTGGGAAAAAAGGGCAGTACCCCTCCGAGACTATCATCCGTTTTGTTCGGGGCCAGTGTTCCCCGTATGGATCAGCGAATGGGCGGAAGAATACCACCGAACGACCGAACCATCGTCCTGGCAAGCCGCTCACCGCGGCGTCGGGCGTTGCTGGAGTCTGCCGGTTGGCAGGTTGTCACTCGCCCGGCCCCGGTGGATGACGGCGATCTCCATGCGGCTGATCGCAGCCCGGCCACGTGGACGCAGGCCCTGGCCTGGCTCAAGGCTCGCGCTGTGGCGGATCTCCCCGAGACGACATCAGGTGAGCGGCTGCTGGCTGCGGACACGATCTGCGTTGTGAATGGCGACATTTGTGGGCAGCCAGTTGATCGCACCGCGGCCCGTGCCATGCTGCACGCCATGCGAAATCAGACGCATGACGTCTGGACCGGCATGTGCCTGCATTTCGCTGGCGGCGCGCGGTTCATGGGCGCGGTGGCGACGCCCGTTGAGGTGGGGGCCATCAGTGACGACGCCATCGAGCACTACCTCGACACGAACCAGTGGCAGGGCAAGGCCGGCGCGTACAACTTGTCCGAGCGCATCGATGCGGGGTGGCCCGTGACCTGTCACGGTGAACCCGAAGCAGTGATGGGCCTGTCCATGCAGCTGCTCGATCAGTTGCTCGCCGAGGCGGCTGCCTGATGGCCGGCCTGCACTGGCTTGGGAGTTGGATGATGAAGTCGGTGGTTGGCATGCGCAATCGCCGGTTCGATCGCGGACGCAATGTGTCCAACGTGGGCGTCCCCGTGATTTCTGTCGGCAACATCACGGTGGGCGGTACGGGCAAGACGCCAGTCGTGCAGTGGATCGTTCGATACCTGTTAGCCTCGGGTCACGCCCCGGCCATCGCGCTGCGTGGGTACAAGGCGCACAAGGGTGTCAGTGACGAAGCCGAAGAACACCGTGCTGCACTGGATGGTGTTCCTGTGTTGGTGGGGCCCCGCCGCGTGGACACCATCAAGGCGGCGTTGCAGCGGGGCGTTGGGCTGGATTGCGTGGTGCTCGATGACGGATTCCAGCATCGGTTCGTGCATCGCGACCTCGACATCGTGCTGATCGATGCCCGCCGTCGCCCCGATCAAGATCGATTGCTGCCCGGTGGCCGCCTTCGCGAGCCTGCCCGCAATCTGGCCCGTGCCGACGCACTCATCGTGACGCACGCCGACCACGCCGACGCCGACCTCAACGCATGCCTCACAGCTGTGCATGGCAAACCGCCACTGGCGGCGTGCAGCCATGTGTGGGCTCGGCTCGACCGGCACACGCCCGAGGGCACCACGACCGTGGAGAAAGATGCATTGGACGGCATGCGTATCGTCACGAGGTTTGCCGTGGCCGGCCCACAGGGCTTGCGTGACATGGCGACATCGCACGGCGCGACGATCGTGCACGATTGTCCCGCCAAGGACCACGCCCGACCCACGGCGCGAGATCTTGACTCACTCGCCAATGCAGCACAGGGGGCTGACGCCGTTTTGGTGTCAGGCAAGGATTGGGTCGTGCTCGAGCCGTTGCTGGTTGCACACCCTTTGCCGTGCGCTGTGCTCGTGCCGCAACTTGAATTGCGATTCACGCATGGCGAGCCTGAACTTCGCAACCGAATCGACAGCTGTCTGAAGGATGCTTGCACGTGAGTACATCGAGGCCGTTCAACATCGACACCGATCTCGCCGACCTGCATCGCATCTGGCAGGAGATCGGTTGGATGGAAGATTCCGACGCGCATCGCCGTGGCATCAAGGCCTATCTCGATGTCTCCACTACCACGGCGCAAGATGTGAACGGCGCAATGGACATCGGCGTGAGCCGATGCGACGCCACTGTGCATGTGCAGCACACAACGCTGCCGGCATGTCTCATCGCCGGGGTGTATGCAGGCCTCGCTGGTCGCCAAGGTGGGCACGCCACGCGGATGACCGCCGAGCATGTTGCCGACGGTGCGGCCCAGGGAGCCGCGATCGCCACGCTGGGCATTTTTGACCAAGGCTTCTACGACCGCGTGGGCTTCGGATGTGGTCCATATGTGCGTCGCATGACGATCGAGCCGGCCAGTTTGAACGTGCCGCGGTTGCAGCGGTCGCCGGTTCGACTCACCGTTGACGACGCACAGGCCATGCACGATTGCCGCCTGCGACGACGGCGCCTGCACGGTGCGATCGACATTCCACACGTGGCGTACACCGAGATGGAGTGTTGCGAGAGCCCCGGCTGGGGGCTGGGATTCAAGAACAGTGCCGGTGCGCTCACGCACTGCATGTGGATCACGCACGAAAGCAAGATCGAGAACGGGCCGTGGTCCGTGCGCTGGATGGCGTGGAACACCCGTGACGAACTGATGGAGCTCCTTGGTGTGGTGAAGTCGTTCGCCGATCAGGTGTCGGGTGTGCGCATCGCCGATCCGCCGGGGCTACAGATGCAGGATCTCGTGGACCGCCCCTTTGCCTGGATGCGTCGCACGGGATCGGGTGACAATCAGGTGAAGCCAACCGCGGTGGCCTACTGGCAACATCGCATGTGCGATGTACCGCGGTGCATTGGGGCCATCTCCATGCCCGCCGCCGACCTGCGATTCAACGTGCAGATCGATGACCCGATCGAGCAGTTCCTTGCCTCGGATGTCCCGTGGCGTGGCTGTGGCGGTGACTGGATCATCAGTCTTGGTGACACGTGCAGCGCCGAGCCGGGATGCGATGACGCACTGCCCACGATGCGCGCTTCGATCAATGCGTTCACCCGATGGTGGATGGGGGTGCGCAGTGCCGAAGCACTGTCGATGACTGATGCGCTCGAGGCCCCGGCTGAGTTGCTCGCAGGGCTCACCGCGCACTACCGCCTGCCTGCACCTGAGACAGACTGGGACTACTGATCAACAGACGCACACCGCCCCCGCCAGCGTGCTGGCAGGGGCGGCGCGGTGTTCGTCGTCCAGGTGCCGATCAGATGTCTCTGTCGTCGGCCTCCTGCTGTTCTCGCGTGGTGAAGTCCAGGTCGCTCTTGCGGCCCGTTTGGCGGTACCGGCCGAGCTTGAGCGAGAGCAGATCCACGCCCTCCTTGTGCGATCGTGCGCTTCGGCCCATGTTGAACGCTCGCTTGCGTTCCAATCCCATGCGGACAGCCTGCTCGGCGACCTCCAGCCCAGCAGCAAGGAACACGAATTCCCACCCACGCTCTTCTTCACATGACCGGATCATGGAGGCGATCTGCTCATGGGTGAAGCGTCGGCTGGCGTTTTCCAGGCCGTCGGTGATGACGACCACGATCACGTCGTGGGCCTCGGGGCGAGCCTCGATGGTCAGGCCGATCGCATCGAGCAAGGCGGTCGCTCCACCGGGGCAGAACTCATGCCGGCGGAGCCGTCTTGCTTCGTCCAGTGCGCGGCCATTGGTGGCTTCATTGAAGATCAGGCTGTTGAACCAGACGCGACTGAAGGTCAATTCCCCCTCTTGCTGCTTCTGCTGCGACAGAAAGTCGTTGTGGCTGGTCACAACCACGTCGCGCATCCGGGCCATTGATCCTGATTGGTCGAGAATCATCACGAGTTCTGTACGGGTGTCTTCCATGTGGTGCTCCTGTGTGGCTCATGTCGAGCCGGTTGGCAGCCGCTTGTGTTCGCCGGACCACCCGGCAATCACCCACGGCCTTCTCGGGGCGTTGGTGTCTCCTTTCTGTTCTGGGCGCACTGACATCGCCGTGTCCAGTCCTTGCCACGGCATCGGCGCGGAGAATGTCGACCGCTCTACTCCGTAGAGCGAAAAAAATGAATTTGTGTTGTTGGCGGCCCCGTCAAGCCCTCAATTATACCACATTCAGAGCTTCCTGGAGCGATTTTGCGGCAATGACTTCATCATTTCCAAGTGCCAATTCTACCCGGACCATCCCATGATCCACTCGCACGTCCACGCCGGTTGGATCGATGCCCACCAGCAATGGGGCGGATGCGGTCACGTCTCGAGCGGCGGCGACAAAGGCCGCCAGCGCGTCGGCGTGCTCTCGATTGACCATGGCGCACAGCTTGGGTTCTGCATCGGTCAATGGGTTGGGGACAACCAGTGCCTCGCCGTCGATCGCAATGCCGTGGAGCCGAGCGAAGTCGATGTCCAGCACCGCCCACCGCACGTCTTCGGGCTCGCCGTGATAGATACGCCACCGATCCGCCATCGCGCCCTCGGCGCTGTCGGGATCGAATTCGTGCAGCTCGACAAGCAGCTGCAGGCCGTCGGGGTCTTCGTCAGGAATGTGCAGGGCGGTGTCGAGCGTGGAGAGCATCGCCACCATGGCGGGCATCACCAGCCGGCCATCAGGGGCGATCACATAACGCACGGGCCGCACGTGCTCGTCGAAGCGCAGCACGCCCTGCGTCCAGGTGCGAAGCATGCTTCGAGCGATGTTGAGAATGGCGGTGTCGTCGTCCATGAGGCGAAACAGTAGCACGGTGTCGAGTAGGGTTCCGCCATGGTGCTGCTTGCTACCCCCGTCGCCATCGATGATCCTGACCTGTTCGACGACGCCATCGACCGCGCCGCACAGGCTGCCGCCCAGGGCGCAGACCTCATTGAGTGGCGCGTGGACATGCTCGTGTCCGATCCGGACCATCACGCCACGGTGGCCCGACTCCTGGCCGAAAGCCCGTTGCCCTGCATTCTCACGTGTCGAATCGACGCCCAAGGTGGCGGCTTTGACGGCCCGGAATACGAACGCATCGCGTTGTTGCAGCACCTGCTCGATGCCGACACGTTGCCTCGATACATCGATCTGGAGCACGTGCGTCTGGCCGCCGAGCACGATCTACGCTCAGTTGTGGAGCGCTACCGCAGCCGCGGCACTTCGGTGATCGCGTCCACGCACGACTTCACCGGCCGGCCCAACGACCTCATCCGGCAGGTGGCGGACATGGGCATGGACGATCTCGTGGATGTCGTGAAGGTGGCGTATCAAGCGTCGGCCCTCCGCGATGCCCTGCAATGCGCCGACCTGCTCGCCGCGCGGCCCAAGCCGATGATTGCGCTAGCGATGGGGCAGGCAGGGTTGCTGTCGCGGGTGATGGGCGGGGCCTGGGGTGGCCTGCTCACGTTTGCCGCGCTAGATGCAGGGTCGGCGTCGGCGCCCGGGCAGCCCACGCTCACACAGATGATCGGCCAATGGCGTATCCGGTCCATCACCGACAAGACGGTGGTGTACGGCCTGGTTGGATGGCCGCTGGGCGCCTCGCCTGGCTTCGCGCGGCACAACGACACCTTCACCGAGCAGGGTGATGATGCCGTCTATCTGCCGCTGCCCATCCGTGAAGGCTGGGAGCGATTCAAGGCTGACATGCTCGAACTCGTCGGGCATCCGTTGGTGCGCTTTGGTGGGGCCTCGGTGACGATGCCGCACAAGGCCCACTGCCTGCAACTCGTCCGAGATGGCGGTGGCACGGTGGATGCTGCGGCAGCCATGGCTGGCGTGGCCAACACGATCACGGTTGATGGACAGGGCGCGCTTGCCGGGGCCAACACGGATGTGGTCGGCGTGCGTGCGCCGCTGGAAGCGTTCGGTGCCCGATGCAGTGGTGGCCGTGCGGCGGTACTGGGCGCTGGTGGTGCGGCGCGGGCGGCGTGCGTGGCCTTGTTGCAGGCGGGCGCCAGTGTTCGTGTGTTCAACCGCTCGGCGGAATCCGCACGTGCCTTGGTGGACGACCTCAAGTCACATGGTGACGTGGCCGTGGGCGATGGTGCAGCGTCCGCGTCGTTCAATGTGGTGGTCCAGTGCACGCCGGTGGGCATGGCACATGGCCCGGCCCCAGACGGCGACGCCATGAACGCCACCGGATTCAACACCGCCTGCATCGCCGACGATGCAGTGGCGCTGGAAACGATCTACGACCCACCGGAAACATCGTTCGTCACATGCATGCAGACTCGAGGCGTGCCCGTGGCTGGTGGCCTCGACATGTGGATGGAGCAGGCCGCAGGGCAACACACCTGCTGGTCCGCCGCGCAGTGGTAGCATTCGTCCCGTGCCTGAACTGACTATTCAAACAGCTGGCGAATCACACGGCCCGTGCGGCACGGCGATGATCACGGGAATGCCCGCCGGGCTCGGCGTGGACGATGCCTTCATCAATCGTGCCCTGCAACGGCGCCAAGGCGGCTATGGCCGCGGTGGACGGCAGCGCATCGAGACTGACACGGTGACCATCACCGCTGGTGTACGGCTTGGCCGCACCACCGGCGCACCCATCGTGCTGCAGGTGCCCAACAAGGATTCGCGGCTGGATGACCTTGAAGTCACGCCGCCCATGCATCGCCCGCGTCCGGGTCATGCTGATCTGGCGGGCTCGCTGAAGTACGGGACCGACGACTGCCGCAACATCCTGGAGCGAGCCAGCGCCCGCGAGACTGCGGCACGAACAGCTGCTGGTGCGCTGTGCCGTTTGTTGTTGCAGGCCGTGGGCATTGAGACATTCGCCTACCTCCGCGGGCTGATGGATGTGGATGCGCCAGCGGCGGTGTCGATCGACACGCTGCAGGCACTGCGCGACGCCTGCGATGCGTCCGAGGTCTACAACCCATGTCCTGAGGCCAGCGCCGCGATGATCGAGCACATTCGGCAGGCGAAGAAGGACAAGGACACCATCGGCGGCCTATGCGAAGTGCATGTGCTCGGATGTCCGGCCGGATTGGGCACGTGCATGGACCGCATTCACACGCTCGACAGCCGGCTCGCCGCGGGCGTGATGAGTATCCAGGCGTTCAAAGCGGTTGAGATCGGGCTCGGCCGTGATGTCACGGCTCGACGCGGCTCGGCTGTGCACGATCCCATCGAACATGACGGCGCCGCGTATGCCCGGCCCACCAACAACGCCGGGGGGATCGAAGGTGGCATGACCAACGGCATGCCCGTGGTGGTGCGCGGATCGATGAAGCCCATCAGCACATTGCTGCAGGGGTTGCCCAGCGTGGACATGCGCACCCTCGAAGCACAACAGAGCACCTATGAGCGCAGCGATGTGTGTGCGTCACCCGCCGCGAGCGTGGTGATGGAGCACGTGGTGGCCACGGTGATCGCGCAAGCGCTGCTCGACACGCACGGCGGCGACACGGTCGACGCCGTGAAGGCGTCGATGGGGCGTTAGGACGCGGCGGTTTCCGCACTCACTGGTGCGCACGCCTGCACGTCAACAGACAACTCGCCATCTTTAGCGTCGATGCACACCTGCGTGCCTTCGCCAAGCGCGTCTTCAAGTACAGCTCGCGCGATCACGTTCTCCACGTCGTGCTGAATGACACGCTTCAGCGGACGAGCACCGAACTGCGGATCAAAGCCGCGCTCGGCGAGCAGATCCACGGCGGCATCGGTGACGTGCAGTATGAGGCCGCGATCGGCCAGACGCGTGGTCAATCGACCCAGCTGAATCTGCACGATCTGCTGCAGCTCATCGGGCTGCAATGCGTGAAACACGATCGTGTCATCAATGCGATTGAGCAACTCCGGACGCATCACCTGCTTGAGCTGTGATCGCACGGCCTCGTCGATCGCGGCCTGCGTGGCCCCCTGTGCCGCGAGGTCGAGCAATTGGCCCGAACCAATGTTGCTGGTCATCACGATGATCGTGTTGCTGAAATCCACCGTGCGCCCATGGCCATCGGTCAGACGACCATCGTCGAGCAACTGCAACAGCACGTTGCTGACATCAGGATGCGCCTTCTCCAGCTCATCCAACAGCACCACGCTGTACGGACGACGCCGCACGGCCTCGGTGAGTCGCCCACCTTCCTCAAAGCCCACGTAGCCAGGAGGCGCCCCGATCAGCCGAGCCACGGAGTGCGCTTCCATGTACTCGCTCATGTCTAGGCGAATCATGGCGTCTTCACTGGAGAACAGATACGCAGCCAGTGCCTTGCACAACTCCGTCTTGCCCACACCGGTCGGACCGAGGAAGAGGAACGACCCGATCGGCCGCCCAGCCTCGCCCAATCCAGCCCGCGCACGGCGAACCGCATCGGCCACAGCAACGACGGCATCCCGCTGGCCGATCACTCGTTCACCGAGGTGGTCTTCCATCTGCAGCAGACGAACACGTTCGGCTTCCACGAGCCGGGCAGCGGGAATGCCGGTCCATCGCGAAACCACCTCGGCGATCATCTCGGCATCGACTTCTTCGCGAACGAGGTTTTGGCCGGCGGCGCGACGATCCTGGAGCGCCGTCTCGGCGCTGGCGAGTGATTCATCCAGCGACGGAATGTCACCGTATTGAATGCGGGCCGCTGTTTCGAGATCACCACGACGCTGCGCGCGATCCAATTCGGTTAGCAGCGCATCACGCTGCTGCGCACCGTCACGGATGGTGTCCAACTCGCTGCGTTCTGCTTCCCAACGGGCCGTGAGCGCCACCAGTTCCGATTCAAGATCGGCGAGTTCGGCGTCGACCGTGTGCAGCCGATCTTTCGACGCTGCGTCATCTTCCAGACGCAGCGCTTCACGCTCGATTTCCAGCTGCATCTTGCGGCGATTGAGCGCATCGATCGATGACGGCATGGAGTCGTTCTCCATCCGAAGTCTCGATGCGGCTTCATCAAGTAGATCGATGGCCTTGTCAGGCAGGAAGCGATCGGTGATGTGCCGATTGGACATTGTGGCGGCGGCCACCAATGCGCCGTCGAGAATGCGCACGCCATGGTGCGCTTCGTAGCGGCCCTTGAGACCGCGGAGAATAGCGAGCGTGTCGTCGACATCCGGTTCGCTCACGAGCACAGGTTGGAAGCGGCGTTCGAACGCAGCGTCTTTTTCGATGTGCTGGCGGTACTCATTCAGTGTGGTGGCGCCAATGCACCGCAGATCACCGCGGGCCAGTGCAGGCTTGAGCAGATTGCCGGCGCTCACCGCGCCTTCGGCCTGGCCGGCGCCGATGATGGTGTGCAGTTCGTCGATGAAGAGCACCACGCCACCAGCGGCAGCCTGGACTTCGCGCAGTACGGCCTTGAGGCGGTCTTCAAACTCGCCGCGGAACTTGGCGCCCGCAAGCAGTTGACCCACATCGAGCGCGATGATGCGCGAGTTGCGCAGTGTGGACGGGCAGTCGCCGTTGACGATGCGTTGGGCAAGGCCTTCGGCGATGGCTGTCTTGCCCACGCCCGGTTCACCAATGAGCACGGGGTTGTTCTTGGTGCGTCGGCTGAGCACCTGCATGCAGCGACGAATCTCTTCATCGCGGCCGATCACCGGATCAAGCTTGCCGGTGCGGGCAAGGGCCGTGAGATCGGTGCCGTACTTGCGGAGCGCTTCAAGGTTGGCCTCTGCATCTGGATCATCGATGTGATCCATGCCCGATGCCTCGCGCAGTTGCGCAACAGCGGTTGCGATGGCCGCGGCACCCAGGCCACTGGTGGACAGCGCCGACTTGGCCGGTGAGTCCACGGTGGCCAGTGCGATGAGGAGATGTTCGACCGACACGAAGCGATCGTTCATCGCCTGCATATGTCGATGGGCATCCATCAACACGGATTGCAAGGCGGTTGATGGTGTCGGTGGCGTGCTGGTGCCCGACACGGTGGGCTGCGATTCAAGGTCCGCGTGCGTCACCTTGGCCAACGCGGCCGGCGCCCGCCCGGCCCGTTCGATCAATGCTGACGCGGTGCCAGACTCCGCGTCGAGCATCGCGGCCAACAGGTGCAGGGGTTCGATTTGGGCGTGGCACATGGACACGGCCATGGCCTGCGCCTGCACGATGGATTCGCGGGCGAGGGTGGTGAGTGTGTTGGTATCAAATGTCATTGCAGATCTCTGATGCAATCGCCGTGCCAGATTTGTGGCCTGCAAGCAGCGTCTTGGCCTGCCGTTTTGGCATTGCGGCGTAGAATCCCGCAGGAAATGGCTGAGAACGCCCCATCTCGGACCCGTCTGCTGCCAATCGCAGGATTGCTGGTGATGATTGCCCTTGCCGCCACAGCGGTGTGGTGGTCGTTTCAATCCGCGGTCGCGGTGGATCGAGACTTTGACGCAGGGCCCGTGGTGATCGACACACCACCGCTCATCATCGAACACACGTTCGAGCTGACCAACATCAGCGGCTCGCCACTGCGGATCGAACGAGCCAAAGCCACGTGCGGGTGCACCGAGTTTGTCGCCCCTGATTCTGAACTGCAGCCTGGCGAGGTGTATCTGATGCCGGTGACGCTGTCACTGGAGAACACCGGCAAGAAGCGCGGTGGCGTGCATTTGACATTGAGCAACGGTGAGGAGATCGATCTCACCATGACGGCCGACGCCACGCGCACGCACCCGATTCGAATGGGCCCCAACCCGTTGGAGTTGTACGGGCAACCCGTTGCGCCATTCATGTGGATCGAGTGGGACAGCGCCGGATCGCCGCCGCCCACGGCCGTGTTGACATGCTCGGACGGCCTCGTCGCCCGAACCGAACCATGGCGATTGAAGTCTAAAGCGAACGAGCATGGCCGCCCACCCATCTGGAACGCGCGACTGTTGATTGAACGGCCCGAAGGCACCGGCGCAGGCATGATCACCGCCACAGTGGAGGGTGTGCCGCCGGCGACCATGGACGTCAGCTGGGGGCCACCGCCAACGACGACCACTGATCCGGAACACGATCCGGAAGGCCCTGCAGCCACGCCGTGAGCCACTGCTGCGTGTCGAACAGGCGCGGGCCAGGGCGCGAGAATGTCGCGCAGCCGTCGACCACCACCACACTGCCGTCCATCACTGCAGGGAGCAGCGGCCACCACGAGGTGGATTGCAGTCGCTCGACGTGCGTGATGGCTGCGTCCAATGGCACACCACAAGGCGCGATGATGAGCCGTTCGATCTGTTCAGCAAGGAGTGTTTCGCCGTCGATGATGCGTGACGCTTCGCCTGCGGCAATGATCGACTGACGACCACCGGCGGTCTCGATGAGCTGCGGCGTCCAGTGTCCTGCCACATACAGTGGATCTGCCCATTCGATGACCGCCGTCCGCGGGCCGTCGACGTATGGATTGACCACATCCTGCGTGTCCCACCATCGCGCTCGCATGTCCACCATCACACGCTGGGCAGCATCGTGCCGATTGACGGCCTCGCCGAGTGTGAGGATGTCATCGAAGATGTCCTCGATGGTGTGTGGTCGAAGCGTGACGAGCGTGGTGTCCAGGCCGGCCTCGGCCAATGCGCCTTGCACCGTGGGCACGTCGATCGAGCACACGCCGCATGCATCTTGCACAACGACCACATCAGGTGCGAGCGCCACGAGTGCGTTGCGGTCGAGGTGATACAGCGAGCCGACGGCGTCCATGGCCGCGCTCACTTGGGCGTCAACGTGGGCAGGGTCGGTTGCGGTGGTGCGCGGTGCGGTGAGCACCGGCAGGTGGGTCGCTTGGGCAGGCCAGTCACATTCGTGCGACCGGCCAACCACGCAATCGGCCGCGCCCATCGCGAAGAGCCACTCCGTGGCCGAGGGCACCAGTGACACGACCCGCCTCATGCGGGCAGCCCGTAGATGGCGTGCGCCGTGGCGTCGACCTGGTCAACAAAGACCTCCACCGATAGGCCGCGGCGAGCAGCGAGGAAGGCGGCGACATGGGCGACATGCGCCGGTTGGTTGGGGCGAACGCCTCGAACCGGCACCGGCGACAGGTACGGCGCGTCGGTTTCGATCATCAGACGATCAAGAGGCACTAGATCCGACGCCTTGGCCACATCGGTGGCGTTGGTGTACGTCACCACGCCGGTAAACGAGAGTGCGGCGCCAAAGTTCAGCAGTCGGGTGGCTTCGTCTGGGCCATCGGTGAAGCAGTGGAAGATGAATCGATCGCCGGCGAGGCCTGATTCCTGCAGGATTGGAAGCAAGTCGTTGATGGCCTTTCGGTTATGAATCACCACGGGCATGATCTGCCCGCCGTCGGCGTCCCACGTGCGAATGAACTCCAACTGGGCGTGCAGGAGCTCGATTTGGGCTGGCAGTGGGGGATCAGGCCAGTGGTTGTCGAGGCCTATCTCTCCCCAGGCCAGGCATTTGCGTTGCTCGGCGATGGGCTTGAGGCCCTCAAGATCATGGGGGCGGCCCGCCTCGGACGGGTGGATTCCAGCGGTGCACCAGACCTGGTCGTGCGCTTGGGCCACGGCCAGCGCGGCCGCGGCGTCATCCACATCGGTGGCCACCGACAGCATGGCATGGACACCGGCCGATTCGGCCGCCGCAAAGACGTCCGGCAGAGTCTCCGACAGGGCACTATTCGTCAGGTGGCAATGGGTGTCAAACACGGTGAATCGAGGGCCTCAAAGGGTGCAGCCTACCACTGGTGGAGAAGGGTAAAATCGGCGTTCTAGCGCCCTTGACACGCGACGCGCAGGCCGCGAAACTCTAGGCCTTGTACTTCGTGAAATTTTTCACGAAGTCTGTGAGGCATGTCGTCCATGGGCCGTTACCACTACGTCTTCCCGCGGTGGTCAAACCTGATCCTCCCGGCAGCCGCCATCCTTGGGCCCATTGCGCCCTTGTATGTGGCCTTCGTGGTCGCATGGGGATTCAGTCCTGAAACAACTGACGTGGGCTACCAACCACAACAACCCATTCCGTTCTCGCACGCCAAGCATGCGGGTGAGTTGGGCATTGATTGTCGGTACTGCCACAACACGGTTGAGGTGTCACCGCACGCGTCGATTCCGCCGACGCAAACGTGCATGAACTGTCACGCGATGATTCATCCGGACAGTCCCGACATCCAGCCGCTCAAGGAAAGTTGGGAATCGGGCCGGCCCATCGAGTGGGTGCGTGTGCACGATCTTCCTGACTACAGCTTCTTTGATCACAGCGCCCACGTGAATCGTGGCGTGAGTTGCGTGGAATGCCACGGCCGCATCGACACCATGGAAGTGGTTCGACAAGAGAAGCCGTTGAGCATGGGCTGGTGCCTGGATTGTCATCGCGACCCGGCACCGCACGTACGTGATCCTGATCTCGTGACGCAATTGGAATGGGGTTGGGACATGACCGACGCCCATCGCCTTGAAGTCGGCGAGCACTGGCTCGGCGTGAACGATCTTCATCCTTCACAGGACTGCTCCACATGTCATCGTTGAACGGCAATGGCCGCCCGACAGGACGAACGTATTGGCGCAGCCTGAACGAGGTTGCTGACACGCCCGAGTTCCGCACGTTCATGCACCGCGAGTTTCCCTCCGGTGCGACTGAACTTCTCGACGGCACCGATCGCCGTGGTTTCCTCAAGATCATGGGCGCCTCGATGGCGCTCGCCGGCGCGGGCCTCACCGGCTGCCGTCGCTGGCCTGAGCAGCACATTGCACCCTTTGCGTCACGCCCCGACGGCACCGTTCCTGGACAGGCGCAGCAGTACGCCTCGATCGTGGAACTTGGTGGTATCGCCACGGGCATCCTGGCGACCACACACGATGGTCGTCCCACCAAGCTCGAAGGCAATCCGGATCATCCCGGCTCTGGCGGCGCGCTCAACGCGCACCAGCAGGCCATGGTGCTTGACCTCTACGACCCCGATCGCAGCCGCGGTGTGCTTGAACATCCCGGCGACGCCGCCAAGGCGGCGGCGCGAGAATGGGCCGACTTCGAACAGTGGTGGGGCACCCACGCTGATTCGCTGGGCACGGGCAAGGGGCTGTGGTTCGTGTCCGAACCCACTGGGTCGCCAAGTGTGCGTCGCATGCAGCGTGTGATTCGTCGCCGCTTCCCCGATGCCACCTGGGTGAACTGGGATCCAACCGCCTCCGCGGAAAAGGCCGGGCTCGACGCCGCCATGGGCGGCGATCTGCGGCCCGTGTACGACCTGTCCAAGGCCGACGTGATCGTGTCGCTCGACAGCGACTTTCTGTGCAGTCATGGCGATGCCTTGAACTTGTCTCGCCAGTGGGCCACGCGGCGCACGCCGGACAACATGAATCGCCTCTTGGTCGCTGAGCCGGGCCTGAGCCTGACCGGCGCCAACGCCGATGACCGCTGGGCGATGCGATCCGCCGATGTGGCCGTCATTGCGGCGCACCTCGCGGCAGTGTTTACCGGCGATGGATCAATCGAACGAGCCTTGTCGCCCGAAGCGCAGGCTGCGGCCGACGCCATGGCTGCGCAGTTGCGAAACGCCAATGGTCGCTCGGTGGTGATCGCCGGTCGCTCCCAGAGTGCTGCCGTGCATCACCATGTGGCGATCATCAATGAAGCGATGGGCAACACCGGCTCGACGGTGTCGTACGTGCGTGTGTCCGAAGCGGAGATGGCCACGGCTGACCTCAAGGCATTCGCCACTGCGGCAGCCAATGGCTCGGTCAACACCGCCGTGTTGATTGGTGTGAACCCCGTGTACGACGCACCGGCCGATCTGGGCTTCGCTGCGGCACTGGGCAAGGTGGCCAATCGCATCAGCCTATCGTCGCATGTCGATGAAACATCGCGGGCCTGCACCATGCACCTGCCCAAGGCGCACGCACTAGAGTGCTGGGGCGACGGCGTGGCCTGGGACGGCACGGTCAGCGTGCAACAGCCGATGATTCTGCCGCTCTACGGCGGCCGATCCATAATCGAACTGCTTGCCGTGATGGCTGGCGAGGCGGACACCGCCGGCTTCGACATCACGCGTCGCACCTTTGAAGAGCTCACCGGCAAGGCGATGACGCCCGCAGGCGAAACGCCAGGCTACGACGCCGATTGGCGCCGCGCTCTGCATGCAGGTGTGATTGAGGGCACCTCCGCAACAGCGGAAACACCGCCGGTGCGTCGCACTGTGGCGCCGCTGCCGATCGAGGACGGCGGCATCGAGGTGAACTTCACACCGTCGTACGCGATAGGTGATGGCCGCTTCGCCAACAACGGATGGCTGCAGGAATTCCCCGACCCGATCACCAAGCTCACCTGGGATAACGCCGTGCTGATGCACGCCGATGATGCCGCCGAAGCAGGTGTGTCTGATGGCGACATCGTTCGTGTCACCGTTGGGGGCACGAGCGTGGAAGGCCCCGCCATCGTGCAGCCTGGCCAAGCCAAGAGCACCGTGTCGATCGCACTGGGCTGGGGCCGAACCTTCCCCGGTCGAGTTAGCACGGGTGCAGGCTTCGACGCCTATCCACTGCGTGCATCAAACGCCATGTGGACCCGCACCGGCGCATCCGTGTCGGGCACCGGCGAGTCCATGGAACTCGCTCGCACGCAGGATCACTTCGCCATCGACTCCATCGGTGGACAGGGCACGCAAGAGCGTCTGCCTGTGCTGTTCCGCGAGGGGTCGGTGGACACGTGGAAGAAGGATCACGCCTTCGCCCAGCACATGGGCCACTCCATGGGTCGGTTGTCACTGTGGCAAGAGCAGCAGTTCGACGGCGCCGACTACGCCTGGGGCATGAGCATTGATCTGAGCAAGTGCATCGGCTGCGGTGACTGCGTGATCGCCTGCCAGGCTGAGAACAACATTCCCGTCGTGGGTAAGCATCAGGTCATCATGGGGCGCGAGATGCACTGGCTGCGGATCGATCGGTACTACCGCTTCGCGTCCGATGGTCATGGTCACTACGACACGTCGAACCCATCGACGGTTGCCATGCAGCCGATGATGTGTCAGCAGTGCGAGAACGCACCGTGCGAGCAGGTCTGCCCGGTGGCGGCCACCGTGCACACGACCGACGGTCTCAACGCGATGGTCTACAACCGCTGCGTTGGCACGCGGTACTGCTCGAACAACTGCCCCTACAAGGTGCGGCGATTCAACTACTTCGACTACTTCCGTCGTGATCCCATGCGGGACACGGGCATGCTGCAGGTGCAGCCGGATTACTACGTGCGTCGTCAAAGTGGTGGTGACCCGCTGCGTCGCATGCAGTTCAACCCCGATGTCTCGGTTCGCATGCGTGGCGTGATGGAAAAGTGCACTTGGTGTACACAGCGCATCGAAGCCGCGAAGATCGACGCCCGCAACGCGTGGGTCAAGCTGCCCGAAGCTGAGAAGGCCCAGGCCAAGCGTGTGGTCATTCCAGACGGCACGATCGTGCCGGCCTGTGCCCAGACGTGTGCGACGGACGCCATCGTGTTTGGCGATCTCATGGATCCCGAATCACAGGTGAGCAAGCTGCATCGCGACGACCTGTCGTACGGCCTGCTGGAAGAACTCAACGTGAAGCCGCGGAACAAGTTCCTCGCACGAGTGACGAACCCAACCGACGGCGAGCGGTATCCGCACGACCACGGCGGACATGGACACGGCCATGGATCCCATGGTGATCACGGCCACACGGAGGCGGCGCACTGATGACGACGCTTCCCGTTGACAACCCGATGAACGTGGACGAGTCGCCCGATACACGGGCGCCGCTCATCATCGGTCACGAGTCGTTCGACACTGTCACGGCCGAGATCTGCCGCGTCAATGAGGCCAAAAAGCCTCCGCGTGCGTGGTACATCGCCATGGCGATGTCGGTGTCGCTGCTGGGCCTGCTCGGATGCATGGTCGGCTACCTGATCTTCACCGGCGTGGGTGTGTGGGGCAACAACAACCCCGTCATGTGGGGCTTCCCGATCGTGAACTTCGTGTTCTGGGTCGGCATCGGTCACGCCGGAACGCTGATCTCCGCCATCCTCTTCCTGTTCCGGCAGAAGTGGCGCACGTCGATCAACCGCTTCGCCGAGGCCATGACCATCTTCGCCGTGATCTGCGCGGGTTTGTTCCCGGGCATTCACATTGGCCGAGTGTGGTTGGCCTACTGGCTGTTCCCGATTCCCAACCAGATGGACATGTGGCCACAGTTCCGCAGTCCGCTGCTGTGGGACGTGTTCGCGGTGAGCACCTACTTCACCGTGTCGCTGTTGTTCTGGTACGTGGGCCTGATTCCCGACCTCGCCACCTTGCGTGATCGCGCTACCAGCAAGATCAAGGCCTTCAGCTACGGCCTGTTCTCTCTTGGGTGGCGTGGCAGCATGCGGCATTGGCACCGCTACGAGCGTGCCTATCTGCTGCTGGCCGCGTTGGCCACACCGCTGGTGCTTTCGGTGCACTCCGTGGTGTCGTTCGACTTCGCCGTGTCGCAGTTGCCTGGTTGGCACACCACCATCTTCCCGCCATACTTCGTGGCCGGAGCCATCTTCAGTGGTTTCGCCATGGTGTTGACGCTGGCCATCCCTGCCCGTGAACTGTGGGGCCTGAAGAACTTCATCACGCTGCGTCACCTCGAGAACATGGCGAAGATCGTGCTGCTGACGGGCTCCATGGTGGGCTACGCCTACGGCATGGAGTTCTTCATTGCCTGGTACTCAGGCGAACTGTACGAGAGCTTCGCCTTCGTGAATCGCGCCTTTGGTCAGTACGCATGGGCCTACTGGATCATGGTGTCGTGCAACGTGATCACGCCGCAGATCTTCTGGTTCAAGGCATGCCGCCGAAACATCTGGGTGCTGTTCGTGGCATCGCTGTTCGTGAACATCGGCATGTGGTTCGAACGCTTCGTGATCACCGTCACCTCGCTGGCGCAGGACTTCCTGCCCAGCAGCTGGGGTTGGTACGAGCCCACGTGGGTGGACTTCGTCACCTTCCTGGGATCGTTCGGCCTGTTCATGACCTTGTTCCTGCTGTTCATCCGGTACCTGCCGGTGCTGGCCATCGCTGAAATCAAGGCGATCATGCCCGCGGCCGATCCGCATGCGCACGACCATGACGAGGAGGCGCACGAATGAGCACGGCGCCAACACCCAACGACACTCTGTGGGGCCTCGCGGCGGTCTTTGACACGCCCGCCAAGATCATGCACGCCGCCAAGGCGACGCGTGAGCGTGGTTTCCGTTGGTTTGATTGCCACACGCCGTTCCCTGTGCACGGGCTCGACTTTGCGATGGGTGTGAGTTACACCATCCTGCCGATCCTCGTGTTCTTCGGTGGTCTTACCGGCACGTGCCTGGCCATCTTCCTGCAGACGTTCACCAACTCGTTCGAACTGGACATCTGGGCACTGGTGCCTGTGGTGGGGTACCAGTTCGAAGTGTCGGGCAAGCCGCTCATCAGTACGCCGGCCTTCGTGCCCGTGGCGTTCGAGTTGACGGTGCTGCTCTCGGCCCTGACCACCGTGTTCGGCATGTTCGTACTCAACAAGTTGCCGTGCCTGTACCACCCGGTGCTCAAGTCCACACAGCTCAAGCGCATCACCGATGACCGCTTCGTGCTGGTGATCGAAGCTGGTGATCCGGAATTCGTCATGGAGGACGCGACCGATTTCCTCCGCAGTCTCGACCCCGAGTCGATTGTTGAGCTGGAGGCCTGACCCATGGGTTCTCACGCACCACGACAACGACCTGGCTGGGCGATCTTCGACGTGCCGAAGATCATCTGGGCGGTGTTCATTCTGCTGGGTTGCATCGCGACCATCCCGCCGGCGGTGATCTACTACGCCCGCACGGCCCCCAAGGTGGAACCGCGCATCCACTTGATCCAGAACATGGACAACCAGCCGCGGCTCAACGCCCAGCAGACGTCCAATCAGTTCCGTGACAATCGCGCCATGCGTCAGCCGGTTGCTGGCACGGTGGCTCGCGGTGCGATGGTCGACGACACGCACCTATGGTTGGGCACGGTGGACGGCGCCTTCGCAACCACCTTCCCCGATTCGATCACCGTGGATCACGCGCTGCTCGAACGCGGCCGCGAGCGATATGACATCTATTGCCTGCCATGTCACGGCGTGTCCGGCATTGGCGACGGGCCGGTGCACAAGAAGGCCATGAATCTTCTGGAGAACGGCACCAACGGCACCACCTGGGTGCAGCCGCGGAATCTGCATGAAGATGCGGTGCTCGAGCAGTCGCCCGGCCAGATCTTCCACACGGTCAGCAACGGCATGAACAACATGGCCGGCTACTCGGCACAGATCCCCGTGCACGATCGCTGGGCGATCGTGGCCTGGGTGGAAGCCCTGCAGGTGTCCCGCAACGCACCGCCAGAGCATGTGCCCGGTGCCGACGACTTCAAGCAGGTGGTGCGCACGGCTGCTGATGCTGAGGCATTGAGTGAGCCCGCTGCCGATCCCGCAGCACACGACCACGGTGGAGGTGCCCAGTGAACACCACACTGAACGCGACCACTGAACAGCTGCACCTGGGTGCCATGGGCAAGAAGTTCACCGGCGTCGGTGTCACACTCGCCGTGATCGGCGTGGGTGGCACACTGGCCCTGGCCTCGTCCGCTGGTGCTGAAACCTTCTGGCGGGCCTATCTGTTCGCCGTGTCTGCGGCGTTCGCCATCTGTCTCGGCGGCCTGTTCTTCACCATCCTCCAGCACATCGTGCGAGCCGGGTGGTCGGTGACCGTGCGTCGAACTGCAGAGGGGCTGGCAGCCAACCTCAAGTGGATGTGGATCCTGTTGGTGCCCATGATCGTGCTGGTCTGGGGCGGCAACGGCCACCTCCTGTACGAATGGGCTGACACCGACCTCGTCGCCCACGACTACCTGCTGCAGAAGAAGGCCGCGTATCTGAACCCCACGTTCTGGTGCATTCGCATGATTGCCTACGGCGCGATCTGGGCGGTGCTGGCCAAGTTCTTCGTGGGCCACTCCATCGCACAGGATGCCGACGGCAACGTGTCCCGTTCGAGCGCCATGCAGATGCTGGCGCCCATCGGCATCGTGCTCTACGCCCTGACGCAGACCTTCGCCGCGATCGACTGGATCATGTCGCTGCAGCCCACGTGGTTCTCCACGATGTTCGGCGTGTATTACTTCGCCGTCAGCTGCACCGGTTGTTTCGCCACGATGATCATCCTGTTGGCCGTGCTCAAGAACGGCGGCAAGCTAGGCAATGCGGTGAACACCGAGCACTTCCATGATCTGGGCAAGATGCTGTTCGCCTTCGGTGTGGTCTTCTGGGCCTACATCGGCTTCAGCCAGTACATGCTGATCTGGTACGCCAACATCCCCGTGGAAACCGGCTGGTTCTTCCCGCGGCAGATGGGTGAGTACTTCTATGTGAGTTGGATCCTGATCATCGGCCACTTCATGCTGCCCTTCGTGGTGCTGGTGTCCCGATGGCCCAAGCGATTCCCCGGCGTGATCGCTGCCATCGCCACCTGGATGGTGTTGATGTTCCTCGTCGATGTGTACTGGCTGGTGATGCCGGTCGTGCCTACCGATGCACTGATCAACTCTGAAACCAACGACGCACTCGTGGCCGCGGTCGAAGCGGGCGAAGTGAGCATCGGCTGGAACCCACACCTGATTCAGCTCACGGCCATCGCCGGGGTGCTTGGTCTGGTGCTGGCTGGCTGGGCCTTCGCGTTGCGTCGCTGCAGTCTGGTGCCCGTCCGTGATCCGCGTTTGCCCGAAGCTCTGGCGTTTGAGAATCTGTGATGACCGAACACGACACCAATCAGATTCAACTTCCCGGTGATACCGAAGATCCCGGCGGCGGGATGACGTGGCTGCTGGGCTTGGCCAGCACCTTCCTGCTGATCTCGGTGCTCATCGCAACCAACGCGATGTTCTATCACGTGGCCGCGTACGCCACGACCGATAAGGAAATCGGAGCCTATTCGGTGGCTGCCGAGCTCATGCGTGAAGAACGCAAGACACAGCTCGAGCAGGAGCCTTACTGGGAAGCATGGACCGACATCGACGGTGAGCTCACCGGTGAGCGCGCGCTGCACGTGCCCATGGACACGGCTGCCGACATCGTGGTGAAGCGATGGGGAGGCGCATCGAAGTGATCCGGCAACGGCTCATCTCGATTGCATGTCTGGGGCTGGCCGCCACGGCCGCCGCGGAAACCCTGCGCACTGCCGATGTGATTCCGCCGGAGTTCGACGGCGTGGGCATCGTGCAAAATCTCGATCAGCCGGTGCCCGGCGATCTGGTCTTCATGGACCACGAAGGCACGGCCGTGCAGATGAGCGATCTGGTTGCCGGTGGCGAACTGCCCGTGATCCTCACGCTCAACTACTACCGATGCCCGATGTTGTGCACGCTCACGCTCAACGGCCTGGTGGATTCGCTCGAGAACGTGAATCTGCAGCCTGGCGTGGACTATGAACTAGTCACCGTGAGCATCAACCCTGATGAAGGCCCAGAACTGGCTGCCCAGAATCGCAAGGGCTACATGGCGATGCTGCAGGGCAAGGGTGTGGATACGTCCGCTGCTCGCTGGTCGTTCCTCACGGGGAACCAGGCGCAGATTGAGCAATTGGCCGATGCTGTGGGCTTCGGCTATCGCTACGACGAGAAGAGTGGCGAGTACGCCCACACGTCGAGCATCATGTTCATCACACCCGATGGCCGCATCTCGAAGTACATGAACGACGTGCGGTTCCCCTCACGTGACGTTCGATTCGCATTGGTGGAAGCATCAGAGGGCCGAATCGGCACGCTGATGGACAGCTTTGCCCTGTTCAACTGCTTCCAGTGGGATCCCGAGGCCAACAGTTACGTCGCCGATGCATGGAAGCTCATGCGTCTCGGCGGTGTGTTCATCGTGTTGCTTATCGTGGTCGGCTGGTACGTGCTGTGGCGCATGGGTCCGTCGAATCACGACAACAATCAGTCCCCCGGTGTGATGGCCGGGCAGGAAGTGCTGACATGATGTCCCTGCTCACGATGATCGGTGCAGCCGCGCCGTCCAAGGAAGCCACCTTCTGGATGCCCGAATCTGCATCCACCGTGGCGCCCATGGTCGACGGGCTCATGGACTTCATCAACATCGTCTGCTACATCTTCTTCGCGTTGGTCGTGGCGGCGTTGTTCTACTTCGCCATCAAGTACCGCCAGCGTGAAGGCGATTACACGTTCGACAGTGACGGCCCGACGCACAATATGGCGTTGGAAATCACCTGGACGGGTATTCCCACGATCATCGTGATCGTGATGTTCTGGCTGGGCATGCAGACCTACATGGATCTGCGGACCGCACCAGCCAACTCATACGACGTCAACGTGACGGCTCAGAAGTGGTCGTGGACATTCCAGCATCCGGAGTTCGCAGTCACCGAAGCCAACGAGCTCACGGTGCCTGCCAACCGCCCCGTGCGGCTGATCATGGCCTCCCAGGATGTGCTACACAGTTTGTATGTGCCCGCCTTCCGCGTGAAGCAGGATGTGGTGCCGGGCCGGTACACCAGCCTGTGGTTCGAGGCGACTGAGCCGGGCACCTACCAGTTGTACTGCGCCGAGTACTGCGGCAAGGATCACTCCCTGATGCTGGCCACCGTGCACGTGTTGCCGTGGGATGAGTATCAGACCAAGATGGGCAAGTTGGCCCGGGAGTACGAGGACATTCCCGATTCGCAGCTGCCGGCCTACGCCATCAACCGCCTCTACAACCGGTGTGCCTCGTGCCACAGTCTTGATGGATCCTCGGGCACTGGTCCGTCGTTCAAGGGCCTGTGGGATCGCACGGTCAATGGCACCACCGAGTTCACCAACGGCCAATCCGTCGGCGACCTGTCTGGTCCCGGTGGTGAGTACGAGTTGGCCGAGAACTACATCCGCTCGTCCATCGTGCAGCCGCAGCGCCATGTGGTGCAGGGCTTCACGGGGGCCATGCCGTCCTTCCAAGGTCAGCTCAAGGAGCGTCAGATCGACGCCCTCGTGTTGATGATGAAGCACCTAGATCAGGTTGTCGACGCAGACGGCAACATCATCGAGAGCCCGAACCTCGGTGGCGATGACGCCGCCGAGCCGGAGCAGGAGGGCGCGTCCGAATGAGTACCGTCGACGCTTCCAAAACGTCCGGGCCCGCGCCGGTCACGGACAACTACCTCACACACACACGCGGTGTCTGGTCGTGGCTGTTCACGCTCGATCACAAGCGCATTGGCCTGATGTATCTGGTGTCCGTGTTGGGTTCATTCTTCCTCGGCGGGATCATGGCACTGCTCGTGCGTACGCAGCTGCTCACGCCCGAGGGCCTGATCATGGATCAGGATCAGTACAACCAGGTGTTCACCCTGCACGGTGCCATCATGGTGTTCCTCGTGATCATCCCGTCGATTCCGGCGGCGTTGGGCAACTTCGTGTTGCCGATTATGTTGGGGGCCAAGGATGTGGCCTTCCCGCGGCTGAACTTGTTCAGCTACTGGCTGTGGATCGTGGGCGCCCTGTGCTTCGTACTGGCCCTGTTCACCGGCGGCCTCGACACCGGCTGGACCTTCTACACGCCGTACAGCATTGACACCGGATCGGCGATGGGCGGTGTGATCCCGGCCCTCACCGGCGTGTTCATTCTGGGCTTCGCCTCGATCTTTACCGGCATGAACTTCGTGGTGACCATTCACCGCCTACGTCCGCCGGGTATGACCTGGTTCCGCATGCCGCTGTTCCTGTGGTCGATCTACGCCACAGCCATCATTCAAGTGCTCGCCACACCCGTGTTGGGCATCACGCTCGCCCTGCTCGCCGTGGAACGGGCGTTCGGCATTGGAATCTTCAATCCGGCCCTCGGTGGGGACCCGGTGCTGTACCAGCACTTCTTCTGGTTCTACAGCCACCCGGCCGTGTACATCATGATTCTGCCGGGCATGGGCATCATCTCCGACCTGATTGCTGTGCACAGCCACCGACACATCTTTGGTTACAGCTTCATCGCCTGGAGTTCCGTCGCGATCGCGGTGTTCTCCTTCCTCGTGTGGGGCCACCACATGTTCACCTCGGGCCAGAGCGAATTGGTCACCGTGGTGTTCTCCTTCATCACGTTCTCGGTGGCGATCCCATCGGCGGTGAAGGTGTTCAACTGGTTGGCCACCATGTACAAGGGCACGATCAGTTGGAACACGCCCATGCTCTATGGCATGGGGTTCATCTTCATCTTCACCATCGGTGGCCTGACCGGCCTGCACCTTGGCACGCTGGGCACGGATGTACACCTGCACGACACCTACTTCGTGGTGGCGCACTTCCACTACGTGATGATGGGCTCGGCGTTGATCGCCTTCATCGGCGGCATCCATCACTGGTGGCCCAAGATGACCGGCCGCATGTACAGCGAACTGTGGGGCCGCATCGCCTTCACGCTGGTATTCATCGGTTTCAACCTGACGTTCTTCAGTCAGTTCATGCTGGGCTCGCAGGGCATGCCCCGTCGCTACGCCAGCTACCCCGAAGACGCCGGCTTCCAGCTGTATCACATCCTCTCCACGTGCGGTTCGTACGTGCTCGCACTGGGCTTCTTCATCACGGCTGGCTATCTGATCCAGTCGCTGATCGGCGGGCGTCGTGCTCCGGCCAACCCATGGGGCGGGCGCAGCCTCGAGTGGCAGTGCACGTCACCGCCACCGCACGACAACTTCGCCGAAGCACCGACCGTGGGTGACTGCTACGACTTCTCGGTGCTCCGCTGGGATGAGAACGAGCAGGGCTATGTGTGGCGTGAAGACGTCTCGCATCCTGCAAACGAGGCACACACGTGAGCCACGATCACGACCATCCCGACTTCCTCGGACACCACTGGGAGAATCCCAAGCAGCAGTTCGAGGCCGGCAAGCTCGGCATGTGGCTCTTCCTCACGACGGAAGTGCTGCTGTTCGGCGGCCTCTTCGTGGCGTACACGGTGTGGCGATCGAACTACCCTGAGCTGTTCAAGTACGGCTCGCAGTTCCTGGACACCAACTGGGGTGCCACGAACACCGCCGTGCTGCTGATCAGCTCGATGACGATGGCCATGGCCGTCACCTATGCTGCTCGCGGCAAGATGAAGGCTGTCGTGATCTGTCTCGTGCTCACGCTCTTCGGGGCCGCGGGCTTCATGGCGATCAAGTACGTGGAGTACAGCCACAAGTTCCATGAGGGCTTCTACCCGGGCCTGGCGTTCTACGACGAACCGCATGCTTCGGAGCTGTGGCTGCCACTCGATGAAACCGCCACGGCGGCCAAGGCCCATGCCCATCAGATGGACATGGACGAGTCGGCCATGCTGCACGCTGAGGCATTGGTTCGAGCCGAACTGCCCGAAGCACCGGCCGATGCCCAGAATTGGAACAAGTCCATTTCGGGCCCCGGTCCTGCCGGGCTGACCACGAATCTGGAGCAGGAAGAACTCGCTGAGTTCACCACGTTCCTGCCGGAGTTCGTGACCGGCGACATCGAGGATGCCGGTGAAGAACTCGCGTTCGCCGAGCATCACGAGCCGGGCGAAGAACCGCATCTCTCGCACCCGCTGCAGGACCCAACGCGTCCCACCAACGCCCAGAAGTTCTTCACGATCTACTTCATGATGACGGGCCTGCACGGCATCCACGTCGTGATCGGTGGCATCGTGATTCTGTGGCTGCTGTGGCGCACGCTGCGAGGCGACTTCAACCGTGAGTATTACACCCCGATCGATCTGGGCGGCCTGTATTGGCACGTCGTGGACTTGATCTGGATCTTCCTGTTCCCAATGTTCTATCTGATCTGACGCGAGGCCAAGCATGTCCGAACATCATGAACATGGAGCAGTGGGGCACATCGTCCCGATCAAAATGCTGGTTGGCGTGTGCGCCATCTTGCTGTTCCTCACCTTCGTCACGGTGTGGGTGGCCAAGTTTGACTTCGAAACGGTCAACATTGGCGAAGCCAACATCCTGATCGCCATGGGTGTGGCCACGGTCAAGGCCACATTGGTGTGCCTGATCTTCATGCACCTCAAGTGGGATCGCCCCTTTGTGAGCTTCATCTTTCTCGCGAGTGTGCTGTTCGTGCTGCTGTTCATCACCTTCTCGCTGATGGACACGCACGCCAATCAACCTGCATTGGTGCCGGGCAACTCTCCGGTAATCCAGCAGAAGCTTGATGCCCTCGAGGCATCAGAGCAGGCGCATGCCGCGGCCGGACATGCCCCGGCCCACGATGACGCCGGGCACTGATCCGCCGTCGGGCCGCACAGGACCTTCGTCCCGGGGCACAGGTCCTCGCAACGTCTTCGCCACCGAAGCGCAGCGTGCATCGGCCAGCCGATTCGGGCTGGTGCTGTTTCTCATCACGTTGGCCATGCTCTTTGGCGCCGTCATGGTGCTGCTGCTCGTGCTGCGGTTGGACGACGCATTGTGGCCGGAGACCATGCCGCCGTTGCCGTGGCAGATCTGGTTGAGCACGGCGGTGTTGGTGCTCGAGAGTGCGGTGTTGGTGCGATGTTGCCGTGCCGAGACGGCGCAGCAGGCCAAGGGCGTGCTGTGGATGGCCTTGGCGTTGGCCGTGGTGTTTCTTGGCTCACAGGTGTGGGCGTGGTGCACGTGGTACGGCGCCGGATCCCCCATGCCTGAGCGGGAGCTGGTGACATCAGGCTTCTACGTGGTGACCGGCGTCCATGCGGCGCATGTGCTGGGTGGACTGGTGCCGCTGGGCATGCTGGTCTGGTTCGCCACCGGCGATGTGTGGGCCGACCGCCAGCGGTCGCAGGTCAGGCTCACCTCCTGGTACTGGCACTTTCTGGACGTCGTCTGGGTGCTGCTGGTGGTGTTGCTGCTTCTGCAATAAGCGACATCAGCGCCTCGGGCGTGGCCGTTCATCAGCAGTACGCAGTGCACTCACCGCGCCATCGTTGTGCATCGTGGCGGAGAGATCGTCGGGTGTTCCGAACAGCCCATCAGGGCCGGCGCTGATGAGTCGGGCCAGCACAGTTGTCTCGTCGGGCGTCGGGAGCTGCAGCGCCATGGTGGCGTGCCACCCATCCATGGGGCAGGGCTGATCAAGCAGAAGGGACGGGTCAGAGGCAACCACGGCAGCCCACGAGGCGACCGCGTCGGCCGTGCAGCGACGAGCCTCTTCATCTCGAGCGATGCGCATCGGATTGGTGGGTTCGCCCGACTGCCGCAGGCGGAAGCGACGCTGATCGATGTCCGGTGGAAATCGGTTGTCATCACGCACGGCGTCGGCGATCTCATCGTGGGGATCCACCCGCACGGAGGCCAACTGCATTGGCCGCATGATGAGGGTGCTGCACCGATGCGGGTCGGCCCGCCAGATGTCTGCCGGCAGCATGAGCTCTTCAGTGGAGCCGTCCTCAAACGTCAGCTCAAGCGGAATGGGCATCACGATGCCGCCGTTGGAGGCGAAGTGCAACACATGAAACCGCATGTCGGTATCGAGCAGGGCCGCCTGCTCGGGCTCGAGTTCCTCAAGCAACTTGGCCCATCGGCGTTCGTCTTCCGGAGTGACGTCGTGACGGTCATACTCGTTGTAGAAGTCGATCAGATGGGGATGTCGATCGGTGCGGAATTCGCGGCCCGATTCACGCTGTTCCGTGACGGTTTCAGGCTGCGACTCTTCCTCTTCGACGCGATCAGCTCGCTTACGACGCACAGGTTCACCGCTGGCGACCCGGAATGATTCGACATCCTCGATGCTGATGTCCACAGGATGATTGGAGTAGAACCATCCACGCCAGAACCAATCAAGATCATGGCCGGTGGCATCTTCGATCGTGCGGAAGAAGTCGGCCGGTTCGGGGCGCTTGAACGCCCAGCGACGGGTGTATTCGCGCATGGCGTCGTCGAAAAGCTCGCGGCCGACCACCGTCTCACGCAGGATATTGAGGGCCGTGGCAGGCTTGGCATAGGCGTTGGAGCCGAACTGGAGGATCGACTCACTCGCGGTCATGATTGGACGAGTGTTCAAGGTGTCACGCATGTGTGGCGTGATCGACCTGGGATTGCCGCGGCGTGAGGGATAGTCCTCTTCCCAAGAGGTCTGGGCGATGAACTGGTGATATGTGTTGAGGCCTTCGTCCATCCAGGTCCACTGCCGTTCGTCGGAATTGACGATCATCGGGAACCAGAAGTGACCCACCTCATGGATGATCACGGAGATCAGGCCGTACTTGCTTCGGCTCGACCACGTGCCATCATCTTCCGGCCGGGGACCATTGAACGTAACCATCGGATACTCCATGCCGCCGACTGGGCCATTGATCGACCAGGCGGTTGGCCATGGGTACGGCATCGCGGTGCGAGAGTACGACTCCAATGCATGCGCGATCGCGTGGGTGGAATACCGCTCCCACAGACCGTCGCCTTCGGCCGGCCACAACGACATGGCCATCGCCACGTTGTCACTGCCAGGAATCGGCACGCCCATGGCATCCCACGCGAACGCATCAGATGCGGCAAAGGCGAAGTCCCGCACGTTTTCGGCATGAAAACGCCAGGTGACCTCTCCAGAGGCCGTGCTTGCAACGGCAGCATCCGACTCGTCGCGCGTGCGCACCATCACAGGCTCGGTTGAGGTTCGTGCCTGTGTGAGCCGGTCTTGTTCTTCGGCGGTCAGGACATCACGGGCATTCTGCAGTTCACCGGTGGCACCCACCACGAATGTGTCGGGCACGGTGATGGCGACGTCATAGTCGCCGAACTCAAGTGTGAACTCACCGCGGCCAAGAAACGGCCGTGTCTGCCACCCGTCGTAATCGGTGTACGCCGCCATGCGGGGGTACCACTGGGCAATCTCGAAGATCGTTCGGCCATCGTCGAATGTCTCATAGGCGCCTCGTCCACCGATCACGTCGGGAACGATGTTGTGTGACCAATCGATGCGTAGATCGAATGATCGGCCTGGCTCCAATGGTTCAGGCATATCGACCCGCATCATCGTGCCGGCTACATGGTGCTCGAGCGCGTTGCCACGCCCATCCTCGACGGCGTGCAATGTGGTGCCGCCGTCGAACTGCTCGCGTTCCAACATGCTGCGGAGTTGGTCATACGACATGCCACCGGAGAGATCGGGGGCAGTGCGTGAGCGTTGGCCACGTGAGTCGGGGCGAAATCGGTTCTGATCCAACTGCACCCAGAGATACGTGAGTGTGTCAGGGCTGTTGTTGACGTAGTGAATCGTCTCCGACCCTTCCAACCGCTTGGCGGCCACATCGATGCGCACGGCGATGTCGTGGTCGGCCCGCTGCTGCCAGTAGGCAGGGCCGGGTGCACCGCTGGCCGTGCGAAATTGATTCGGTGTGGGCAGATCAGCGTCGTCGAGACGCGCGAACGGATCTGTGCGGGGCAGCTCCAGCGTGGGCCGCCACGGATGATGATCCGGGTGGGCTAGCGTGATGGAACTCAGACAGGCGACAACCGATGTGATGCGAATAAGCATCCGCACACGATACGGCCGGTCTGCAGGATGTGTGTGCTCAGCAGGGGCCGAACCCACTGATCACCGTGAGCAGGTCATCAACATCCACCACGCCGTTGCCATCAAGGTCAGCCGGGCAATCCGGGCAGTCACCCCAGCCACTGAGGATGGCCAGAATGTCATCGGCGCCGACCATGCCGTCACCGTCCACGTCTCCAGTGCAGGGCTCCGACTCGCAGTCGATGGCCACCATGCGCACGTTGTCGATGGCGGCTTCCACACGGGACGTTTCGTTGAGATCCGAGGCCACGAACTGAATGCGGAAGGCATCGGTGATTTCGAACTCGGGGATATCCGAGAGCGAGAAGACGCTTGTCTGCCAGTTGCCTTCAACATCAGGACCGGTGGTGCCGGTTTCCTGCAACAGGTGCCAGGTGGCGCCGTCGTCATCGGATACGTACACCTGCCAGATGTCGTCCTCCACATTGCTGCCACCGCCGATGTTGCGATACCACCAGCAGTAGGAGATCTCCTGCACGCCGGTCGCGTCGATCATGGGCGATGTCAGGGTGGTACTGCCGCCGTCAACGTCGCCGCCGCCACCGGCAGTGTTCTCAGTTACCCAGCAGTACGAGGCTGCTTCATCACAGTCTGTCTGTGGTCGGTTATTGCCACCGGCCGGAATGCCACGTTCCCAGAACCCATCGGTGGCATCGCCGCCCACGGTCCATCCAGGATCAGAAGAGCAGTCGTCATCGAACGCGATCACTGGCGCGGACCAGGTCGCGATTGTGTTGAAGCGATTTGACGGCGCGCCCACTGGAAGTGCGCTGTAGTTGCCGTCCTGAGTTTGTGCCAGGATGAACCACTCCACGTATTCGCCGCATTTCGTGCCGGGAAGTACGCACTCAAAGAGGCCGTCGCCCAGATCGGTGACCGGTGCAGAGCTGAAGCTGCCGTTGGCGCCAGCAAGCACCTGTGTGGCGGCGAGGTCGGGATCGGCCAGGCCTGGGTCTACGCGGAACTGCACGGCGGTACCGCCCGCTGGACTGCAGTGAGTTGGCTCGCCATTCACCAGACTCAGATTCAACCAGGCGATGGGCGGCGCATTCAAGCTGTGGTCGCCAAAGCCACTGGCGATGGCGTCGTAGTTCGGTGTGCCGTTGCTGATGTCGCCGTCGTTGTCGTCGAGGGTAAGGAAGTCGATCGCGATCGCGTCGTTGATCGACGTGCCGGCGTGCAGCAGAATACTGTTGATGGTGAGCGACGCGATGATGTCGTCGGCCGTGAGGGGATCAGCATCGATAAGGTATTGCCACGTGCTCCACACGCAGCCGGACATCAACTGGCCGCACGAGTGGATCGCACTCCCACAGCTGGAACAGCTGCTGGTCTGCTGGCAGTTGTTGTCGGCATTGCGAATGCCCGCAGCGCAGTTTCCGGCATAGAAGCCCGGTCCCATGCGGGGATCGCCGGTCATAATGACGGCGATGCAGTCGGACATGCCCTCGCCGTATTCGCCCTGGCCACTGCCGGCCGAGGCGATTAGGTGGTGGCCATATTCGTGATGCACGACATGCCCGTACGCGGTGTTGTTGCACGATCCACCGGAGGCATAGAAGTTGATCGATGAGTAGTCGTAGTACGCATTGCACGAGTCGCTGATGTTCACGTTGATGGGCCAGCCCAACTGATCGTGGATCACGGGATACTCGGGGTTGTAGTGCAGAATGAAGTCACGGCACGCATTGGCGTGGATGTACGCATTCGCCTCGGCGGTGGTGAACTCCGACTCACTCTCGTTCAGCATCAGTTCCACGTCGTCGCCGTCCTGTGCGTCTGCCGTCACTTCGCTGTCCGAGCCTTGTTGCACGTTGACATGGAAGTAGGGGCCGTCATAGCTGGCCCGCAGCGTGACAGCGCCGGTCGTGGGCAGTGTGAAGTAGCCCTCGGCATCGGTGGTGGTGGATTCGCCGCCAGCCGTGACCGTGGCCCACGCCATCCCTTGCGTGGACATGGGATCGCACTCTTGCGCACTCCAACCGTCGCCGGACCGGGCGACGAGCCGACCGGTGACATCACTCACCATGGCGGTGGTCAACGCGGCACCGATGCCGCAGTTGAGGATGCGAGGTTCGTCCACGAGCACCGTGCCATGATGCGCATCGATCAGCACACGACGCTTGTCGTAGCCCACTTCGCCGTTGGTGCCCACTTGAATGACCGCGTCCACGGCCAGTTGCGGGTCGCCGTCGTCCGCCCAGATCACTGTCTGCACATCTCCAAGCACGACCGCATCGCTGCCCAGAAGTACGTTCGCTGCCCGCTGCGCCGTCGCATGCGGGGCCACGGTGGCCGGTTGTGGCTGGTAGTCACCGAGGTCGCGCAGATCAGCAGTGGCCTGCACCACCGGGGATCCGTCGATGTGCCGCACGAGCAACATCAGTCGCGTGTCATGCACGGGATAGCCATCGCGAACCTGTCGCCAGTAGTAGGCCGTGAACTTCGGGGCGCCCGTGTCGGCGTCGAACATCATGTTGGCCGTGTGCTGGCCGGTGGGAAATGGCCCGACTGGTTCAAGATCACCGGGCGTGATGTTCCACAGCGAGAGGTGTTGTTCCAGGAACGCTGCAGTCGATGCTTCGGGTGACGCTCCCGTGGCCAGATGGGCGCCATACACGCGGCTCAGGCGACCATCTTGGTCATGCCAGTGGCGGGCCATGGCCTGTACATCGGTGGTGGGGGCGACGGATGCAGTGGCAGACAGCACGAGTGCGGTGAACATGACGGAGGGGTGTCCTCTCTGCGGTGGCGCAGCATGCACCACCGACCCCTCACCATACGTCGGGAGAGGGCCGTTTCATCCCCCAAAAGAAGGTTTTTCACCGCTTGAGGCGTGATTCCCATGGCCCGAAGGCGTGGACGACGTGCCAGAGACCACGCCGAAGGGTGACCCCTTCTGCAGCGTTGATCACCAGCCGGCGGCCGCCATCGGTCAATTCGATCGTTGTGGGGCCGGAGTCGCCCACGCTCAGCTGCAGCTGGCCACCGTGATGTCGCACATCGTCCGCGGTCACGCACTGCGTGTGGCCGTCGGCCTCGAGCACGACTGCGGCGCTCTTGGCGGCAGGGCCGTCGTCTGGCACGGGCACGTCGAACAGTAGGCCGGAGGAATGGAAGTAGGTGTCGGGCTTGCCGTCTTTGTACCGACGCTTCATCAGCGGATCGCCGGCAACGACATCCGTTTCGGGATGCGCCTCGCGCCACTGTCCCCATGTCGTGAAATCGTGTGCGATCGGGGTGAGCGTGATTGGCGCATCGGCGGCCTGGGGGCCGGTGACCTGCGTTCCGGTGAACTGCGCAATCAAGGGTTCGCCCCCGACCGAGCCATCAGTGTTGATGGGAAACAGCAGTTGTCCGCCGCCGGCCACGAGGCCGCTCACACCAAAGTCACGGGCCAAGCCATCGATGCGACGGTCGTACACCGCCGTCACACCGCTGGGCCAGTGCCAGGTGACGACCAGTGGCACATCGTCGAACATGTCGCCCATGGCTTCGTGCACATTGAGCAGCAGCAGGGGATACGCCCTCGCCTTGCCGTTCATGGTGACACCAATTACAAGATCGTCAGTGGTGAGAAACGGCCCCTTGCGGGAGGCTTCTTTCGATGCGTCCTCGGCAGACATCACGCCCGGGATTGCCGTGCGGTGCGGCACCATGTCCCGGTGCAACAGGGCCACCTGCAGCGGCGCCGTGTCGGGCAAGGTGAGTTGGGAGAGATCGAACTTGTAGCTGGCCGGATCCTGGCCGTCGCCCAAGGGCCGGTCAACAACACGAAGCACCGCAGGCGCGAGTGCCCATGCAGCCAGTGCCAGCATCACCAGCAGGGCGAGTACGAGTACCCATCCACCTTCAGCAAAACGAATTCGGTTCATTGCACGGCCCTCAATTCCAGGTGCACCGGCACGTTGTTCAAACTGCCCACGTCGCTGTGCAGTTCAGGCTGGCGGTCGAGCACCATCGCGATCAGCACCACCGGGAGATAGAGCAGGCTGAACAAGAACACCTTGCGAGCTGAAGCACGATCGCGAGTGCGGAAGAACTTGAAGGCAAGCCACACCCACCAGGTGCCGGTGCACAATGCGACGATCGAATACACCACACCGGTCATGCCCAACAGCGTGGCCATCAACGACATCGGCACGATCAGCAGCGCACTGAGGACGGTGGCTTCCACTGTCGCATGCTCACCGCCAGGTGAAATCGGCAGCATGCGAAAGCCGGCGATCGCGTATTGATCGCGAAGAATCCACGCCAAGGCAAGGAAGTGGGGCAACTGCCACAGAAAGAGAAGGCCACCAAGCATCCAGGCTGGAGCGCTGAGCGTGTCGCGCATCGCAACCCAGCCAATGAGTGGGGGGATGGCGCCAACTACAGCGCCCACGATGGTGTTCAGCGTGCTGCGCGACTTCAGCGGTGTGTAACACAGCACGTACAGCAGCAAGGTGAGCAGCGCCAGGCCGCAGGCGAGGAAGTTCACGAACACCGCCAACACGGTGGCGCCCGCATATCCCAGCAGTGACGCCACCACCCAACCATGCCACACACTGATGCGTCCGGTGGGCACCGGGCGGCCTTTGGTGCGTTCCATCAATTGGTCACGTCGGTGCTCGATGACTTGATTGAACGCGTTGGCCGAAGCGGCGCAGGCCAGCGTGCCCAGCACCGTCCAGCCCATGACCGACCAGACAATGGCGTCGAGACTGGCCATCGCCACGCCCACTGCGGTGGTCATGACCACGAGCAGACTCAGTCGAAGTTTGACGAGATCGGCGTACAGCCCCGGCAGCGATCGCAAGGTGACCGGTGCAGGTGCTGGAGCTTCGGACGTGGTGGGACGCTCAGCCAAGTGAGGCATTGTATGTGGTCATCTCCATGTGTCGCAGGGCCATACCATGCCCTGATGACCTCTCTGCGGGCCAGTTCTGGAGGCCGTGTCACGCGGCTGCTGACCATCGGATTCGCCAGTGCGGCTGCCATGTGGGTGTTCAGCTACCTGGCCATGTTGCAGCCGGGCATGGTGGGCGGTGAGGTGCTCTTTGGGTGCTCCATCGCGGCCCTGCTCGCTGGGGGCGTGATTGCTGGTCGCACTGCGTCGAGCCCAGGCACTGGCGTGGTGGACGGGGTGCTGATGGGCACGATCGTGGCCGCCATCAATCTGTTGCTGGTGGCCAGTTTGATCCGCAGCGCGTTGGCCGGCGGCACGACCTGGATCGTGGGCATTTTGCTTGGATGCGTGGTCGTGGCCACGATCGGGGCGTGCGTCGGGGGCCTCTGGGGCCGGATGCAGGTGCGTGAGCACTGGGCGAGCCTGTTCTGCTGGGTCGCCACGGCGCTCACGTTCTTCATGATCGTCACCGGCGGCATCGTCACTGGTTTCGAGTCGGGATTGGCGGTCCCCGACTGGCCCAATTCTTACGGCCACAACATGCTGCTGTATCCGTTGTCGGAAATGGTGGCCGACCACTCGACCGGCATCTTCTACGAGCACGCGCACCGCTTGACGGGCATGTTCGTCGGGCTCACGTCGATCACCATGCTCTGTGTGGTGTGGAAGGCGGCCACCTGTTCGATCGTTCGATGGATGGCGGTCGCGATCCTCGTAATGGTGATCGGGCAGGGGGTGCTTGGTGGCCTTCGTGTCACGGGCGTGCTGACGTTCTCACAAGATCCATCCATTCTCGCACCGAGTACGGGATTGGCCATCGTGCATGGCGTGTTTGCGCACATCGTGATGGCGGTGATGGCGCTCACCGCCACGAGCGTGAGTTGGCGCTGGTGTGATGGCGGTCCGGACGAAGGGTCTTCATCGCTCCATCGCACCATGACCATCGTGCTGGTCATCGCCCTCGTCGTGCAGCTGGCCATTGGCGCCGCGTACCGACATCTCGCCGGTGAACCAATGGTAGGGCCGCGAGACGGGCAAGCGATGGCGCTGCTCATGGTGCACGTCACGTTGGCGGTGGCGGTGGCGATTCTCGCGATCGCTGTGGGCCTGCAAGGGTCGTCCATGCGAGGCGTGTTGCGGACACTCGGTGTCGTTCTGCTTGCGGTCGTCGTGTTGCAGTTGTTGCTTGGCGTCGGCGCTGTCGTTGGTGTGTACGCACCGGACGCATCCCTGCAGGGCACACAGACACCGGCGTGGGCGGTGCTGCTCACCAGCATGCATCAAGCGAACGGGGCGCTCTTGTTGATGGCCGCAGCCGTCACGGCTGGCTGGGCAAGGCATCTCCGCGAGCGGGCTTGAGCGCTTCCTGCAGTGCGAGCAGTGCATAGATCGTGGCCAACTCTGAATGGCCTTCAAGCCAACGCGACTCTGCGTTGGTCCAGTGGCCATCGTCCTGCTGATGTGCCACGAGCACGTCGACCAATTCGGCCCGCCAGTCATGTGGTGTGCCGTTGTCGTCGATGATCACCGCGTGCCCGCCCGCCTGCATGGCGCGAGCCAAGGCATGCAGGTAGTAGAACCACCCTTGTCGTCCCAGCCCCGGATTGCTGTCCAGTCCCCAGTGACTGCGAATCCAGGCGTGCGCGGCTTGCACTCGCGGGTCATCTGGGGAGAGGCCTGCGAAGAGCATGCTCTTGTAGCCCGCGTAGGTCATCGATCCATAGGACCGCAGGCTGCGGGCATCCGGCGGCATGTGTTCAGCCCAGCGTCCATCACCGGCGCGTTCCGACGCGAGCGACTCGCCATTGTTGGCCGGTGTGTACACGAATCCACCATCATCACCAGCCCACGCGGCGGCGTTCGCTGATGAGTTCTGACAGCGTGTAAGAAAGGCCACGGCCTTGCGCAGATTGGGATCGTTGTCGCAATCGCACCCGATGGCGTCCTTGGATCCAGAGCAGTCTCCTGCGGCGTGCAGTGCCTCGAGCATCCACTGCGTGTTGCTCAAGTCAGGACGGCCTCGATTGCCATAGCCAGCGCCGCCATACCAGTCGCTCGTGGGCTCGATCGACTCGGCCTGATCCCATTGCAGGTCGCGCAGCGCCGCAGCGCCATTGTGCGCAGCCAGCGCGGCGCGATCGTCGTCCGGCACGGCCGCGAGCGCCGCGACGATCGTGGCGGTGACGTAGTTGGACAAGTTGCCTTCGTCGAATCGGCCGTCGGGAAGTTGTAGCGTCATCAGTTGCGACACCAACGCTCGCACCATGGCATCGCTGTTGGGCTGGATGTGCGCCTGCAAGAAGGCCTTGAGCCCCATGGCGGACACGGCAGCGCCTACCGGCGTGAGCGAGGTGGTCGCTTCGCCAGTCGGTGAGGTGCGAAGATCTCTCAGCCAGCCACCTCGCTCATCGGCCTGTGTGCGCAACCACTGCAGGCCGCGGTGCATGGCGGTGCGGGCTGCTGTATCACGTGCCGGGTCCAGCGCCGTTTCGCCCGCAGGCGCGATGCGGTGGATGGGGGGCGGCGACGACCCCGTCGATCCGATGGCCACTGGTGGCAGTGGCGGACCGTCCGACCCGGCCATGGTGAGCATGAGGCTGGCGATGAAGCTGAGCATGGTGTCTATGCTAGGTCCGTGTGGCGACCCAATGGCCCACCTGACGAAAGCGCTTCGCGATGACTGCCACTGAAGATGGCCTGCCGCTGGAACCCGATGCCATACCACCCCCTCCGCGGTGGCCTGGCATGGCATTGGTGAGTGCCTCACTGGATCAGGCGTTCGATCAGATGGCCTCGGATCTTGTGGCCACGGCACTCGACGCCGTCACACAGCGTGGCGTTTTTCATCTGGCGATCAGCGGCGACGACGCCCTGCAGCCCCTGCTCGATCGCATGATGCTCGATCCCGGGCTGCGAACCATGCCGTGGAAACTGACCCACGTGTGGCAGGCGGACGAGCGATGCGATGAGCATGGCGAGGGGGGGTGTGCCTGGCGGCGGATCAGCGACACGCTGGTGCCCCATGCAGGCCTAGGCCGAGGGCATGCGCATCCAATGCCGGCCATGGACGAAGTGGGCCCGGAACACTACGCACGGCGAATGCGGCGCACCATGGGGCGAACAGGGCTCGATTGCGTCGTGTTGCGTGCAGAACCTGATGGCACGCTTGGGGGGATGCTGCAGGGCCACGAATTCGACGGCTCGCCGTTGGCCTTCGTGCGGCATGGGCAGGGCAGCAAGGTCACCATGACACCGTCACTCGTGGGCAAGGCGGGCAGCTTGATGGTGCTCGTGGATGAAGGTGACGCACGACGGCAGATCGATCGCGACCTGCCCGTGGAGCGGTCGCCGATTGCCAGCGTGCTGCGTCAGGGTGTGCATCCGAGCTGGTACATCTCCTCGCCGGCCATGCGCTGAGCAACTCACTGCGACGCGAACCACGACTCCAGCAACACGCACGCGGCCAGCGCATCGGCCTTGGCCTTCTTCTGCGATCGCGAGGTGCCGCGCATGCGCTGCTCCGCTTCAAAGCTCGTGAGCCGCTCATCATGAAAGGCCACAACCACACCGGTGCGTTCGCTCAACTCGGCGGCGAACGTGCGAGAGAGTTCGGCGCGAGGGCCTTCAGTGCTGTCCATGTTCAGCGGCAGGCCCATGAGAATCAGATCCGGCGCGTGTTCGCGCACAAGATCGATGATCGCCGTCATGAGTGCGTCGCCGCGAGGGATATCCAGCACGGTGACGGGCATGGCAGCACCCGAGATCACGTCGCCGCAGGCGATGCCGGTGCGCTTGTCGCCCAGGTCGATCGCCAGAAGGCGTTCGCTCATCGCCACTGCTCGGGAAGCTGTTCCACGAGTGTCTTCACATCCTGCACTGCAGAGAGTGGGCACACGAGCGTGGCCGTTCCGGCGTGCACCACGATGATGTCGTCGCAGCCCACCGTGGCGATGAGGTGGTTCGGGTTGTCGTTGAAGACCACAGTAGACGTGCAGTTCACCTGCGCCACTTCGCCCGAGGCGCGATTGCCGTGGTCGTCGGCCTGCAGTGTTTCGGCGGCGGCTTCCCATGACCCGACGTCGAGCCACTGGATGTCCATGGGCACACAGCACACCTCGATGTCGTCAGCTGTGGACGCGGGTTCCATGACGGCGTAGTCCACGCTGATCTTGGGCAGATCGGGATAGGTTGCATCGAGGACTGCAGTGCGGTCCTCGCCGGTCCAGGCGGCACCGATCGCACGGGCACCAGCAGCCGCTTCGGGCAAGAATCGGTCGAGCGCCGCGAGAAAGCCTGCGGCGCTGAACACGAACATGCCGGAGTTCCACTTGTAGTTGCCCGCGTCGACATAGCCCTGTGCCGTAGTGGCGTCGGGCTTTTCAACGAACCGCTGCACACATGACGCTGTGTCATCGATGGGCTCGCCCAACTCCACGTAGCCGTAGCCGGTGGCTGCATGCGTGGGCGTGATCCCGAAGGTCACCATGCGACTTGGATCAGCTTCGACCAACGCGAAGCCTGCGTCGAGGCACGCGGCGAAAGTGTCTACCGGGGTGATGAGATGATCGGCGGTTAGCACCGCGAACACTGCATCAGGATCAGTGGCGTGCAGTGCCGCGGCGGTGAGCGCGATGGCGTTGACCGTGTCGCGTGGACACGGTTCGCCGAGCATCTGCGCTGAGGTCATGTCCGGCACCGCCTCGAGCACCGCCTGGCCATGGGCTCGATTGGTGCAGACCAGCCGATTGGCGTCGGGCACCACACCGTGCAGTCGGTCGAAGGCGATCGCCAGCAAGCTCTTGCCGTCGACCAATGGGACCAGTTGCTTGGGACGGGCGGCGCGACTCATGGGCCACAGTCGTGTGCCACTGCCGCCGGCCATGATCATTGCGTGCCGCATGGGGGAGGGTTCCTTGGCTCAGGTGGCCGGTTCACGCATTGCGTAGACCGCGGCCAGCAGCGTTTCGGGCGTGTCGGCGTCTGGGTGTTGTGCCCTGGCCCGATCGACCATGGTGCGAGCGGTGGCGGGCTGTTCGCCCAAGGCCACGAGCATGGCGATCGTGTCCTCCAAGAGGGCCGACGCGGCTGGGGTGGCGGCCGTGCCGTCGATGGACAGGTCGAGGCAGAACCCATCCACCTTGCCATCGAGTTCAGCGATGATGGTTTCGGCCGCCCGCTTACCAATGCCCGGCAATGCGGTGAGTGTTGCGGTGTCGTGGGCGGCGATGGCTGCGGCCACTTCAGACACCGGTCGAGTGAGCGCCCGCATCGCCTTGCGGTGGCCGATGTTCTTGACCGTCGTGAAGAGTTCGAAGAATGCCCGGTCGGCTTCTGAGGCGAAGGCCAGCAGGCGGGGCGTCATCGAACTGCCCACGCTTGAGCCTTCCAGCACCAGCAGGGTGTGGCGTTCCACTGGATGACCGATCTGCGATTCCAAGGCGGCCAGATCGCAGGCGGGCACGAGGGCGTCCACCGTGATGGGGCCGACATCGATGAGCATCCGCTCAGCTGTGATGCCTCGGAGTGTGCCGCTGATCCGTGCGAGCATGCGGCCATGGTACGTGAGGCCGGCCGGGAGGGCCCGCAGACCGGAAGACAATTCAGCGGTGCAGTGTCAGGCGTCGCCGAGGACCAGCGGCATGGGGTCGTCCAGTGCGGGCCAGCCCGAGGCCGCAACCATCGCATCGTGGATGGCCTTGGTGGCATCCACCGCTGGCGTTCCGGGCTCAAACCGCATGGGCTCAAGAAAGCGAACCGTGCTGTGGGATGGCCCCAGCACCGAGCCGGTGACCGATTCCGTGTCCGGTGTGCCATGAATGAACACCGGCACCACCAGCGGCTTGCCCCGCGTGGCCAGCATGCCCACGCCATCCATGAAGGGCCGAATCGTGCCCGGAGGCCGCGTGATTCGCCCTTCAGGAAATATGCCCACACAGTGACCGGCCTTCAGCAGCCGCAGGGCTGCTCGCAGAGGGCCACTGTCCGTCTTGGTGCGGTCAACCGGCAGCACTCTGGCGAGCTTCCAGATGTCGGTGAACGCCGGCAGCATCATGTCCTTGGCCATCAGCCAGTGCACCATTCGACGGCAGCCCACTTGCACAATGAAGGGGTCGATGGCGTTGGTGTGGTTGCCCACGTAGAGCACGGGCCCGGATTCGGGCACACTTCGAGCGTGTTCGAGCCCTTCGATCCGTGTGCGGTGGGCCAGCCTGCACCACAGCACCACGGCCGCGGTGAAGAAGCCCAAGATGGCATCGTTGTCGTGGAATCGACGTAACCGTGGTGTGACACACACCTGCCACGCGGCGGTGAAGACCAGCCAAGTGGCGGCGGCAATCAAGACCCACTGTCCGGTGCTCATGTGGCACAGCGTGGCGTGTGGAAAGGTGTCTTGTCAAACCCGTAAACAGTGCACACCTGTGGCGGCGCGGTGTGGTTTGAGATACGCTTCCCTGAACCACGGTTGCCAACGGCAATGCCTCGCCGCGAAGACATCAACAGCATTCTGATTCTCGGCTCTGGCCCGATCGTCATCGGCCAGGGATGCGAGTTTGACTACTCAGGCACGCAGGCCTGCAAGGCCTTGCGTGAAGAGGGCTATCGCGTCGTGTTGGTGAACTCCAACCCGGCCACGATCATGACCGATCCGGCCTTTTCGGATCGCACCTACATCGAACCGATCACGCCCGAGGCGGTCGAGCGGGTGCTTGATCTGGAGGCACAGCGGGGCACGCCGGTGGATGCCGTGCTGCCCACGCTCGGTGGGCAGACGGCGCTGAACTGCGCCATGGGCCTTGCTGAATCAGGTGCACTCAAGTCACGCGGCGTGCAGATGATCGGCGCCACGCGGGAAGTGATCGAGAAGGCCGAAGATCGCGAGGCATTCCGCAAGGTGGTCGCCCAGTGTGGCCTAGAACTGCCGCGTGCCGAGTCGGTCACCGATATTGAGCAGGCGTTCACCTTCCTCGACGAAATCGGCCTGCCTGCCATCATTCGTCCGGCGTTCACGCTTGGCGGATTTGGTGGCGGCATCGCCTACAACCGCGAAGAGTTCGAAGACCAGGTGCGTCGAGGCATCGCGGCGTCGCCCATCGGCCAGGTACAGATCGACCAGTCGGTGCTGGGGTGGAAGGAATACGAGCTGGAAGTGGTCCGCGACCACGCAGATAACTGCATCGTCGTGTGCGGCGTGGAGAACGTGGACCCGATGGGTGTGCACACCGGTGACTCGATCACCGTGGCGCCGATCGTCACGCTCAGTGATCGTGAATACCAGTTGATGCGCGATGCGGCCTTCGCCATTCTCCGCACGGTCGGTGTGGACACGGGCGGCGCCAACGTGCAGTTCGCGGTGGATCCCAAGACGGCCAAGATGGTGGTGGTGGAGATGAACCCGCGTGTGTCGCGGTCCTCCGCGCTGGCATCAAAGGCCACCGGCTTCCCGATTGCTCGCATCGCGGCCAAGCTGGCCGTGGGCTACACGCTCGACGAACTCCGCAACGACATCACCGGCTCAACGAGCGCATGCTTCGAGCCGTCGATCGACTACATGGTCGTGAAGATGCCACGGTGGACCTTCGAGAAGTTCCCCGAGGCCGATGAAACGCTGACCACACAGATGAAGTCCGTCGGCGAGGCCATGAGCATCGGCCGCACGTTCCGCGAAGCCTTGCAGAAGGCCATCCGCTCGATGGAAGTGAAGCGGTTCGGGCTGGGCCTTGACATGAATGACCGATGGCTCGCTGCACAGCGAGGGTGGCCGTGCAAGGACGAGGGTGAATGGCCGCTAGACGACGACACGCTCACGCGCAAGTTGTCGGTGCCGGCGCAAGGCCGCTTCTACTACATCCGGTACGCCCTGAAGATGGGGTGGTCGGTGGAACGTGTGCACGACCTCACTGGCATTGACCCATGGTTCCTGCGTGAGTTCGAGCGGATCGCACACTTTGAAGACAAACTGCTTGATCACGACAAGCTGGAGTCGGTACCTCAATCATTGTTGGCTGAGGCCAAGCGTGAAGGATTCAGCGATCCGCAGTTGGCTCGCATCTATCTCGGTGACATCAGCACTGAGAACATCCTCAAGGTGCGGGCGCATCGCAAGTCGTTGGGCATCGAGCCGGTGTTCCGTCTGGTCGACACCTGTGCCGCCGAGTTCGAAGCGGTCACGCCGTACTACTACTCGACGTATGAACATTCGCACGAGGTGAATGGCGAAACCGTCTGCGATGACGAGATTCGCATCACCGACAAGCCCAAGATCATCATTCTTGGTGGCGGGCCCAACCGCATCGGTCAGGGCATCGAGTTCGATTACTGCTGCTGTCAGGCATCATTCGCATGTGATGACATGGGCTTCGAGTCGGTCATGATCAACTCGAACCCCGAGACGGTCAGCACCGACTACGACACCAGTGACCTGCTCTTCTTCGAGCCACTCACGCTGGAAGACGTGCTCGACATCGTCGAACGGCTCAACGGTGGCGGTGTAGACGTTGAAGGCCGCACCGGCGGCGTGGTGGGATGCATCGTGCAGTTCGGCGGCCAAACGCCGCTCAATCTTGCCCACGGTCTTGCCGCAGCCGGTGTGCCGCTCATCGGTACAGGCCTCGACTCCATCGACACGGCCGAAGATCGGGACCGCTTCAAGGCGATCCTCGAAGATCTTGATCTGCGTCAGCCGGCCAACGCCATTGCTCGGTCCATGGACGAAGCTCGAACGGCCGCGGCCGACATCGGCTATCCGGTGTTGGTGCGTCCGTCCTATGTGCTTGGTGGACGCGGCATGGAGATCTGCTTCGACGAGCAGGCGCTGGAAACCTACATGCGCACCGCCGTTGATGTGTCGGACCTCGCCGACGCGCCGGTGTTGATTGACCGCTTCCTCTCTGAAGCGACCGAGGTTGATGTGGATGTCGTCGCCGACTTCCAGCCCAACGAAGGCACGCGGAGTGATCAGCTCGAGATGTCGAGCGACCCGTCACGCGCTGTCATCGCGGGCATCATGGAGCACATTGAACAAGCCGGTGTGCACTCGGGCGACTCCTCGTGCATGCTGCCCACGGATGGCATCGCACCGTCGATGCGCAAGCGCATCGCCGATACCGCCAAGGCGCTGGCCGAAGCCCTCAGCGTGCGTGGTCTGATGAATCTGCAGTTGGCGATTCGTGATGATGAGCTGTACGTGATCGAGGTGAATCCTCGAGCGTCGCGCACCGTGCCGTTCGTGGCCAAGGCCACCGGACAGCCCTGGTCGCGCATTGCCGCTCGGGTGATGATGGGTGCTTCGCTTGATGCACTGCAGGTACACGAACCTCAAGACGCTGGCTATGTGGCGGTGAAGGAACCGGTGTTCCCCTTCGAGAAGTTCCCCGGTGTCGATGTGGTGCTTGGTCCGGAGATGCGCAGCACTGGCGAAGTGATGGGCCTTGATCGCAGTGCCCCTGCAGCACTGGCGAAGGCCAAGATGGCTGCCGGGATGCCGCTGCCTGTTGAAGGCCGGGTGTTCATCTCGGTGCGCGATGCAGACAAGCGACCCGTGGTCGAAGTGGCACGCCAGCTGGCGTCAATGGGCTTCGAGATCTGTTGCACCGGCGGTACTGGTGATCTGCTGCGGCAGAACAGCATCGATGCGATGCAGTTGCGCAAGATCTCCGAGGGGGCTCGACCGAACATCATCGACCGTATGGCCAACGATGAGATCGACCTGATCATCAACACACCCACCCGCACGGGGGCGGCCACCGATGAGGGGCGCATTCGGGCCATGGCCGTGCGAACCCGCACGCCGATGATCACCACGCTCACAGGGGCCATCGCCGCGGTGCGAGCGATCGCCGCCTTGCGTGCCGGCACCTGGCAGGTGCATGCCCTGCAGGACGCCTTCCCTGAAGCAGCTCAGCTTCAGGAGGTCTGAACCACTCCAGGACAGACGCTGGTGGAGGCTCCGGTCTTGCCGGGTTTTCTTGTCCACCGTGAGATCTGGCGACGAGGCCACGCGTGAGCCTTCTATACTGCTCCCCCCATGCCCCCTTGGTTGCCCCAACTCATCGCCTCGACTGTGGTCATTCTGGTGGTGCTGCACATCTGCCTCGGGGCGGCCGCGTACCTGATTCTGCTTGAACGCAAGATCTGCGCGTGGGTGCAAGACCGCATCGGCCCCAACCGCGTTGGCCCCATGGGCCTGCTGCAGCCACTCGCTGATGGGCTGAAGTTATTCGTGAAGGAAGAGTTCATGCCCAAGGGCGTGGACCGCGTCCTCTTCACGTTGGCCCCCATCCTCACCGTGATTCCGGCCTTCGTGGGCTTCCTCGTGATTCCTTGGGCAGGCATGTTGGATCTGGGCGACTACGGCACGGTTGCTGTGATGGGTGCCGATTTGAACGTGGGCGTGATCTACCTCGTCGCCGTGGCCTCGCTGGGCGTGTACGGGGTGGGCATCGGCGGGTGGGCCTCGAACAACAAGTATTCGTTCCTCGGCGGCCTGCGGGCGTCGTGCCAGATGATCTCGTATGAGATTCCCATGGGCCTAGCCCTGCTGTGTGTGGTGCTTGCCTCAGGCACCCTGTTGCCACAGGAGATTGTCCGTCAGCAATTGGACGGGCAGTGGTTCTTGGTGCAGCAGCCCATCACAGCACTGATCTTCTATATCTGTCTGCTGGCAGAGGCCAATCGGGCCCCGTTCGACCTCGCCGAGGCCGAACAGGAGCTCATCGGTGGCTGGCACACTGAATACTCGAGCATGAAGTGGGCCCTGTTCTTCATGGGCGAGTACGTGCATGTGATCGTGGGCAGCGCCTTCTTCGCCACCTTGTTCATGGGTGGATGGTCGCTCAACCCGTTCTGGGGCTGGGATCTGCCCGCCGGTGGGGCGTGGTGGATGATCCTGCTGCAGTTCGGCATCGTGCTGGGCAAGGTCTTCGCGTTGATCGTGCTCACCATGATGGTGCGGTGGACGCTGCCACGATTCCGATTCGATCAACTCATGAAGCTGGCGTGGGAGGGCCTCATTCCCCTCACGCTGCTCCTGGTGCTCATGACCAGCTTCTTCGTGTACTTCGGCATCACCTCGTGGCTCTGGGTGGGGTCCTTGGGCTGCCTGGGCCTCCTGTGGGTGCTCCTGCCGGTGTTGCCGCGCTCTGCAGATCCCAACCGCCGCATTCCGCTGGTGGGTAGCCGATTCAGCCCGGCAGAGTGATGACTATGCTCAACAGCCTGCACATCGCACCATGAATCGCCTCTGGCATATGTGTGAAGGGCTTTTGGGCCTGGCCTGGGCTGGTTATCGGACAGGTATGAAGATTCGCGGGAATTGGTGGCGATGGCGGGCTCAAACGGCATTTGGGGCCCCCGATCAGCGATTGGTGTCCAAAAAAGCCAGACGAGGTGCCATGCTGGCCTTCGGCCGCTGGGTCTGGCACATGCGGCGTTTCTAGCCCCCAGCGGCACTTTTTTCGGCCCCTGTTTGACGGTCATCAGGCGTCTAAATTGGCGACTTCTGGCCCAAGCTTAAATCCATACTGCAAATGGCTTTACATCTGTATGGCGAGGCAAATTGCCGCAAATGTGCAGACTCCACAGCGATTGGGCTAGCGAAGTGACCCCAAATCGGTATCTTCTCGCCTTCAACTCATCGGCCATGGTTGGCCGATAGGCGGAAGTCGGTTCCTCGCGGCGCATCCGCGCGGACGTCGCGGGACTGACATTGTCCAGGGTGCAAGTGGCTCGTTCACCAAGGAGCCGGCTGCTTTCATCCCGAGCGTAGGAGAGCGATCGATGAGTATTTCGATCACACTTGGCGCCATCATTGGCGCAACCATGGGCGGCACCGAGGTCACTCCCGACCTGCAGGCCCGTCTCGAAGCAGCTGAAGCTCGTATCGCCGAGCTGGCCGCAACTCAGAATGCCGACTGGATGACCGAGCAGCGCTCGGAGCAGATCCGCGGCCTTGTCCAGGACGTGCTGTCCGATGCCGACACCCGTGCCAGCCTTCAGGGCTCCGGTGCGACCGCCGGCTACAACAATGGCTTCTTCGTCCAGAGTGCTGACGGCAAGTGGAGCATGACCATCAATGGTGTGTTCCAAGAGCGCGTCGCTTACCTCAGTGGTACCGGCGTCGATGCCGCTGGCAACGACAGCAACTGGGGCTTTGAAAGCACCCGCACGCTGCTGAACTTCTCCGGCACCATCGCCGGTTCGGCCTACTACAACATGCGTATGGGCTGGAGCCCCTACGGTTCGGGCAGCGACAACAACGCTGGCCTCCAGTGGGCATACGGCGGCTTTGATCTCAGCGACACCATGACGGTGCAAATCGGTCGTCAGAAGTACGACGTGATGCGCAGCTACATCGTGAACGCCGAACATCAGATGTCCATCGAGCGTGCCATGAGCGCCGGCGCCTGGGCCACCTCCAACATCACCAACGGCATCAAGCTAATGGTCGATCAGGACAACTTCCGCGGCAACGTGATGCTGTCCAACCAGGCCACCGCTGGTTCCGCCAACGGGAACTTCGCTGCCAACGTTGACGGCTGGGCCGTCTCCGCTCGTGGTGAGTTCCTGATGGAAGGTGATTGGTCGCAGTTCGACGCCATCGGCTCGGGCAACGGCGAATCCACCGGCATGATGGTCGGTATCGGTGCGTCCTCCATGGGCGATCTGGATCTCGGTGCTGGTGCCTTTGATGCTTGGAACCTGACTGGTGATCTGTCCTACGACGCCGATGGCTGGAGCGCAATGATCGCGCTGACCACCGGTGAGCAGGCTGCCGTCAACGGCGACCAGTGGGGCGCCACCGTGGAACTGGGCTACTGGCTCAGCGACACCAACCAGCTCTACACCACGTGGGACTATCTCGATCGTGACGCAGGTGACAACATGAACCTGTGGAACCTCGGTGTGGCCCACCACGTCAGCGGCAACACCAAGCTCAGCGTTGAGCTCGGCTACGCCCTTGACAACCCGGCGACGCTGCTGAATGGCGTCAACGCCAATCGTTGGTCCGGTAACGGCGAGAACGATTGGAACCTGACGTGCCAGCTGCAGGTCTCCTTCTGATCTGTTTGAGCTGACTAGGATCATCTGATCCAACCAGCCCCCCTCCTTCGGGAGGGGGGCTGTTCTTTTTGGGGTGGGCAGCGGGGCATGCAATTGGGGTCTGACCCCAAATGCAGGCCAAATGCACGTTCTTGAGGTGGGCGGCGGTATTTGACCCCGCCCATGCAATTGGGGTCTGACCCCAAGTGGGGGCTGGCCGAGGGGCTACCGCACGCGGACGGTGCTCTTGCCAGAGGCCAGCACGCCGTAGAGCAGAGCGATGTCCGCGTCACCCAGCCGTACGCAGCCCAGGGACTCGTTCTTGCCGATGGAATCGGGGTCGATCGTCCCGTGCACGCCGAAGCCCTGCTCCTGCAGATTGTGTGCTTCGATGCCCTCGAGTCCGATCCAGTACTCCCCGATGGGGTTGGCCGGGTCGTCGGCGTCGAACCGTTCGCCGGTGCGGGGGTTGCGCCAGGAGGGATTCACCAATTTGCCGCCCTTACGGACGCGGAACAGCCCCAGAGGTGTGGAGTCAAACTCGCCCAGGCCCACTGTGAAGGACCGCACGTACACGGCGTCCGGGCCGTCGCCCAGCCAGAGATCTAGGCGATGCGAGGCCTTGTCGACAACGGCGTGGAAGGGCACCACGATGGTCTTGAGCTGCTGCCCCTGTCCGATGCGAGTGGGCTCGGCAATGCCGTTGAGCCGCTGCAGGAAGCGCCAGTTGATGGGCAGATCATTGTCATTGACGATCCGCGACAGGCTGTCACCGGACTTCACCGTGTATCGGCCCACAAATGGGTCATTGGCAGCGATCTGGCGGGAGAAGACCAGCCCCTCGTTGAGGGCGGACAGCGTGGCCCGGAGGTGATCCGCATCAGCAGCAGGCACATCCGGGGCCTTGAGGGCCTCCGAGAGCACCACGCGAGCACCCACGGCGTCGTTGTTCTGAATGAGCACGGCCGCTTGATCCAGGGCCACCTGCGTGGGGTTGGGCCCAGGTGGCGGGTCGGCCTCAGTGGCCGGGTCGACTGGATCGGCCGGGGCCGGCAGATCGCCAGCGTCGGCGATCAAATTGTCTGTCTGGGTGTCGGTCGCTGGCGCCGTCTCGGTGGTGCGATCACCAGTCGCAGTAGCGGGCTTGGGATCGTCAACGATGACCACGGTTCGGGTACCCGAAGCAGCCGCATCAGCGGTCGAAGCGGCTTCAGGGGCCGGCTCGGGCGTGGTGTGGGCGGTGTCTGACTCAGGCCAGAGCCACCAGGTGGCGCCGCCAGCGGCCCCGAGCAAAATCACCCCGACCATGAACCCGCCACCTCGATTGCGGCGACGACGTTTACCACCGACACCGGAGCGGATTCGAATGGGACGGGCGGATTGACTCGGCAATGCCATGACACGGACTCCCTCGTGGACCTCGCGAGTCTAACGGGCATCCACGATGCCTGTTGGACTCAGCACGACGTGCACACGTTGATCATGATCGGCACAGGGCACTGCACCAATGATCTGTTCGTCCATGCACACGCCAATGCGCAAGATCTGCGGCCCAAGGCGAGCAAGAAATCGATCATAGAAGCCCCCGCCACGGCCCAGACGGTGCCCGTGGTGGTCGAAGGCAAGCCCAGGCACCAAGATGGCGGCCAGTGCATCGTCGGCAATCACATGGTCGCCAGCAGGTTCGCGAACGCCGTGGCGACCACGACGAACATGTGTTGGATCCAGCGACGGCAGGGCGATCGCCTGCATGGTTCGGGTATCCCACGCCGGTCGTGGTGCGGCGAGGTGGCCGCCAACAGCCAGCCAGGCCTGCATGATCGGTTCCACATTGAGTTCGTCGTCCATGGGCAGGTAGCCCATCAGCACGCCCGACCCGTGCTCGGGCAGCACGGTGCTTGCATGCATGGCGCACGCATTGGCAGCGTGCATGTGCGCGTCGGCGTCGATTGCCGCGAGGGTGTCGCGCATCGAGTGTCGAACTGCAGCTTTGTCAGTCATGACGGGCGGTGGCCGCGGTCAACGATGGTCGGTTCGAGCCCGTTCGTGCCCGGCTCGAAGTACCGGCGTCCCTCGCCCAGATCACACATGGCCCAGGCCGCGTCGGGGTCGATGTGGGCATGCACGTATCCCTCACCGTGACCCTGCGCGGACCCGCCTGGTGCACGCGAGGGCAACAACGCCACAGGTACATCCGCCGGGCCGTTGTCACGCACGTCTGCCCGGGCCCCGTGGATCGCGCGGGTCACGGAGTCGCTCTTTGGCGCCGTGGCGAGATAGATCGTCAGTTCTGCGAGGGGATATTCCGCTTCAGGCATGCCGATGTGCCGCACGATCTGCAAGGCCGAGGCGGCAAGCTGCATGGCTTGTGGTGACGCCAGGCCCACGTCTTCCGATGCGGAGATCGCCAGACGTCGGCAGATGAACATCGGGTCTTCGCCACCTTCCAGCATGACGGCAAGCCAGTGCAAGGCGGCGTCGACATTGGACGATCGGATCGACTTGATGAGGGCACTTGCATGGGCGTAGTGCTGGTCACCGTCGCGATCCCACGCCACGGTGCGTGCCCCCATGGCACGCAGGGCGATCTCACCATCGATGGCGTTGGCATCGGCTTGGGCCTGGGCCCACCCGGCGGCCAGCTCCACCGCGTTGAGCGCTCGTCGGGCATCGCCGCCACAGCGGCCGGCAAACACGTCCACGGCGTCATCGAGCAGCGCGGTGCCCTTGAGCATGGGGTCCATCGCATGGGCGCGGCGCACGATCGTCGCGATTGCCTCGGTGTCCAGCGGCTGCAGCGGAATCAACACACTGCGGGACACCAACGCCTTGGTGCAGCTGGCCCACGGGTTCTCCGTGGTTGCTCCGATGAGGTCGATCACGCCCCGTTCCACATCGCCGAGCAGCACATCCTGCTGGGCCTTGTTGAACCGGTGGATTTCATCGAGGAACAAGGCAATTGGCGGGCCGCCCCCTTCCAGCGACGCCTTGGAGCGGGCGAGCACATCCTTGATGGCGGCCACGCCCACCGTGGCGGCATTGGCTTCCACCAGTTGGCGGTTCGTGTGGTTGGCCAGCACGCGGGCTAGGGTGGTCTTGCCCGTGCCTGGGGGGCCCCACAGCAGCACGGCCCCAATATGGCCGCGTTCAGCGATGCGGCGGAGCATGTCCACCGCGTCCTGCCCGTAGACGTCCGAGAATGCCTCGGGCCGCACCCGCGCCGCCAGCGGCAGCGCCGCGTGCAGATTGTCTGATCGCTGTTGGGCCCACAGATCCGGCATGTGCTCAAGCGTAGCCGCAGACGGACCGATGCGGGATGTGTCCACATCGGAGATAGAATGCTGTCATGTGTGGAATCGTTGCATGTGTGGGTCGGGCCCAGGCCGAACCGGTCCTGATCGAAGGTCTCAAGCGGCTGGAGTATCGCGGGTACGACTCGGCGGGCATCGCGGTGCTCGACAGCAAGGGCTTGCAGGTCGCCAAGGCGGTCGGCCGTGTTCGTGTGCTCGAGCAGTCGATCGACGGTGATGATCGCTTCATCGCCACCATGGGCATCGCACACACGCGATGGGCGACGCATGGTGGCGTGACCGAAGCCAACGCGCACCCGCACATGGACGACGACGATCGCGGCCACGGCATCGCGATCGTGCACAACGGCATCATCGAGAATCACGCGGCGTTGAAAACCTGGCTCACGCAACAGGGCCATGTCTTCCGCAGCGATACCGACACCGAGGTCCTGTCGCATCTGATCGGCGAACTGTACGACGGTGATCTCGCTGCCGCGGTTCGGGCGGCGCTGCGTCGAGTGGAAGGCGCCTACGCCATCGCGGTGATCTGCGAGAAGGAACAGGGTGTGCTTGTCGCGGCGCGTCGAGGTTCACCCTTGATGATCGGCGTGGGGGCCGATGGCTATCTCGTCGCGTCCGACACGCAAGCGCTCGTGACGCATGCCCAGCAGGTGGCGTCATTGGACAACGATGTCGTCGCTCGCATCACAGGCGAGGGCTTTGTCACGGCCGACCTCGACAATGCCCCGGTCACGCCGCGACTGCAGGAGCTCGAGCTCACACTCGAACAGATCGAACTCGGTGAGCACGAGCACTACATGGCGAAGGAGATCGCTGAGCAGCCCGTGTCAGTGGGGCGGTGTCTGCGTGGCCGGTTGAAGGTGAACGACGGTCGGGTGGTGCTCGGTGGCATCACCGATCAGGCCCGCGCGATGGTTCGTGCCAAGCGACTGGTCTTTCTTGGTCAGGGCACCGCATTGCACGCTGGCATGATTGGCGCCTATCTCGTGGAAGATCTCGCGAAGATGCCCACGAGCGCCGAGTTCGCCAGCGAGTTCCGCTATCGCAATCCGATCATCGAAGACGGCACTGTTGTTGTCGCCGTGAGTCAGTCCGGCGAAACGGCCGACACGCTCGCTGCCGTGCAGGAGGCGCAGCAACGTGGTGCCATGGCCCTGGGTTTGGTCAATGTCGTGGGTTCATCCATCGCACGAACGACTGATGCAGGCGTGTACCTGCGTGTGGGACCTGAGATCGGGGTGGCCTCCACCAAGGCGTTCCTTGGTCAAGTGACCGCCGCCACGTTGTTGGCCATCTATCTCGGTCGTCGTCGCGTGATGAGCGAATCGCAGGCCTCGGATCTGCTGCGTGCGCTTGAGGGCATGCCCGAGCATCTGGCCAAGGTGGTGGATGATGGCGAACATGCCAAGGCCGTGGCAGAGCGGTTCGTGGCTCGTGACAATTGGCTCTTCCTTGGACGCGGGTACAACTACCCCGTGGCGCTCGAGGGCGCACTCAAACTGAAAGAGATTTCCTACATCCATGCGGAAGGCATGCCGGCAGCGGAGATGAAGCACGGACCGATCGCGCTCATCGACGACGGCATGCCGGTGGTCGTGGTGGCCACCCGCAATAGCCAGTACCGCAAGGTGCTGTCGAACATCGAAGAGGTTCGCGCTCGCGGTGGACACGTGATTGGTGTGGTGACCGAAGGTGACGAAGAAGCCGCGTCGTTGTGCGAGGCCGTCTTCACCGTGCCGGATGTGCCAGAACCACTGCAGCCGTTGCTGACCATCGTGCCGCTGCAATTGCTCGCGTACCACGCGGCGGTGTTGCGTGGCCACGATGTCGACAAGCCCCGTAATCTCGCCAAGTCGGTGACGGTGGAGTGACCACGCCGGCGGCGATCTGGCAGACCACACGTCCGGTTGACTTGGGCGAACCATGTCTGCTGGGCATCGTCAACTGCACACCGGATTCATTCAGCGATGGTGGACGCTGGCGAGATGCCCAGCACGCCGTGGACGGCGCGCTGGAGATGCTCGACACGGCTGTGGGGGTGGACATTGGAGGCGAATCAACACGACCAGGCAGTGCCCGTGTGTGTGCGCGTGAGCAGATCGACCGCGCGGTTCCGGTGATCGAGGGGATACGTCGCCACAGCCAACAGCTGATCACGGTGGACACCACGCTCGCTGATGTCGCTCGCGCCGCGCTCGATGCAGGTGCGGATGCGATTAACGACGTGGCGGCCGGCACGGAAGACGACGAGATGTTCACACTGGCCGCCGAGCGTGGCTGTGGGTTGATCTTGATGCATCGGCATTGTCCTCCGGATCAGGATCAGTACAGCACGGCCTACGACACGCCGCCAATGGACGGGGACGTGGTCGACACGGTGCTCCACTGGCTGGAGCAGCGAGCCCTGGCCGCCGAAGCTGCAGGCGTGCCACATGAGGCCATCTGTATCGACCCCGGGCTGGGCTTTGGCAAGAGTGTGGCGCAGAACTGGGCCTTGATCGAGGCCACCAATCGCTTCGTGGCCACCGGGCGGCCGGTGCTGGGGGCTGCAAGCCGCAAGTCGTTCATCGGGGCCCTCATCGGCGATCCGCCGCCGGCCGAGCGAGACCATGCCTCCGCGTTGGTGACGGCCATGCAGTGGGCCAGTGGCATGCGGCTGTTCCGAGTCCATGCCATCGGGCCGCATGCAGCGGCCCTGCGTCGGCTTGACGCATTTGCCCCTGTGCCCGACCGGCCAGAGTGCTAGAATTCTCGATTCATGTCGGCATGAGGCCGACCCTTCAGGAGACTGACCCAATGGCAAGCGAAGCCACCCTCACCTTCACCGATGACGCCTTCGAGGCTGACGTGCTCAACAGCGACCAGCCGGTGCTGGTGGATTTCTGGGCCGAGTGGTGCATGCCCTGCAAGGCACTCACGCCCACGATCGATGAACTCGCGTCTGAGTTCCAAGGCCGCGCCAAGGTCGGCAAGATGAACATAGACGATCACCGCAATGTGGCGATTCAGCACCAGGTGCACAACATTCCCACCGTGTTGGTCTTCAACAAGGGCGAAGTGGTCGCCAAGTGGGTCGGCCCCCAGGACAAGGCTGAATACGCACAGGCCCTCGCCGACCTTGTCTGATCCCTCTGATCAGTCCCATGCGGGCGTGTGATACACTGCCCGGCCACCATCTTGGTGGGACAACCAGTGCTCAGGGGCCGTAGCTCAGTTGGGAGAGCGCCTGCATGGCATGCAGGAGGTCGTCGGTTCAAGCCCGATCGGCTCCACGTCACCACGCCACCGACCTTGTCGGTGGCCGGTGTCGTTTTGGACCACTGTCGTTTTGTGTCCTGTTTGACTCAGCCCCGCAGTGCGGCCAGCATCGCGTCGGTGTTGTCGCGGGCGTCGCCAAAGAGCATGCGGGTGTTGTCGTTGAAGAACAGCGGGTTGCCCACTCCGGCGTAGCCCGTACCCATGCTGCGCTTCATCACGATCACGGTGCCGCTGTTCCAGACCTGCAATACCGGCATGCCGGCAATCGGGCTGGCGGGGTCGTTCTCGGCGCTCGGGTTGACGATGTCATTGGCGCCGATCACCAGCACGACGTCGGTGTCGGGCAGGTCATCGTTGATCTCGTCCATCTCCAGCACGATGTCGTAGGGGATGTCCGCTTCGGCCAACAGCACGTTCATGTGCCCGGGTAGGCGACCGGCGACGGGGTGGATCGCGAATCGCACGTGCACACCGCCCTCGCGCAACAGTCGCGTGACTTCGGCGAGGGCGTGTTGGGCCTGCGCCACGGCCATGCCGTAGCCAGGCACGATCACCACGCTCGAGGCGTGCTGCATCATGGCGGCGGCGGAATCAGCATCGATCGACTGCACTTCGCCCTGCTCGCCGGCAGCGGCGGTGCTGGGGCCACTGTCGGCGGTGCCGAAACCGCCAAAGATCACGTTGGCCAACGAACGGTTCATGCCCCGGCACATGATCATGGAGAGAATCGCACCACTTGAGCCCACCAGAGCGCCGGTGATGATGAGCAGGTCGTTGCCCAGCATGAAGCCGGCGGCTGCAGCGGCCCACCCCGAGTAGGAGTTGAGCATCGACACCACCACGGGCATGTCCGCACCGCCGATGGCCATCACCATGTGCACACCCAGCAGGCCGGTGATCACGGTGGCGATGCACAGCAGCACGATGCCGTGCTGTGTGTCGCCGGTCTGCACGCATATCACACCGATGACGATGGTGGCCAGTAGGGCGATCAAATTCAGGAAATGGCGGCCGGGCAAGAGCAGTGGTCTACCTGACATCGTGCCGTGCAGTTTGAGACAGGCGATCACTGAGCCGGTGAACGTGATCGAACCTACACCCACACCCACGTACACCTCGATGTGGTGTACGAGCAGGTCGGCTCCAGCCAATGCGATGCCGTCGATGGTGTGTGGTTCGAGATAGGACGCAAAGCCAACGAGCACGGCGGCGGCACCCACGAATGAGTGCAGCAACGCCACCAGTTGGGGCATGCCGGTCATCTGCACACGGGCGGCGAGGAAGGCGCCAATGATGGCCGCCGGCGCCATGGCCAGGGCGGCCGTTGTGTACAGGTTCACGTCATCACTGGCGATGCTGGTGGCGAGCGCCAGCAGCATGCCGATGATGCCGCACCAGGTGCCGCGTCGGGCCGTTTCCTGCCGCGACAGCCCACCCAAACTGAGGATGAACAGCACGGCTGCGATGAGATACACGATGGTGGCGAGGGTGGGTGGCACGGTGCGTCTACTTCCTGAACATGGCCAGCATGCGTCGTGTCACCAGGAAGCCCCCGGCGATGTTGATCGTTGCAAAGAACACGGCGATCGCGCCGAGAATGACGGCTGCCGAGTGTGTGGTGGATTCAGCATCTCCACCCGTGGTGAGGTGCAGCAGACCACCGAGAATGATGATGCCACTGACAGCATTGGTGATACTCATCAGCGGCGTGTGCAACGCGGGTGTGACATTCCATACCAGCTGCCAGCCCACAAAGCAGGCCAGCACGAACACCGTGAAGTGACCGGCGAACGATGCCGGCGCCCACAGCCCGATGCAAAGCAGCAGGGCGAGCGTGGCGATCAACGTGCCAATCATCAAGGCTCGGTTGCCCGATTGCTGAGCAACGGCAGCCTGTTCTGGTGCAGCAGCATCTTTCTTTGGCCGCTCTCCGAAGTCCTTGGCGTAGTTCTTGGCCGTGGACGGTTCGCTCGGCTTGGGGGGCGGCCACGTCACTGCACCCTCGTGTGTGACAAGGGCGCCTCGGACGACTTCGTTGTCGAGGTCGATCTCGAAGCCTTCGCCACCACCCATCTCTTCGAGCATCGCGGCGTGCACGTTGCCTAGGAGGCGGCTCGACAAGGCCGGCATCTGCACTGGGAGATCAGTGGCGCCGATGATCGTCACGCCGTGGTGCACGATGGTCTTACCAGGCGCGGTGAGCTGGCAATTGCCACCACGCTCGGCGGCAAGGTCCACGATCACCGAACCCTCGCTCATGCTCTCCACCATGCCCGAGGTGATCAACTTGGGTGCTTCGCGGCCGGGGATGTTGGCGGTGGTCACGATGATGTCCACGTCGATAGCCTGCTCGGCGAACAACTTGCGTTCAGCTTCGAGGAAGGCGTCGGACATCACCTTGGCGTAGCCGCCTTCGCCTTCACCTGACTCTTCAAAGTCAAGGACAAGGAACTGCGCGCCAAGGCTCTCGACCTGTTCCTTCACGGCGAGCCGAGTGTCGAACGCACGCACGATGGCACCCAGGCCCTTGGCCGCGGTGATTGCGGCGAGGCCGGCAACGCCGCCGCCGATGACAAGCATCTTGGCCGGCGGGACCTTGCCTGCGGCGGTCATTTGTCCTGCGAAGAACCGGCCAAAGTGATGGGCTGCTTCGATGACGGCGCGATACCCGGCGATATTGGCCATCGCGCTGAGGGCATCGAGTTTTTGCGCACGGCTGATGCGTGGCACCTGATCCAGACCGATGGTGCTGATGCCGGTGGCGGCCAGTGCGGCCACGCGTGCTTCATCGTCGGCCGGCTGCACGAACGAAACAAGCACCTGCCCGGTGCGGGCCTGGGCGATTTCCGCTTCGGACGGCGGTAGCACTTTCAGAATGATGTCCGCCTGTGCCCACACTTCGTCGGCAGAGGCAGCAATCTTTGCGCCGGCCTCCACGTATTGCGCATCGAGGGCGTCGGCCTCGACACCGGCGCCGGATTCAACGAGGACGTCGAACCCTGCCTTGCGCAGCCGAGCAAGTGTTTCGGGAACCACCGCAACGCGGCGTTCCTCGGGGTGTACCTCACGGGGAATGCCGAGTTTCATGAGGGCCAGATGCTCCTGAAAGTGATGCGGCAGAATAGCAGGGCGGTGTCGCCGGGGGGGGGGCGGCTGCGTGCCAGATTTGGCTCAGATGTGACCTTTCGGCGCACGTCATGAGTACGCCGCATGCAGTCTATCGGCGGCGACGAGTCGTTCGTATCGAGGCCAGCAGGAGCAGTGCGGCTGCGCCGGGCGCCGGCACAGCATTGAATGTCCATGAGCCGCCTTCAGACCACGCGGTGCCGTCGGCATTCATGCCCGACACGTTGAACTGTGCGGTCAATGCGACATCAGGAGTGCCCATGATCGAGAACTGCCCGAGCAGCACGCGCCACTGTCCGTTCATGAACACGGGGGAGGCTTGTGCGGCACCAGCTGATACGGACAACGATCCAGACGGCGCATACAGCGGGCCGCCGGAGTTGAAGGCAGCGAACGACATGCCCTCAAACTGCAGCTCGTTGTCGTGCATGTCATCTGCGCCGATCGTGACCCACGAGTCGAATGCCAGATCAGGGAGGGCACCGAACTGATCAGGGTCGATGTCGAGGCTCGTCGGGCCGCCAAACGTGTTCTGATAGAACTGCGACTGGGCATGGAAGAACAGGGGGGTGTCGCCGGTGCCGTACATCGTGTCTAGCGTGTCGTCGGCCGAGGCCATGACGGCGTACAACTGCATGGTCCAGGTGTCGGGATCGCTGCCTTGGCCAGGCACGATCGAAATGCCATTTACGGCGGTGATGTCAGCGACGACATCGACCAGTTCGGCCCAGGCCGATGTGGCCAACGTCAGGGTGCCCAGCAGGGCGCAAGTACAACGGAGCATGGCTTCCTCTCTCTCGGGCCCTTCACGCGGGCCGTAGAGGCACAATGCAACGTTCTCGGACCCTTCACCAGTGATGGGCGAGGTTGTCCACAGGTGGATATGTCGGCCTGTTCGGGCAAGTCACAGTGCAGATCGGGCTTGCGCCTCTGCCCCCGCCCGCGACTTTTTTCTGGGGGGGGCAGGCCTCCCAGCCAAAAGGCTGCGGGGCGATTTTCAGGGTCTGCACTGGCAATCAGTGCGGTTCTGGGCCATGCTAGGGGGGACATTCGCACACTCTCTGGGGCGGGAGGAGCACCCCTGCAATGAAGACATTTATCGCCTGGTTATGCGCGACAGCGATGACCACAGCCGTCATGGCCCAACTTGGGCCTGGAATGCACACCACGGACCTCACCACGGAAGACACCGTGGTGCCCGCTGCGGCCTTGCAGCGTTTGACCAATCTCCATCAAGGCGTGCGCGCCTGGCATGGACCGGATGGTCGTATGAAGCGCGTCTACGGCGCTCCGATGGGCGTTGGCGACACGCCGCTTGATGCCGCAACAACCTGGATCGATTCGTGGTCGAGCATGTGGAATGTCGACGCCGCAGATCTGATGCCCGGTGGCGTGTTGCCTTCCGATGACATCGTGCTGCCCTTGATGGTGCGTGCCGATGGCGAGGCCAAGTTCCACGCGGTGTACTTCAGTCAGTATCACGATGGTTTCCCCGTCTTCGGCGGTCGCCTGACGATGCTCTCCCGTAACGATGTTGGCCACCCGATCGTGATGGCCGCAGCTGATCTGCGTGACCTGGGCCGCTTTGAGGCGACTGCCCCCGCGTCGCATCTGGTGAGCGACGATCGCATCGACCAGTTGGCCCGTGCGCTCGTGTCGCCCGCGGCACAGGTGATCGGAACACCCCGAGTGGTTGTGTTCGCTGGATACGACAATGACGCCGCGCACCCGGCCATGGCGATCGACTTTGTCGCCGAAGCCGGTGGCCCTGCCGACCCTGATACCCATGCGCGATGGCGTCTGGTGGTCGATCCCACCACGAGCACCGTGCTGTGGGAAGAGAACCAGATCGTCAATTGCCAAGGTGGCGGGGCGATTCCTGCTCTGGCCTCGGCCTTGGTCAGCGATGTGACCGGCACCGTGCAGGCGTACACCACCGGCGACACCGCCGCGGCGGCCTGCAGCAACGAGATCCTGCAACCGCTTCCGTACCACACGGTCACGGCAGCAGGGCAGTCCGTATTCACCGACGCCAACGGCATGTTCAGCCATCCCCATGATGGTGGCGTGACCTCGTTCGGCGGTGTGATCGACGGCCTGTACTTCGACGTCAATAACGAGGCCGGGTCCGAGACCAGCGCTACGGCGTCCGGTCAATCAGGCGACGATGTCACGATCACCTACAACCCCTCCCCTTCCGAGCAGGTCACGGCGCAAGTGAACGCCTATCTCGAGTCGAACCTGATCCGTGACATGGTGCTTGCTGCGAGCCCCAACTTCCCGGTGATCGCAAATGAAACCAACTTCCCGATCAATGTGAATCTCAGCAGCACGTGCAATGCGTACTACGACTATTCATCGATCAACTTCTACTCGTCCGGCGGCAGCTGCAACAACACCGCATTCTCGGTTGTCGTGCACCATGAGTATGGTCACCACGGTGTGGCCTGTGCTGGTAGCGGCCAGGGCGAATACGGCGAAGGTATGGGTGACGTGTGGGGCGTGATCCTCACCGGTGACCCTAAGCTGGCCCGTGGGTTCTACGCCAGCGATTGCGACAACGGTATTCGCAATGCGGAAAACGACTGCCAATACTCGTCCTCCTGCTCCTCATGTGGCAGCGCGATCCATGCCTGTGGACAGCTGATCTCAGGTGTCGTGTACGACTTCATGAACAACATGGGCGGCTTCTCCAATGCTGCCGGCATGGAAGTGGTGCGCGGGGTGGTGGTGAACTCCATGCCACTGCACTCGGGGACGTCGATCAACGCCGACATCGCTATCGACTACCTCACGCTCGATGACAACGACGGAAGCATTGACAACGGCACGCCGCACTGGTCGCAGATCACCGCGGCTTTCAACGATCACGGCATCGAAACGCCCGAGTTGGCGTTGCTGGCCCTGACCTTGCCCAACGGGTTGCCTGATGTGTTGCCCACGTCCGGACAAGGGCACATCATGCAGTTGTCCATCGAGAATCTCAGTGGCACATATCAGTCGGGCAGCGCTCGCATGTACCACAACCAAGGTGGCCCGTGGACACAGGTGTCGATGGATGACGCTGGCGGCGGCATCTTCGAAGCAGCCGTACCGGCTGATGCGTGTGGCTCGTCCACAAGCTTCTACTTCGCGGCGACCACCCAGAGCGGCACTGACGTGATGCTGCCCAGCGGTGGTCAGTCTGACGCCTACGCGCTTCAGCATGCGGACGGCCCGCCGATCGTCGCGTTCGAAGAGAACTTTGACACCAACGATGGATGGGCCAGCAGCGGCTCTGCGGCAGATGGGCTTTGGGACTTTGGTGTGCCGGTGAACTGCAACCGCGGTGATCCGCCATCAGACTTCGACGGCAACAATCGATGCGCCTTAACCGACAACAGTTCGGCCAACAGCTGCAACAGCGATGTCGATGATGGCACGGCGATTCTCGAGTCACCCGACATGGACGCCACTATCTCAGGCGCTGTGGTCAGCTATGCACGGTGGTTCAGCAATGATTTCGGAGCTGAGCCATATACAGACACGTTTGTCGTGGAGGCGTCCTTCAATGGTGGTGCCAACTGGACCACACTCGAGACGGTCGGCCCCGACGGCCCGGAGGTGTCCGGCGGTTGGTATGAGAAGTCGTTCGTGCTGGAGTCGATCGCGGGCTATCAGCCCACGGAGAACTTCCGTCTGCGGTTCACAACCAGTGATGCGTCCACGTCCGGTTCGGTCGTAGAAGCAGGCGTCGATGCGATCGCCATTCTCGCGCCCGATTGTGATGACGAGCCGGCTTGCCCAGGCGACATCACCGGCGACGGCATCGTGTCAGCTGACGACATTCTGGCCGTGCTTGCTGGCTGGGGTTCCGCCGACGGCGATGCCAATGGTGACGGCGTGACCAACGTCGACGACATCCTCCTCATTGTGGCCAACTTCGGCTGCGGTTGATGCACACCACATCGTGATTGACACACGCCCCGGTCTTCGGACCGGGGCGTGTTCATTTCACTCGGTGGTGGTTGGTGGAATCACTTCTGACGGCGGACGCACTGGGGCATGCACTCGGCCCGTACCCGGTATCCGCGGTGGGGCGGGGGCGATGCGGCCCAGTTCGATGCGGGGCGGGTGCACCGGCCGGGAACTGAGATAGTCAGTGTCGGCCAGCTCCACCGTTCGCATCGACTCGATGGTGCTCGTGCCCTTGATCACTTCGGCGAAGGCGCAGTACTGCCCGTCAAGTCGGGCGGTCTCCCGGCGATCCAGCGCGATGAACCACTGTGATCCAGCAGAGTCCGGGTCGTCGGCGCGGGCCATGGACACCACGCCGTAGTCGTGCGGAAGGTGACTGGGCTCCAGTGGAAGCCACCAGCCTGGGCCACTCTCGCCGGTGCCATTGGGGTCGCCACCTTGGATTACGAAGGGTCGTCCATTGCGGCCTTCATTGATGATGCGATGGAAGATCGTATCGGTGTAGAAGCTCATGCCGGCGAGGGCACGGAAGTTTCTGCACGTGCCAGGGGCAACGTCTTCACGCAGGTCGATCCAGAGTTCCCCGTGATCCGTCTGGAAACGCACGTCGCGTTCGGGGTACACCCACCAGCCGCTGCGTATCACGGCGTCGTCGCGAGGCACCGCTGTGGCCAGCGCTGCGGTGTCAATGCGGCCCGCGCCTTCTGCAAGATCATCGCGGTCGAGTGCGCCTTCATCCTGCCAGCCGACGATCTTGGTCCAGGTGCCCCGTTCGGGGGAGTTGACCTGTTCGGTGATCGGCACACGGCGTGAGAGTGCCGGTTCGATCACCAACGGCGCATTGACCGCTTGGCCGTTGGGGCGGATCAACTGCAGATACACCGCTTCATCGATCGTGGCGAGCAAGGGGATCTCGTCCGTCAGATTCGTGACGGTGCCGTCGCCCAGCGTGACTGGGTCGGCCAGCACGCGGCCATCATGCGTCATCAGCACGATCGTGCCGCCATTGACATCTTCCGTGTGCTTCAACTTGATCGGCTTGGACGCCGGAATGAACGGGCCATGGTTGTCGGTCAGTGACACTCGGGCCGAAAGCACGGTTGTGCACAGCAGTGCGAGGCTCAGTGAACTCATTGGTCAGAGGTGTCCTCTTGAAGTCGTCGAACGGCATTGACCGCGACGGGGTGTCCGTGGCATGCCGCACGCCGCCACCAGTATTCAGAGCGTTCCGGTTGGAGAACGGCCATGTGCAGCATGGATTGCACATGGCCGCCGTCGGCGGCATGGCTGAGCAGCTGCGTGGCCCGCTGCATGTCATGGACATCCGTTTCGGATGCCCAACACAGCCACCCCAGATGATCTAGGGCCGGGGGATACCCGGCTTCAGCAGCCGGGGCATAGGTGATGGCCGCCAACTCGTGGCTTTGTGTGACACCATCACCGTCGCGATAGCGGCGGCCCAGATCGACCATGGCATCGAAGCAGCCAGCAGCCGTGCGGCGTTCGAGCCAGGCGATGACATCTTCATCCGGCTGTCGAGCGGTCGCCTTTCTGCGAGCATTCTCGGCGTCATAGGCCACGCGACGTTCGATCGGCCATGTGAACGTGCCAGCGGCAGCGCGGTCGAATTCGGTCAGGTGTTCGGTACCAGCCGTGCTCGGCAGGCGTCGCCGAGGGTTGATGTATCGCCACTCGCTGTCGCCGAAGACCTCCTTGCACAAGGCGGCGAGGTCAGGGTCGTAGGCGACGAGTTCAACGCGAGTGTCCACGGCGTTGTGCTGGGCATCGTTCTGGCGGTTGGTGTCGAACCACGACTGCACGCCTTCGGCCCAGTACTCAAAGTGATTCGTCGCCGCGTAGGTGCCGTCCCACAACCCCTTGTCCAGTGCGCGTCGCCATGCGGTCTTCAGTCGGCCGTCAAATGAGGGATCAACATCGACAAGGCCCATCTGATGAATGGCATGCGCGAATTCATGGATCAGAATGTTCTCCGTGGCATACGGATCACCCTGCATTGCCAGGAGGTTCTCTTCCCCGCACGACACTGCCGGTCGAGTATCCGTGGCGCCCAGCCCACGGGCGCGCACATCCCACCAGGTACGTGGGTACAAGTCGCGATGCTCAGGTACGTCAGTGGTGAATTCATCATGGGCCATGATGACGAAGCGGCACCGTCGATCCGCCATGGCCGCGAGGATCTCGGGCCGATGCCCGATCATCTGTTCGATGAGCCACGTTGCCTCCATGAGCGCCACGGGATGAGTGCGGTCAGACGCCAACACAGGTAGTGGGCCGACCATTTCAACCTGGTCGTAGTGCGGTGCCAGCAGAAACTGGTCCCGCACATCGTCGGGGATCGGGCCGCAGATGAGGCATGCACAGGTGAGTGCGGTGAGGGTTGGCATGGCGATCAGAGTGTAGGTGCCCAACAGGCACCGCATCGCTGCCTGTACGCCCCGGTTCTGTGCAGGTCCGGCTTGGATACGGGCGAATCAGGGCTATGCTGGACGGGATGGGCCCGAGTGCGCTGTTGCTGTTGTGTGCGCTTCTGACCACGCCGACAGGTGAGGGGGGCCATGCCATTTTTGATGCCGGCCAGAGCGGCGATCTCCCCTCGGTGACGATCGATCGCCCGGCCGCAGCATTGCATGACGACCGATCCGTTGCGGCTGCGGACGATCCCCGCTGGGGGGCGCTCACGGCAACCGCGGATGCGATGGGGGGATGGGACCGCGTCTGGGATGTGCCGCTCAATCTGAATCTCCTCATCTCGGGATTCCAGGCCGATGGCGAATCGCCAATGCTCGCCGCGGTCGACGGCAATCAAATGAACTTCCATGTGTTCACCAGCGATCGAATCGAGGCCGGTCCACAGTGGACGCATTCGATGTGGCGACACGGCACCGGGCCGATGGTGGTGGACATTCTCGAGGGCAGCCCTGCCCAACGGCCCAATCATGCGTACCGTCCTCGTGCGGGCACCGTGTTGCCAGGCTGCTTCGTACT
>JAKVBV010000060.1 GCA_022446965.1 Phycisphaerales bacterium
TGGGGAATGATGCCGCCGATGTGGATCCGCATATCGGGCCGGCCCACCTTGGCGCATTCCTCGATCAGTCGAGGCACGAGCACCAGATGGGAGTTGCTCATCATTGAGGCGGCGATGCAGTCGACATCCTCATCCCGGGCACTGATGGCCAGACTCCGGGGTGTCTGCCAGAGACCGGAATAGATCACATGGATTCCGCTGTCCCGCATGGCTCGGGCGATCAGCTTCACCCCCCGGTCGTGCCCATCGAGCCCCATCTTGCCCAGCAGGACGCGGGGCCGGTGGTCCAGATCGTGGCAACGATCGACTTTTTCCAGGCGGGTCGTAGGTTCTGTCGTGGGGCTTGGCATGGTTGAAATCGGGGAGTCATCATACCTCAACCCACCGCATCAAGCCCCCCAGCGGGGGTACCATGCGGTCTGATGGCCACCAGCGACCCCAACGCCCAGACTCCCCCCAGCTCCGGCCCACAGGCCGTGACCGAGCTCGCTCGGGATATGAAGCTGTTCGACATCACCATGGTTGGTGTGGGGGCGATGATCGGGGCAGGCATCTTCGCCCTGACCGGCATCGCCGCTGGGCAGGCGGGCCCCGCTCTACTGCTGGCCTTCGCCCTCAATGGCGTGCTCACCTTCTGCACCGCGATGGTCTACGCCGAAGTCGGCAGCGCGATTCCTGCCGCTGGCGGCGGGTACCTCTGGGCCCGGTTCGGCCTGCCTGGGCCATGCGCCTTCCTTGCTGGGTGGATGGACTGGTTGGCCCACGCCGTCGCCGGTTCCCTCTATGCGGTGATCTTTGGGGCGTACACCGTCTGGGGGTTGCAGGTGATCTTCGGGCTCGGTGTCGCACCGACCGGGGCCCACGCCGGTGATCTTGGCACACTCTTCGGCATGGATGCGTGGCCCTTTGCCAAGGGACTGACCGTCTTCATCTGCCTGGCGTTCATCTACATCAACTACCGCGGGTCGAGTGAAACCGGCAAGGCGGGAAACATCATCACCGTCTCGAAGGTCGTCGTCATCGCGATCTTCATCATCTCCGGGTTGGTCGCGATGCTGCAGGGTGGTGGCGACGGTTCCGCCGCCGATCCCACTGTTGGGCAGCGATTCATGCCCTTCATGCCTGAAGGCTTCAGTGGTGTGTTGGTGGCGATGGGACTCACCTTCATCGCCTTTGAAGGCTATGAGATCATCGTGCAGGCCGGCGAAGAGGTTGAGAACCCCCGAAAGAACATCCCAAAGGCGGTCTTCCTCTCGTTGTTGATCGTGATTCCGATCTACATCCTCGTCGCGATCGTCTCTTTGGGCGCCTTGTCCATCCCCGTGTCAGTGTTGGAGGCGAATCCCGAATGGCGGGCTGCTGACACCTGGCAGTATCTGGCGGGCCTTGGTGAAACCGGCGTCGCGGTGGCGGCCAACGAGTTCATGCCTTGGGGCACCGGTGCGATCTTGCTGGTGATTGGCGCCCTGCTGTCGACGATGAGTGCATTGAATGCGACCACATTCAGTTCGACCCGGGTGAGTTTCGCCATGGGCCGGGATCACTACTTGCCCGATGCGATGGCCAGCATCAGCCCAAAGACCCGCACACCGGTGTTCGCGCTGGTGGCCAGTGGCATCCTGATCACGATCGTCGCGGTCACGTTGCCGGTTGAGAAGGTTGCGGCTGCGACCTGCGTCATGTTCCTCCTCGTCTTCGCCGCAGTGAACATCGCGTCCATCACCATCCGCCGCAAGTATGGCGACAAGCTCCGCTACGGCTACGTGGTCCCTGGGTATCCAATCGTGCCGATCGTTGCGGCACTGGGCCAACTCGGCATCGCAGTCTTCCTCTTTATGCATGAGCCGATGGCGTCGATCATCACGGCCGGGTGGGTCGGACTGGGTCTACTCATCTACTACTTGTATTCACAGCGGCAGGAACACGAGCATCGCGCGTCGGCCGTTTTGTTTGAGCAGAGTGTGCCGGTCACCAATGCGGCACAGCAAGTGCTGGTGCCAGTCGCGAATCCAGCCACAACTGCGCCGCTTATGGAGTTGGCCTCCCGGCTGGGCGCCATTGATTCGACGCATGTCACCGCGTTGCACGTCGTGGGACTGCCTGAGCAGTTGCCATACACGTCAGCGGCACCTTTCGCTGCTGCCGGTCGTGAGGTTGTTGATCAGGCACTGGAGACGGCGCATGAACTCAAGCTCGATGCCTCAGGTTTGGTTCGATTGAGCCGAAGCCCTGGGCAGTCGATTGTCGAGACGATTAACGAGCGGGACATCACGACGCTGGTGATGGGTTGGGGCGGTCCACGTCGAGCTCGTTCAGTGCGTTCAATCATGATTGGCACCGAGATCGACCATGTCTTGACCCGGGCCGATGCGAACACCATCGTGCTGCGGGGCACGCTGCCAGAGGCGCCCAAGCACATTCTCATCCCTGCGGCCAATCCAAAGCAGTCACGCTACGCCGTCGCGGTGGCCGAGGCGATGGCCGGCCCTGGATCGGTGATCGAACTCCTGCACATCGTGCGGCACGAGCGTGACGCCGAATCATCGTCGAGGGAACTGATGGGCGGCATCTTTGGCGAGGAGATGGCGGATCTCCCGAGTGTGTACACCGAACGGCGTCGCATCGAGGTGAAAGTTCGCACTGTGGTGAGCACGCACGTGATTCCCTCCATCGTCGAGGCGGCGCAACTGGCGGATCTGGTCATTCTGGGCTCAGCCAAGGAGACGTGGCTCCAGCGACGTTCGTTCACCTCACTCCACACCACGGTGGCAGATCGGTACGAGGGACCACTGCTGTTGGTCAAGCTCCGCACTGGTCGTGCGCAGTTTGCGACGCAGCAGGTCGTCGACTTCTTCTTGTCCAAGGAGCCTGAAGCATGAGTGTGTCCGATCTCAAAAAACTCGGCCTGCTTCGGCCTGAATCTGAATGGTCTGGCAAAGGGGTTGGACGCAGCGCGTACCCGCTGCGCACGGCCCTGTTCGGAGCACTTGGCTTGGGTGGATGCATCGCGATGGTGTTCGGTGACGGCGGCGGATGGACATGGATCGGACTGGCTGTCTTTATGGTCATGCTGACGTTGTTCGTGATCGTGAACGTGCAGGCGGTTGGCCGTGTGGGCGATTCCGCAGATTCCGACCCGGAAGCCGATTCGTGATACCGGCATCCCCTCAACCCCTGCGACGGCGAGTGCGGGCCTGGCGGCATCGAATCAGAAACCGTCGGCAGATTGACACAGCACTGGCGTCTGGCGCGGAGATCGTCCTGCTGCACCAAATGGGCAAGGTTGGATCCAGTTCTGTGCGTGACACGCTGCGGAGCATGGACGGCGTGTGCGTCTTTCAGACCCACTGGTGCAACGAACGCAATCTGGCTCATCGGGCGGGCGTCGTCCACGAGGATCGTCGCATCTCCAACCGGTATGGCGATCGCGATCACTTCGGGGCGATGCTGCACCATCGGATTATCGAGCCGGGGCTAGCGACGAAGGTGATCACGATGGTGCGTGATCCAATCGCCCGAAACGTGTCATCCTATTTCCAGCATCTGGATGAGATCTGGGGTGTGCGTCGAGCCCATGAGCGGATCGATCTGGATGAACTCCTTCGTGGCTTCCATGAGGTGTTTGAACACGACGAACCGCTGTCGTGGTTCGACACCGAGATCAATGATCTCTTCGACATCGACGTGTACGCTTCAGCCTTTGACCGCGAGCGTCGCTGGTCATTACTTGAGGTGGCTCCTTGGTCGGTGTTGGTGATGCGGGCAGATCTGCCTGATGCTGGCAAGCAGCAGGCGATGGCTGAGCTGCTCGGACGGACAGTGCCGACGTTGTCGCGAAGCAACGTCGGTGAGGACAAGGGTTATGCGTCGGTGTACACAGCGTTCAAAGAGCGACTGGAGTTGCCGATCACGTATCTTGATCGGTTCTACGATGCGCCGTGCACCCGACACTTCTTCACCGACGAGGAGATCGACGGTCTGCGACGCCGATGGACATCTGATTCCAGGCGGTAAACCAATGTCGATCAGTGTTCTGTGATTTAGGTGCTCGGAGGGCACAGTTGATCCGATGAAGCATCAAGCATGAGTTCATCAGCGCAACAACCCGATCCTTCCACTGATCTCCGTGCCGCGGGTGATGTGTCGCGACCAGTTGCGATCGTCTTGACTCTGCTGGTGATCATGCTGGCCATCGTTGTGCGATTGGTGTGGATCAGCTGGGCCGACACGGTGCCCGGTTTCACGATTGACGGGCACGTGCAACCGACGACACAGGATGCCCTTTACCACGGGGCCACCATCGACGGACTGCTCGATGACCGCCTTGACCATGTTCCGATGGTGCCAAGTGTGCCTGGGACCAGTGGCGTGCTGCCACTCATTGGAGCTGGTGGCTCCATCATCATGGGCTCAACCCCTGCGGCCCTGCTTTGGCTGCCGGTGTTGCTGTCGGGCCTGTTGGCGATTCCGATCATCGGTATCGGCCGTGCACTGGGTCGAACCGGAGTGGGTGTTGGCGCCGCTGTGCTGGCGGTCATCGCCGTCAACTACTTCGAACGCACGATCGCTGGGTACTACGACCATGACATGCTGTCGATCACGCTGGCGGCGTGCATTCCTTGGCTGTTGCTGACGGCAGGTCGGTTTCGATCCCATGGATGGCTGCTGGCTGGGGCGTGCACGATCTTCCTGTATCCGTTCGTCTACGCCCACGGCACCCCGGTCGCGGTGGGTCTGGCCGGCATGTGGATCCTCATGCAGTTGATCACGAATCCACGTGATGATTGGACATGGCGCAGTCTGCCGATCATTGTGGTGGCCGCCGCGACTTGTCCATTGATGCACGGCGGCTGGCTGCCGAGTCGGTTCATGTTGGCGATCGCGGCTCTGGTCGTATTCATGCTGCTCTGGATGCTGCTTCGACGGTGGACGCCGACCCGTGGATGGATTATCGCCGGCGGCTGCGTGGCGGTGACACTCGCCGCCGTGCTGTTTCCCTGGGATGACAGCTGGCGCATCGTGCAGGCGTACGTGCAGACCGCGGAGCTGGGTGTTCCAGAAGGTGGGCTGTATGAAGCCATCAGTTACCACCGTCCCCACCGGATGTCGATTTTCGAGTCACAGCTGCTGGGGATCGATGTGCTCGGCATCCGCCTGCTTGGGAGTGGTGTTGCGGCCGGGCTGGGTGTCATCGGCTATCTCTGGGCCTGTTGTCGCCGGCCCATGTTGCTGACCTTGTTGCCGATGGCGACGCTGGGTGCCTTCGCATTGGTCGGTGGAGTGCGTTTCATCATTTGGGGTACGGTGCCAGCAGCACTGGGGGCGTCCTGGCTTGTGCTTGCCACCACCACATTCGTTGGCACGACCCTGTGGCCACGCCGACCGGCGATGACGACGGTGCTCGGTGTACTTGCGATCTCCGCCCTCGCCCTCCCAAACCTACTGCACGCCGTCGCCTATCGACCACCAACCGTCGTGATTGAAAATGAAGTCGAAGCGTTCCGCAGCATCGAGAAGCGCACGACGCCAACTGAACTCGTGTTGGCTTGGTGGGACTACGGCACCTCGATCTGGTACTACGCCAATCGGCGGGTGCTGGTGCACCCAGGTTATGTGTCCAACGATCTCTATCCGTTGTCGCGCATGTTCACCGGCACAAGTCAACCCGAATCCGCTCGTCTTGCACTTGCGTTGGCCAACGCTCGTGCCCGTGGAAGTATTCCTGCGCTGACCGCAGCGCTCCAATCCACGGATGGTGAGCCGGTTCGTGGGGTCGAGCAGATTGAGCAAGGTGTCATCTCCAGCGGCGGAGAACACACCGCGGTGCTGTACATCCCACTGAAGA
>JAKVBV010000061.1 GCA_022446965.1 Phycisphaerales bacterium
CTCACAGGAGTTCATTCGGTGTCAGCAGACAAGCATTTCGATCTGGTCGTGATTGGAAGTGGCCCAGGTGGGTACGTCGGAGCCATTCGGGCCGCCCAGATGGGCATGAAGACCGCGATCATTGAGCGCAACCGCCTTGGCGGCGTGTGCTTGAATTGGGGCTGCATCCCGTCCAAGGCGTTGCTGCACACCGCGGAGCTGTGGTCTGAAGCGGTCACACACGGCGACAAGTGGGGGATCGCCTTCGATGGCGCCCGACAAGAGTGGGACAAGGTCATCGCCCATTCCCGTGGAAGTGCTGATCGCCTGAACAAGGGTGTGGGCTTCCTGATGAAGAAGAACAAGATCACCGTGCTCGAAGGCCATGCTCGCATCATGTCCGGCCGACAAGGTGACTCACCATGCGCCATCGACATCCTCGACGCGGACGAGAACTACTACAACGGCAACGGAGGCGAAGTCACCGACTCCATCACCGCCACCAACGTGGTGATTGCCACCGGTGCCAAGCCACGTGAACTTCCCTTTGCGCCCTTCGATCACGAAGTGATCATCAGCTCGCAAGACGCCATGGTGTTGCCCAAGCGGCCCGACCGCATGATCGTGATCGGCTCGGGTGCCATCGGCATGGAGTTTGCGTACTTCTACAACGCCATGGGTACCAAGGTCACGGTCATCGAAATGATGGACCGCATCCTGCCCGTGGAAGACGAAGCGGTGTCGAAAGAAGCCAAAAAGCTCTTCACCAAGCAGGGCATTGAGTTCCGCACGGGTTGGGCAACGTCCGCCATCGAGCGCACCGAAACTGGCGCAGTTGTCACCGCCAACCAGGTCAACGACGCCGCGAAGTCAGAACAGCTCGAGTGCGACGTCGTGTTGGTCGCCGTTGGTGTGGCGGGACGGTGCGACGGACTCTTCGGCCCCGGTGTGGATGTGAAGATGAATCGCGATCTCATCGACGTGCCCCACGCCGATGTCGACACGCCCACCTATGAAACGTCGGTCCCTGGGATCCATGCCATCGGAGACATCATCGGTCCTCCGGCTCTCGCCCATGTCGCCGCGGAAGAAGCGGTCACCTGCGTGGAGCGCATCGGCGGCCATCACACACTCGGTGTGGATTACAAAGCCATTCCGGGCTGCACGTATACCAACCCGCAGGTTGCTTCTGTCGGCATGACCGAACAGGCCGCACGCGATGCCGGCATCGACGTGCAGATCGGCACGTTCAACTTTGCCGCACTGGGCAAGGCTGTCGCAGTGGGGGCCACTGAGGGCTTCGTGAAGATCGTCGCGAGCAAGCCCTACGGTGAAATCCTCGGCGCGCACATCATCGGCCAAGATGCCAGTGAGCTCATCCATGAGTTCTGCCTGGCAATCCGACTGGAAGCCACCGCGGAAGACATCATCTCCACGATGCACGCCCACCCCACCTTGGCCGAGTCGATCCACGAAGCGGCGCTTGGTGTGGAAGGCCGCGTGATCAACTCCTGATCACCGGGCTACCATCGCTGCATGTCCATCGCCATTGCTGAACACGTTCTGAGCAACGGGCTGCGCATCGTCGCGGAAGTTGACCGGCGAGCGGCATCGGCAGCAGCCGGATTCTTCGTATCCACCGGCTCGCGCGACGAGACGCCCGAACACATGGGAATCAGCCACTTCCTCGAGCACATGGTGTTTCGTGGTACCGGGGATCTTGATGGCGAAGCCATCGACCTCGCATTCGAGTCGCTGGGCGCCAGTCACAACGCATGGACCAGTCAGGAAGTCACCGCCTTCCACGCGCATGCGTTGCCTGAATCGCTTCCTGGCATTCTCGACCTGCTCAGCAAACTAATGCGTCCCAATCTGCATGATCAAGATCTGCACGACGAACGGGATGTCGTGCTGGAAGAGATCGCCATGTACGACGATCAGCCCTTCTGGCAGTTGTGGGAAGCAACTGGAGAGGCGTATTACGGCAGCCATCCCATGGGACACCGCGTGCTGGGCAACCACGACACGGTGCAGGCCATCACACCAGAAGCCATGCGGCAATGGCACGGCGCACGCTACGGAAGCGACTGCATCGCCTTGTCGCTTGCAGGCAAGGTGGACATGGATGCCACCGTTGAACTTGTGCAGTCGCTCACCGCCGATTGGTCGCCTACCGGCGCCACTCGAGCCCGCCCGGAACTCGAGCACACCGCCCAGGAGGTGCATCGCACCCGCGAAGGTGTGCAGCAGGGGTACTTGATGGGCATCGCGCCCGCCCCAGCACTGCAAGACGACCAACGCTGCGCTGCCGCCGTACTGGCCTGGCTCATCGGTCACGGCGACGGCAGCCTGTTGCACTGGGCACTCGTCGATGCTGGTCATGCCGAAGAGGCAAGGATCGAATACGAAGGGCACGACCAGAGTGGCGTGTGGGCGGCGTGGGCCGTCTGTCGACCGGACATGCTCGATGCCGTCGACACCACCATGCGCCGAGTGATCACGAGTGCGATGGATGACATCACCGACGACGATCTCGCCCGCGCCCGTGCCATGATCGCCACCGCCGTCACGCAGCATGGTGAACTGCCCGCCGGACGCATGCAGCGGCTCGGACGCCGTGTCACGATCTGCGGCGACATTGTGCCTCTTGAAGAAGAATTGGCGCGCATCGACGCGGTCACCAAGTCCGACCTCGGTGCGTTGATCGATGCGTTCCCGCCCACGCCAATCGTGTGTGGTCGTCTGGGCCCCTGATCAAGCCGCCCGCTGCGAAGGCAGCTGCACCACACCGAGCTCGACTGCGTCGCCACCACGACGCTTGGCCACGTACATGGCCTCGTCCGCGGCGTTCATCAGCAATTCGCCTGTACTGAGATCGATCGCTTCGCCCGCAAGCGACGCAACGCCGATGCTCAGCGTCACCGAGCAGTGCACATCCGAACATCGGCGGCCTTCGATCGAGGCATCGATCCGCATTCGATCGGCGATGGCTGACGCCTCCGTGATGTCACACTCGGGAAGCAACACGACGAATTCATCACCGCCGTAGCGACACACGGTGGCGTCTTCGCCTGCAGCAGCAGTGATTGCGCCCGCCACACGGCGCAGCACGTCGTCGCCGACCGTGTGGCCGAGCAGGTCATTGACCGGCTTGAGTCCGTCGACGTCGATGAACACCACCGCCAGCGGCGCGGACCTTGTTGCACATCGACGCAACTGCATCGGGAGTTCGCGCGCCAGCAGGCCGCGTGTACCTGCGCCTGTGAGCGTGTCGCTGTCGGCCCGCTCGACCAGATCGCGATTGCGACGCTCCAGTTCGCGGGCATGATGACCCAGGCGAACTTGGTGTCGCACCCATTGCTGTTGCGCACGCAGCAACAGACGTTCGATGTCCACCGGCTTGCCGCCGGATATGCGAACCTGACCGAGCAGCGTGTCGGCTTGCGCCTTCACGTCGTGCACCAGCGTTTCGGTATCGGCCGCGCCGATGGCAAGCCAATCGTCGGCACGATGACGAAATGACCGCATCGCCGAATCGGAACCACCCGACAACAGCGCTGCAGCAAGGCAACTGGCAAGATCAAGTACCTTGGCCTGCATGCTGGAGTTGTCATCGGCGCCGTGGTGATGTGCGATGGCCGTTGTCACGTGTTCGGGGAAGCCCCAGTTCGACGTGGCGGCCGCGGCGACCTGTGCGTGGTCGATACCCCAGGACTCTCGTTCTTGGGTGTGCAGGCAGTGATGGTCAGACGTTGCTGCGGCGAGCATGTTGACATAGTCACGGCCAATGCCCTGCACCATGTGCAACACACCCACGTCCTGCAGCAGCCCGGCCGCATAGGCCTCGTCGGCATCCCACACACCCGACATCCGGGCAATCGACCACGCCGCCACGGCGACATGGATCGACCAACGCCTGAACGTCCTTTCATTGAATGATGCCTCGCCCGCGGCGATGCCCTCGGCCAACATCGAGCCCAGCGCGACCGCTGTGACCGCAGATGTCCCCAGACGATCAACTGCTTCAGGCAACGAACAGTATTCACTGCTCGGGCCAGCGTTGGCCGCCCGCAACACCATCGCGGTGAGGGCGTGGTCAAGCCCCACGACGCGCGCCACATCGCCCGCGTCGGGCTGCTCTTCACTGGTGACATCCACCAGTCGGGCAGCGACTGCGGGCATCGTCTGCAGACGCATGCCTTCAATCAACGCATCAATTGTCACGGCGTCATTGGCCATGCACTCTCCGAAGCCTCCGGGCGAGGAATCGGGTAAACGCGCGTTCACATTGAGTGGTGGGGGCTGGAGACGGGCATTTTTCGTACCAAGTGCGGCTGTTGAGTCACTATTGGATGTCTGATAACGGCCGCTCAGCGAGGAAGATCGGGGTAGAGCCACTGCAAGGCCGGCGTCTCATCACCGATCAAGCCACGAGCGCACGCTGCCAGCAGACGTGCGCAGCGCCGTTGATCTTCGGCATCCAGCGCCGCTGGATCAGCACCGGCACGCAAGGCCGCCAGGGCACGAGCGGTGTCTTGTCGAACGCGCAGGTCGCCGGGCGCCGCAGCAAGCGACAGGCCGCCATCGTGCACGGAGAAGTGCAGGACGTCGACATCTTCGGGCAGCGAATCGCCGGTTCGAACATCTCGGTCGACCACCGGACGATGACCGGTGGCATCGAGCAGGGCCCATTGGAATTGCACCATCGCGGCATCGTGCCCGACGCCTTCATCAAGTTGGCCAAGCAGCGTGTGCATGGCGATGTAGACCTCAGGATGCGGGTCGTGCTCGGCGAGCATCCGGCCGATCATGTCCACACCCCATGTGGCGTGTTGAATGCCTGTGAGTGATCGACGCAGCGACCACCAGACATCCTCTACATGCCACTCCGTCAATGTCGCGAGGTCTCGCCCGGCCTTGGTCACCAGCGAAACATGCCCACTGGTCATGGGTTCAAAGCCGCCACCAAAGCTGCCATTGGGCCGCAGAGCGCCCTTGGCAAGGCCACGCACCAGCCCGTGAGCCCGCGTCAACAGCAACACCGTCTGGGATGTCTCCGAGAACTCCCAGCGGCGCAGGACAATGGCATCGTCCTTGATTCGAGGCATGGTGAAAGCCTACCCGCGACACCACAGCAAGTACCATTGCGACATGCGAACCGTGTCGGTGATCAACCAGAAGGGCGGCGTGGGCAAGACCACGACGACCGTCAATCTCGGCGCCGCAATGGCCCAGGCCGGGTGCCGCACCTGCCTTGTCGACCTCGACCCCCAAGCCCATCTGTCCTTGCATCTGGGCCTGCGGGCCGATGACAACACCACCACGGTGTACGACCTCCTGCTTGATCCAAGCATGGATGCCACGTCAGCGCTCGTGCAGGTTGAACCCAATCTGCATGTGCTTCCGGCCGAAACCGACCTGGCTGCAGCCGAATCCGACCTGGCCGCTGAAGCAGATCGACACACACGGCTCCGCACCGTCTTCGAACAGCTCAAGCAGTTCGACGTCATCCTGCTCGATTGCCCACCGAGCCTCGGTGTGCTCACGCTCAATGCACTTGCGGCTTCGTCCGAGGTGCTCGTGCCGTTGCAGGCGCACTTCCTCGCTCTACAAGGCGTGGGCAA
>JAKVBV010000062.1 GCA_022446965.1 Phycisphaerales bacterium
ATACCGCTCTGCCGCGTTGGTGGTTGATGCATCAGCCGACCCGTTGTTCGTACTGGTGTCACCGTGGAGTACCGATGACAGCAGCGAACGCTTCGACGCCATGAGTGCCGTGCTTGCTGACATCGCGACCACGCATGATGACGTCGGCTTCCTGAATCTCCATCTATTGGCAGGTGCGCACGTGCACACTGATGGATCCATCCTGCATGACGGCATCCACTGCGGTGACGATGACGATGCTGACTACATGATGTCCCTGCTCTGGAACCAGATCGAACGCGAGAACGCTGGTCTGCATGATGTCGTGATCGGCGGCGATGCGGTGCCCCTGCCCACCCTTGCGCTCACGCCCGGCAGCACGCTGCACATCGCCTCAGGTTTCCATGAAGGACCACTGATCTGCCCTGATGGCGAGTTGCATGTCCGAGGCTGGAACCGATGGACATGCGGCGTTTCGGCCGATGCATCATCCTCGCTCATCGTGCCACCGACAGCCAACGTGCATGTGCAGCGGTGCTCACTCACGGGCGGCATTGCCGATGTTGGCGGCACGGTGCACTGCCGTGGCGCGTTGTCATTGCTCGAAGTGGACGTGCATGGCGGCACCGCGCATCGCGGCGGTCTCATTGATGTCGTCGACGGTGTGATGGATATCCATGATTGCCGTCTGGGTGATGGTCACGCTGATGAGGGCGGCGGTGTTGCCGTGGCGACGAGCACCGTGACCATGTCGGACACGCGCCTGAGCGAGTCAATCGCGAACACCGCCGGCGGTCTGTTGGTGACTTCGGGCATCGTCGAGCTGCACGCAATGGACATTCTGATGAACTCAGCCCAGGAGGCCGGCGGAATTCTGGTGCGTGACGAGGGCCAACTGACCGTGTCGGATTCCCTCGTATGCAGCAACGAACCTGATGATGTCGTTGGCGTGTTTCAGGATGGTGGAGGCAACACCATTGGCGGAACATGCAGCTGCCTAGGCGACTTGAATGAGAGCGGCGCCGTGGAGGTTGATGATCTCCTGCAGCTCCTCGGGGCGTGGGGCAGCGGCGAGGCCGGCGACATCGACAATGATGGCGATACTGATGTCAATGATCTGTTGTTGCTGCTGGGCGGCTGGGGCCCCTGCTGAACATCATTCCACCGTGACGTTGGCGCTCTGCACGGCGGCGTCCACCAGCTGCTGCAAGTCGTACCCACGGATGTACATGCCCCACAAGGGTGACGCCACGGTCTCTCCGGCATTGAGCAGGTCAAGTGTGCGTTCGAACTGCCAGGCATGCAGATCAAAATCAGGGTCACTCATGTCTTCACCGGGTACTTCGCCCAACGGCACCGTGATCATATGCACCGTGCGCCCGCCCGCTGCGCGGATCTCTTCGTCGGTATACCAGATATCCGGGTGCTGCAGGAACAACTCCCATACCCGGTTCTCAGCGACGACATTCATGCCCAACAAGTGAGGGCTCACACGTTTGGGCAACGACTCGATGAAGACTTCGATGCCACGCTCACCAAGCGCCGGCACCATGTTGTTGAGCCATGGTGAATCGGAAGGGTGATGGATGCTCGCGTCATGACCGAGGCCGACAAAGCCGTGCGCCACGAACTCCTCGTAGTACTCGTCGAAGTGATCAAGGTCACCATGAGACCAATTCGTGTCGAACGGTAAACCACAGGGAGTGCTGTCTCGCTCGTAACTTCGTGGCTGGCCGATGTAGCCGTACAACTGCATGTCGTTGATGTTGGCAAATGAGGACAACGCAGTGAAGTCTGCCAGCGAGGGAATGGTCTCGCGTGCGAACTTGAGTTGGTCGAATGACATGACTTCCGGGCGGTCCAGATCGGCCCAGTAGTAATCGTGGTCCAGCCAGTACCCACAGATGTTGTGGCCCCAGAAGTCGAAGGCACCCGAACCCAACTCGTCAACCAGTGGCGAGAGTTTGTTATTGACGATTGTCTGCCAACCATGCGCCTCACTGAAGTTCTGCGGGTGGATGTGTGCAATGCCGTCGGCATATGACCCGCCGATGGTGAACATGCAAATGAGCCGCTTGGGTTGCTCGCGTGCTTCAATGGGCCACTCCTGGCTGTAGTTATCCAGGACCTTCAGGAGATCGTTCACGCCGACCGATCCGCTCTCGTCGATGTCCGCAGAAACGGGCTCGTCTTCGGGGCTCTGGGCACCAAAGTTCAGTGCGACATTGACCAGATCACCCGCATCGACCTTGTCATCACCGTCAGTGTCACCCGCCACCAGCGCACGGAACAGGTACACGTCGTAGTCGACGTTCTGTTCATCTGAGATGATCTCAGCCTCAAGGGTGCATGCGTAATCGCTGTCGATGACGAGATAGGGATACCAATCCTGCTGTACATCCTCTGCGAGCAGTGTTCGGTTCTCGCCGTCGATCTGATACAGCCGGAGATCCAGGTTAGTCCGATCCGGTGCGATCACTGCGATCATGTAGCGGCCATAGGTCGGTAGATCGATCTGCTCGACTTCGTAGAACCGGCCTTCGGGATCACTCGTCACAGTGTCCCCTGAAGAAGACATGCCGCCAGCATCACGCACTTCAGCGCCCCAGCGACTGTGTAGATCGTCTCGCCATTGCGAACGGGCAAGACGGAGTAGGTTTAAAGGCACCGCCGCCACGCTTTCGCCCTCTTCCAATGCCCAAGTCACATGCTCCGCCTCGGTCGTGGACACCACCCCGATGATCGTGCCATCGCCCGCACCTTGGAACATCAAGCCTTGAGCAAAGCTGCCCAACGGAATGTGTTGAACATCTGTGGCGAGGCCAGCATCGTCTTGCAGATTCAGTGTGATCGCCGCGTCTGCTTCGGCCATCAGCAGATAGAACTTGCCCGACTCGACGGTGATAGCGGTCGTAATGTCATAGGCGACACCGCCATCTGGCCCGCGGGCAGCCTCCAATGACGTGAGTGGATAGAACTCCCTCGCGATGGTGTGGGTGAGCACGACTTCATCGCTGCCGACCTTGTCCTGCACCTGTCGACGCCAAATGGCGCGGAGCGCATCGATGCCCGCATTCCCTTTGACCAGCTTGCCGCTGTGATAGAGGAACTTCACCGCTTCGTCCCAGTTCGCTATGCGTGCCGGCAGGCGCGTGTCGGCTGTGCCATCCATCAACTCTTCGAGCAATGTCGCCCGTTGGGCATAGTTCACGCCCACGCTGGTAGGAATGCGCTGACCATCGATGATGGCGAAGTTCACGGCACTAAGTACGCCGACAACAGCACCTGCACCGTTGAGGATCGGGCTTCCACTGGCGCCTCCGGTACCAGGAATGGAGTGCTGCAACAGAATGTTTCGTTGGCCGGGCCCGGATTCTGATTCATCTTCAGATGTGTTGAAGAACGTGGTCAGTGATGTGACACGGCCGATCTGAGCCTGCGGCACCGGCTGACGCACATTCACGCCTTCCATGGCCATGCCTTCCATCGGATAGCCAATGGCCGCGACGGCGTGGCCGGGCAACAACAATCCCTGATGCGCATCGGACGCCAACGGCAGGGCTGACCCCAACTGTGATGCGTCATCCACATGCAACAGTGCCAGATCGCAGGCTGAGCCGGCGCTGCGCACTGGGTCGACACCCTTGGACGCGTTGAGCCGCACAGGCAGGTAGTCGCGCCAGAGCTCGGCGAACGCCGCGTATCCAGGATGGTGGGTGGCGCCTGTGATATCGATGTCGATCGACTCAGCGCCATTGATGGCGCTGCTGCGAATCACCATACGCTCGCCGTCTTCCAACTGTCCGAACCACTTGGCCACGTGGGAATTGGTTGCCACGTCACCATCGGCAACGGTGAATGCCGTACCGATCCCTGTCTCGCCACCATCGGAATCTATGATCACAACTAGGTACACGGAGTTCTGCGCGGTCTGCATGATCTCGGGCAGGTCGGCGCCGAGGATCACCAGATCTTCTTCCATCTCATCCGCACGGCCCGCAAGATCGCCAATCGCCTCTTCTTGTTCCGCGTCGGCAGTCTGCAGCTCTTCCACGTCCTGACTGGTGACGAAGAAGAAGATCAGCCCGCCGACAGCAGCGATAATCGCCAGCACACCGGCCATCAATCCGATGCGGCGTGATCCACCGGCCGTTTCGGCCACGGCAGCAACATCCACTTCACTGGCAGGACGAGCCGCACGTCGCGTGAATTCATCCTCGTCGATCTGTTGATCTGCCGTGCTGGCCATCTGCGAATGGCGGGTGACCAGCAGCTTCAAACGCGGCCCTTCAGGGCCGATCTGCAGTTCACACGACTCGGGAAGCGGCGTGCCCGCCTCGAGCAGCGTGTGCCCATCGAGGGTCACGCGGCGGTCAGCGTTCATGTCGATCAGATATCGACCACGGACTCGAGCCAGTGAGCAATGCTCTCGGCCGGCCATGCGGGCATCGGGAGGCAGCACAATCTGACACACGGACGGATCACGCCCGATGGCGATGTGCTCGATCTCATCCGAAAATGTCTGGGTTTGACCTTCAAACGGGCCGTCCAGATGTCTGACCGTCAGCGGCATGCAACCGATCTCCCAATGCAGATGCCCTTACACAGTGCCGGGCACCCCAATCCAAGGGCCGAAGGCCCTGTGGCGACCCTCGACAGGGAGGATCATGTGGCCGTCGATTCTACTCGTGCAGCGGGCGGTTTCGTGTGAGTTTGGGAATCTGCTTGCCTCGTGGACCCTCCAATCGAAGGGTCAAATCAATACGCGCCGGCCACGACCGCCTACGCAGGAGACCTCCCATGTCCATGATCGACTTGGAACGACCCCGAACAGTGGATCTGCTCGACCATTACCGGAATCAGTTCGTCCAGCATGCCAGCGGCCTGCCTGATGATCTTGTTCGTCGTGTCCGTGCCAGCGCCGGTGTGGTGCTCCGCACGCGAACTTCTTGCCGCCTGGGCACGGCCGTCGTGCCCTTGGTGGTGGAAACCGTGCTGGAACAACGCTGGCCATGTGTGTGGCGGGTGCAAGGCCAACGGGTGGCGCCCTCTGGCGACGTCAGGGTGCATGACCTCGCCTTGTGGTCATGCAAGTCAGCCGATGCAGTGCCCGGTGGTACTGGATCTGCCGCACTGACCCGTCACCTCGTCCGCGCACTGCACGATGGCGAAGAAGATGTGCACTGGCGATTGCTCGAAGCACAGCATGCTGCTGCATGAGAGTCCGGCCTCGAACCAATGCCGCACCACGGCGGCGAAAGCCTGCGGCGAATGCTGCCAACCGACGAAGGGTGAATGTCAACCGCCCAGTTCGCCGTGATACCGGTTCTGCAAGGCGTTGTTGAACATGTTCAGCATGTTGATGTACCCCACCAACATCGTTAACTCCACGGAGCCTGCGTCTCCAAACGCCTCGTGCACCTGAGCAAATAGTCCATCAGACACCCCATTGGCGTCGTCGAGCATCTGGTCGGTGTATCGCACCGCGATCTTTTGGTGCTGAGACATCGTCGCTGGTGAATCGATCCACGCTTGCGGATCAGATGCCACGCCTACTGCCTTGGCGATGT
>JAKVBV010000063.1 GCA_022446965.1 Phycisphaerales bacterium
TGGGTGGACCGCCAGACCGCGATCGAACCTGATCAGGTGCTGGTGCTGGTGGACACAAGTGCATCAATGTCAATTCACGATACGGACACCAGCCGCATTCAACTTGCCCGCGACGCAGTGAACGCAATCACAGCCACACCACCAGAGGCGGATCGGATCACTGCGTGGTACACGTTCACCGATTCAATCGATCCTCTCACACCAAGTGATTCTGGTGAGGTGGTGATTGCTGATCCGTCAGGTGGGCCTTCCGAGATCGGTTCTTGTGTGGCGCATGCCCTTAAGCGCCACAGTGGATTCCCTGTTGCGGGTGTGGTGCTGGTGACAGACGGTCGTGGCCAATTGTCGGGCGGCCGCAGTGCGGCGATGCGTTCCGGTGTTCCATTGATCGTTGTGCCCACGGGTGATCGCTCAGGTGTGCCTGATGTGCAGATGACTCGAGTGTGGGCGCCTGAGGTGGCCTTCAGCAACGATGCGATTCCGTTGCAGGTGTCCCTTCACAGCGATGCATCACTTTCATCACACGATGTCACACTCACGATCACTGACGATCTGGGCACATCACTCGATCCGATTCACATCACCGATGCATTGGTGGAGCAAGGTGTGTTGAACAGGCCGTTGCCACCTGCACTTCCAGGTTTGCGAACTTGGACCGTGGATCTGCAGGTTGATGGCCGTTCTTTGGACACGGAAGTGGTTCAGGTTGATGTGCGAGACCGGGCTGCACGGGTGTTGCTGGTGGAAGGTAAACCTCGTTTCCTGCACCGCTTCCTGGTGCCCCTGCTCACTCGTGAATCTTCAATCGAAGTGTCGGTGCTGTTGCAATCAGCGGATCCAAACGCGGCCCCTGAAGGCGACGTTCCGATTCGAAGACTGCCACAGACACAAGAGGAGATCGATGCGTTTGATCTGGTGATCTTTGGCGACGCCGATCCAGCGCTGATGACAGATACACAGTTGGATCTCATCGCCACACATGTGGCCGATGGTGGCGGGGTGTTGTGGATTCCTGGTGGCGACATTCCCATGTCCGCGTGGCAAGACACACCATTGGCTCCATTCATGCCGATCGTTCCATCGGCCCATCAGTCAATCGTTCGGGGCCAGGCACGAGAAACGGACAACAGCGCAGCCCTGGCGATTCCCGCCCCACCCTCATATCCACTGGAATGGGCCATTCATGTGGACGCCTTCCGACCACAAGCTCGAGTGCTGTTGGACCTTCTCCTGCCAGGAACCACCGAGGCGGTGCCATTGGTGGCGATGATGCCAACAGGCGGCGGTCGCTCTGGCTGGATCGGTTCTGATGACATGTGGCGGTGGCGCCGCACCACCCAACGAGCGCAAGCGGAGTCGCTCGTGTTGAACCTGATCCGGTTGTTGGCCCGCGATGTCACACCCGTCGAACCACTGATTCGTGTGTTGCCTGAGCCGATTGTGGGCCAGGTGTCCACCGTGGTGCTCGAAGGCGATGTGCCAGAGGCTTCAGGAACACAGCGTGTCGTGGAAGTCACCAACGAGGCCGGTACGACGCTGAGCGAGATCCACCTGCATGCGGATGGTGATGTATGGCGAGGCACATGGCAGCCGATACGGGCGGGGACCACACATCTGGAATCGGATGATGTGTACACATCAATCGCCGTACGTCCGTTGCATACGGAGGACATGAGATTTGGTGTCGATGAAGCAGCGCTTCAAGACCTGGTGGACGACACACGCGGCGCACTCATTGCCGTGAATGATGCGGGCAGCATCATGCACCTGTTTCCATCTCGGGCACGGCACACGCAACGGTCAATCACGGTGGGTCCAGCCCTGGGCTGGGTGCTGTGGTCCGCCTTGGCGGTGTTTCTGACGCTGGAGTGGGGATTGCGTAGATGGAATGCCCTCGCATGACGGATCAATGTGACAATCAAGGTGTGATGCCACAGCTGTCCACCATCGATGTCACAGTGTCTCGGCTGCGTCGCCGCCGCCGCGTGACTGTGCTGTTGTGGACCACCACACTCGGCGTCGCCTTGGCGATGGTGTTGGGCGTGATGGACTACCTCGTCCACATTCCGATGGAGTGGCGAGTCACCCTTGTGGTCGTCGCAGCCATTGCGACCATGGCAGTGCTTGTCCGTCGGTGGTCCAGTGGCGTCTCTGCACCACAACAAGCGTTGGGCCTTGCCCGTGTGTTGGAATCTCAACGTCCCCCATTACGGGGATGGCTGATGGCCGCCGTTGAACTACGGCAATCCAATCTGCACGAGGGCGCACAACAGTGTGTGACCGAAGCACAACGGCGTCTGGACGCCTCCGGACCGGTGCGTGTGACATCTCAAGGTGTGGTGGCGGCGGTATTCGGTCTGGTGGTGATCACGGCGGCGCTTGTCGGCACGGCCATGACAACACCCGCCCTGTGCACGATCTCCGCGCAACGGCTGTTCACGCCATGGCAGGCCCCCCACTGGCCCGCTCGAACGTCAGTCGAATCCACCATGGGTTCATTCGTGCACGGGCGCGGTCTGCCGTTGCAGCTCACCGCCCGTAACACGACACCAGATGGCGGCCATGAACCTGTGTCTGTGGCCGTTCGCTTCATGTATGAGGGCGGTGGCCACAGTGACGTGCATGCCCAGATGCATCATCAACACGATGACCAACATGCGCTCGTGATCGATGTGCCGGTCGACGCCGTTTCTGCATCAGCCACCTTCCACACGGAAGACGCCGCATCAACACCTGTACACCTTCAATTCAAACCACTGCCCGCCTTGGCTGCGGCCACATTGACACTCACGCCCCCTTGGACCCACGCCCAGGTGGTCGAGCCGCAGGCCGTGCAAATGCACGGTGGCCTGCCCCAGCCCTCACGCCCTGTGCTTGCGGGCACACAGGTGGACCTGCAGATGACATTTGAAGATGAGGTCATGCCGCCCCGCAGTGATGCTGAGTGGTTGCAGGACACGTTCATGACTGACATGGACACGCTTCGTGTAACAGGCACATCCCGCCAATGGACACTGCACTTCACGGCGCATGACGACACCCGGCTCATGGTGCGATTGGAAGATGAGCATGGCCTGCAGGCGGTGGACCGCCCCACGTTCACCCTTAAGACCACGGGTGATGCGGCGCCTCAACTCAAGGTGCTGGAACCATCTCACGATGTCTCCCGGCCCACATCAGCCACCATCGTCGTGGCAGGAAGCGCCGAAGACGACTATCCACTCCAGAGCGTTCAGTTGCGGGTGGAACCTCGGTCTGGCTGGATGGACCCATGGGTGATGGAAGCACCATCAGGAAGTGCTTTTGTGCGGGTGGAAGGCACATTGTCACTGGCCTCACAGGGTGCGACAGTCGGTGACGTGATCGAGGTGCATCTTGAAGCCGTTGATCTGGGGGATCCCACTACAGGCCATCGACTTTCACGAAGCCGATCGTGTGTCATCCGCGTGATCGATGATGAATCGTGGCAGGATGAGGTGCAGGCGATGGGGCGTGACATCGCCTCGACGATCCAACATCTGCTCGATGCACAGGTGGCACTACGTGCGGCATCACACGCAGATCGCTGGGGCGCACAAGAGCGTGCTGGCCAGCGCCGGTTGGCCCGATCACTTGGTGAGGCGGCTGAGCAGGCCATGCAACTTGTTGAAGCCGTTGATGAAGGCGGCGTGGACATGGCCGACGTGCGGCAGCAAGCTGAAGAGGCGGGCCATGTGCTCGACACCCTCACACGGACAGCGGCCACTGCCGGCGCAACACCCCAGGAGCGACTTGAGCGGCAAGACACGGTGATCGACGCGCTGGAGCAACTGGCGGCACAGCTTGGTGCGGACCAGGACATGTGGGCAGCCCACGGAACGCTGCGCTCACTCTTGCGCTCGCAACATGAACTGCAATCAGCCCTGCAAGCGCTTCCAGATCAAGGTGATCTTCGAGATCTGGCCCGTGACGAACTCACACAGGCCCAACATGCATTGGCACAGGACACCAGGCGCGCAGCTGAGGACCTGTCCACCTTGGCTCGACAATCCAATGATCCAGCAATCACCGAAGCGGCGCAGCAGTTGCAACAGTCCGATGCCGCTGCGCACATGGACGATGCCGCGGCGCACATCAGCGACGATCATGAGGGACTTGCGTCACGTGCCCAACAACAGGCTGCGGATGCACTCGATCAGATCACCACAGCATTCGTGAACTCCACACGTGAGCGGCGAGACAATGTTGCCGTATTGCGGCGCCATGTCATGGAGCTGCGTGAACTCGTGCAGGACTTGCTGGCTCGCCACACGGCCGTGATGGAGCGCATGGAAGGTGAGCACCTTGAAGGCACGGCCGACGCCATGCAGCAGGTGCGCCGGGGTGTGTTGAGTGCGGCAGACCGAGCACGGCGTGGCAGTAGTCCACAACATGGTGTGGCGATTGAACTGCAGTCGGCGGCTGCGGCGCAAAGCGACGCGATTGGCGCACTTCGCATGCGGCCAGCAGCGCTCGATACCTCCATCACCAAGGCCGGAGCGGCCAAGATTGAACTACAGCGAGCGCTCGACATGCTTGTCGACGCGCAGGCGGCGCTGGAGCAGGACGCAACACAGGCGCAGCGTTCAGAATTGGCCGGTGCGATTCGCGAGCAGATCGAAGCGCAACAGTCGCTTATCACAGAGACAACGCAGTCCCTTGCTGGAGATTCACTCACACGGCGCCAGCGTCATCTGGCTCGACAACTGGCTGTGCGCCAGGCAGGTGTCGGTGATGCACTAAACACACTGCCGACAGTGCACCCGGTGCTGGATGCTTCGGTGGTGTCCAATGCCGCCGTGCAGTCGGCAGCGCGGTCGGCGCGTGCGGCCGCGGACACACTTGGTGCTGGTGTGATGGCAAACAGTGTGGCGCTGGCGCAAGAGAGAGTGGTGGAAGGGCTCCAGAGTGTGCTGGAGGCGATCAACAATGCGCCGCCGTCACACGAATCCATGGACGCGCCGTTTGCTCGGACACCGTCTGGAGGCGAATCTGGGGCCGGTGGATCTGGCGCCCAGGGTGATCGTCCAGAGGGCCTGCCGGCCATCGCGGAGCTGCGTGTGTTACGACAGTGGCAGGCACGATTGATGGAAGACACCCAAGCGGCAGTGGATTCCGGTGATGTTGAGTTGATGAACACGATCGCCGTGGATCAGGCCACACTGGCCGAGGTCGGCACGACGGTGCTGGAACAAGCGGCCGCGACGGCGACCCCGCCGGTGCAGGTGAATGATGTCCCCGGCGCGCTGCCAGGGGCCTTTGTCACTGGCGATGATCTGGTTGATCCCGTGGGTCAAACGAACGATGACCTTCCGTCTCTTGATGCGCTCCTTGGACTCGAGCCCTCGGAGCCACAGGCCCGCTTGCCTGAAGTGCCGGATGATGCGCTGCAGGCCTTGTCGGCACGTCTGCAGCAATCAGCGGAGGCACTGCAA
>JAKVBV010000064.1 GCA_022446965.1 Phycisphaerales bacterium
GGAACAGCCATCGGCGAACGTGGACTCAAGCTCGGTAGTGTCGCGCTGCAGCGCCTCATGTTGGGCTGTGGTGCTCGACGTGGCCGTCGTGTCGGCGGCCTCGATCTGCGCATTACGATCGGACGCTGCTTGTGCCGTGGTGCTCGCGTGTGTTTCCTTGGCCTGCGTCGTGGTGCTGGTCAGCTCGCTCTGCAGTTCGTCGGCCTTGTCCTGCTTGATGGCGCCGAGCTTTTCGAGGCGACGTTCCATGCGCGGTCCGGCACGTTCGATCTGATCGGCGAGGTGAGCACGGGCTGTCTTGGACTCTGCTTCGCGTGTCGTGCGGGCCTGTTGTTCGGCGGCTTCATACCGTTGGGCGAGAATGTCGCGGCGTCGTTTCGCCATGGTGGTGGAGCGTTCGATCAGCCGCAGCGCATTGGACAGATGCTTGCGACGTGTGCGGGTCTGGATGAACCAGATCGCGGCCGCAGCGATGGCGCCAAGCCCGAAGCCGCCGCCGAAGGCCTGCCCCTGAGGGAGGATCTCCGTGAGGTGCAGCACGATGCCGGCCGCCGCTGGCACCGCGAACATCACGAAGCGGGCGATCCAGCGGTGCACCGTGGTGCTCATGCTTGCGATTTCAACATCGATTAGGCGCTGGGCTTCGATCAATGTGGTGTCGATCAGGGCAGCATCGGGCAATTCCGGCCCCGGGGGAAACGCGTCGTTTCCACCCTTGAGCGACGGGGCTACCTTCGTGATGCGTTCGGTGAGTTCGCGGCCACGCTGCGTGGCATCGGTCAGCTCGGCCGTGGCACCGCGAATCGCCTTTTCGGGTTCGGTGAGCGCCGCTTCGTACATGCTTTCGGCGAGCCACTTGCCCTCGTCGGCTCGCTTGGAGGCCGTCCATCGGATCGTTTCGCTCTCATCCAGGATCTCGGTGCGACGAGCGCCGTACTCTTTTTCCAGCCGGTCGATCTTCTTTTCGATGCGGGTCGTGGTAGACGTGAGCGTGTCATTGAGCACCGCATCGGCTGCCTTGATGACGGCGGCTGCATGAGCATGTGCTGCCTTGTGCTCGGCCGTGCAGTCAGCGTGAATCTGTGCCAGCGTGTCAGTGTGCGTCTGTTGCAACTGGGCGGCGCGGTCCCGCGTGCCTCCGAGGAGGTCCACGAGCGTCGTCACGTAGCGGACAGCGGACGGCAACAGACGTTCTTCAGGCACGGTGCCAGTGTAGTTCAGGGGGATCGCTGCGGTCAGCCACAGTCCCGTTCGGCACGGGTTATGAGCACCTGCACTTCGTCAAGCGCACTGGCCGCGTGCCGCACGGCACGCTCGAGGGGATCGACCCACTTGGTTCCGAAGTGCGTGTGCTGTGCGTCGCGCCAGCGTTCGCCCGACTGTTGCCAGGCGAGCTTGAGCATCTTGGCCGACTCCTGCATCTGTTTGGCACGGTGGGGCATGCTCATGCGTCACCACCTTCAGGTGCGCGGTCCACACGTTCGCCGGCTCGGCCTCGGCTGGGCAGTGCGTCGTCTTCTTCGGGCGTGTCGTCGATCTCGCCCAATGCTGGCGCCTGGGCCAGATAGCCCTGCAGATGCTGCTCGAGCTGTTGCAGCCAGCGAGACGCCTTGGGCAGGTCACCTTCGGCCATCTCGGCGATGGGGCGCAGGCCTGCTCGAAGCAACAAGGCCTGTCGCTCGAGTTCCGTGGCCCATCGACGGCATGCGGCTCGCTTCTTGCCCGCTTCTTCCAAGGCGGCGCGAGCTCGCTTGAGAATCTGCATCTGTTCGGTGAATGAGCGAGGATCGGCGTCGGGCTTGGCGATCTTGGCTCGCTCGAGATCGCTGCGGGCGGTTTGCACCTTCTGATCGCGGCGGCGTTCTTCCTGTTTCCAATAGGTGGCGCGATCGCGGCCCACCCAGTCGACGAAGCGTTGCATGGTTCCGTTGCAATTGTCCACGAGCCGTGCGAGCTCTTCGCTGGTTTCCACCACACGACCACGCAGGGCACCCAGTGCCTGCACTTCTCCGATGTTTGCTTGATGGCCGGCCATGGCGAACACGCTGATCAGCGCTGGTTCAGGTAGTCCTCGGCCCGCTGGGCCTTGCGAAGCAGGAAGGGGATGTGCTCGGACGTGAGATCGCGGAATCGTGCCATCTGTCGCATGCACTGTTCGAACTCTTCGGAGAAGCGACGGTGCTCCTGGTCACGCCACGTCTGGCCCAGATTGCGATGCCGGGCATTGAGCTTGTTCATGTTGTCCTGCAGTCCGTCCGTGAAGCGCTTCAGATCTTGCGCAAAGCGGCGAACTTCAACTGGATCGACAACGGCCTTGGCCATGGGGTGACTCCTTCAGTGCAAGTCTACGAACCAGTCTAGGTGCCTTGGTCGGATTTCGGATCGCCATACATGCGATCAGCGCCACCATGTACGGCACCGGTGATCGTGCCACGGATCGTCACGTGCTTGGCGACATCAAGGGTGAGATCGCCATCGATCACGGCCCCTGGGGCGATGTCGAGCGCATCGCCGAGGAAGGCTACATCACCCTTGATCGTGCCTTCGAGTACTGCGTCGCCGCCGTAGATCGCCAAGGGGGCATCGCTGCCATTGACCAGCGTCACGTGCTGGGCGTAGATCAAGGTAGGTTGCGTGATGGTGTCTTCGATGGTGATGGTGCGGCCGTCGACCTCGACATAGTGCTGATCAATGAACCGCTGGCGAAAGTCACGCAGGACGCCGTCCACCTGCATCCCGGCGACGATCATCAGGGCGAGCATGGCGACAGCGAACCCACCCAGCGCCAGGGCCATGAGGCGGTTGGCGGTTGTCGTGTGGTCCTTGCCGTGGTCGTCTGTTTGGAGCGGCGCGGTCTCGGTCATGTGGGCAGCGTACTTGGTCGGCGGCGGCAGGCGACCCACAGCAGAAGGCCTGCAGGGACGGGCAAGAGCCACGGCCAACGCTGGGCCAGCGCCGGTGCAGCCGGTTGAATCTCCACCACACATTCAGCGGACAGATGCCGGCCGTTGAGCGTGGCGGTGACGGCCACGTGCCATTGGCCAACTGTCGGCGGTGTCGCTCGGGCTGCATACATGCCTGGTCCGTCGCTGCGCTCGGGCACAAGTTCCAGTTCAAGGTGCTGCCCCTGGGGGCCGTCGATCCATGCCACAACGCGGGCCGTGCGTGTGGGGTGACCAGTGCTGTCTTGCACCAGCGCTTTGATCTCCAGTGGTTGATCGACCGTGGGGTTGAAACTGGCAAACACACTCAACTGACCAACCTTGGTCGAAGCGGTGGCGTGCAGCTGCCCACCGTCTGCGACACACGCCGACGCGCAGGCCATGCTCAAGATGAAGATGATCGCCCACCTCATGGCAAGAGTGTCCCACGCATCTGCATGGGTTGTAGCACGATCCACACACCCGCCGCCCAGATGGCCAACGCCGTGCACGACCACAGGCCGAACGTCAAGCCGCGGCGGCCGTGCCGAGTCAGTGGGCCGGCCAGTGCATGCAACACGATGATCGACACCAGCACGCCGGCGTTGAGCATCAGGAGTTCAAGCGGCACGAGCCAGTCAGGCAGGGCCAGGCAACAGCCCAGCAGCCAATTGGGGGTGCCGGTAGTGACATCGAGTGCGTTGAGCGCCCGATGCGCCGCGGGGACGGCCGATCCGAAGGCGGTGACCAGATGAAAGAGCATGTGCACGAACCACATGGCGAAGCCCAAGGGCAGCAGGCCGGCGATCAGTCGACCCGTGCCGATACGCAGAGGCACACGACGCCCACCCATCCACGTGCCCAGTCCACCGAGCACCGGCAAGGCGATGGCGGGCACCACCACGATGCCTGCGATCACGACGATGGTGGAGGGCACCATGGTGGTCTGCAGCCCCCAGCGGGCGGTGAGTGCATCTTCCCACGCCAGCACCGGACCGGTCATGCCCGCCGCATTCACGAAGGCGCCGGCAAGCAGCACCGCCATCAACGCCAGTGCATCGGGGCGATCAAAGAGTCGGCCCACACCGCCACGCCAGCGGGTGAAGCGCAGATCGCTGGCCGTCGTGCGTGATTGCAGGGCGATGTTGTCGTGGGGGCACGCCTGGACGCAGTCCATGCACCATGTGCAGTCCATGCCGCCGCGTTTGGCCGGCAGAAACAAGCCCGTACCGCAGCCACGCGATGTGGCGTTGCCGTTGATGCAGTCGTGCGTGTCACATGCCGTGCACACCGTTTCATCACGCACCTGCAGCGAGCGGGGAGCGCACAGTGACTGCACGAAGTGGAACTGCCCGATGGGGCACACCCACTTGCAGAATGATGCGCCCTTGAAGAACGCGTCGATCACCGTGGCCGCGATGAAGTAGCCAATGATGATCCACGCGGTCCACCACGGGCTGTCCCACAGGGCGAGTGTCTCGTAGGCCCACAAGAAGACCACCAAGAGCGCGACGGCGAGCCATTTGGTGCGCAACCAGTGCGGCCAGGACAGTCGATCGAGGCGCAGTCGCTTGGCCAGGTCACGCGGCACCATGAACGGACACGACCAACAGAACAGATTGCCAGCGAGCAGGAGGCCCAGAACGACGAAGCCGCGCCAATGTGTCCACGGCAGGACACCAGCGAGGTTCATGGCGCTGGTGCGTGGGCCGCGCAGGCCGTCGATCACGATGGCCACGGCCAACAGTAGAAGCACGATCTGTACACAGCGGCGTGCCTTGGCGCTGCGAAGCATGCCGCCGATGACCGGCGTGGCGAAGAGATCGCCACGCGAGGGCTGTCCGGTGCCACCAAGCAGGGGCAGTGCCGTTGTGCTGGTGGGCCCCCCGCGTGGGCCGGCAGGCAGCGCCAGCGTGGGACGCATGGCTCGCACGATCAGCCAGCCCACCGGCAGCAGGAAGGCCGCGCTGCCGGCCACCCACATGATGGCACCGGCGGTCGCTTGGTCGGCCAGTGCGGTGATGCCCCCGAGGCGCGGTCCATTGGCATAGAGGTCGTAGATCGGTGTACGCCAGAAGGTGAATGCGGCGCTGAACACCGTGTTCTGCACGTCGGCGATGAGCAGATACACCACCAGCACCCACGTGGGCCACGGATGGGACGTGGGCCAAGGCTGCATCACGGGCCACCAGAACAGCAGGCTCACGATGAGAAAGCACAGGTGT